>NZ_FPCE01000009.1:0-288054 GCF_900116845.1 Pseudomonas sp. OV546 | reverse complement strand
GCCTAAATCCTTCCAGTATTCCTGGATAAGACGTTATCGGGATCCGGTTTGCTGAATGGCGATTTCAGCCAGTCGCGACAGGCAGAAATCGGCCAAAAGCGGGCATCGAGCACTGACCTATAGAGCCGATGGCTCATCTCCACCAACTGTTCCTCATTCATAATCTGAAAATGCCGCAGGCGACAGCAAAATCTGCCTGCTATACGGACCATAACAATACGTTGACTGCGCAGTGGCAGTGTGATATCAAATCGCCCGATCATTTTATGAATTGTTTAGCTCTTCAATGGGAATATTATTGAAGAGATGAAAATTGAGACGGTCGCAAACTGCGATCTTAAATATAATAATAGTGAGGTCAGCATGTTGCTTTTCATTAAAGTCAGCAGTTTCGATCATCGATGTCCACCTTTAAAATCTCGTATGAGCGTTATTTCCGACTTTAACGTTGTCTGAGTTGGCAGGAAGCCATGAAAAAACTTTTCTATCTTGTAAGTGTACTCGCATTTGCAGTTCAGATATCAGGATGCTCACAAAAAGTTGTGGCTCGTGGAGCGGAGGGGCTTGCTAATGATGCAAGCGCCTACTTCAAGTCCGATAATGATTGGTCTTGGGGCGGATTATCAACCACCGTGATTGCTATATATCCAGTCGTGGGAAAACCTGTGTTAGAGCCCAATTCTCTTGTGGATTACGGTCAAATAAAAGTGGCTCCTGGGATATACGGTGTAGCATTAAGAATCAATTATGGATACGGCATAGCCTTTCCCTTGGTTAGAGTCGACGCCAAACCTGGCAAGACCTATCTATTCACAGCCAAACCTGTGATGGACGGAGCCGCGGTCAAAGCTGAGTATAAAGAAACAAATACCTTTGATTAAATCCAAGGAGGGGAGCATGAGGTTAAATTTATCATTTCTTAGTTTGTTATTGCTCGTCGGAACAGCAGGGTGTGTGTCTCAGAATATTCCAATAGTCGAGGACAGTAGCGAATCTTCAACTAAGGTTCGTTTTGTTTCGCCGCGAGAGATGGGGTGGATTAACCTATACCCCGAGACAGACTGCAACAACGGTGCACTTGTGGTTTCTGACAATCCCGTCGACAACTTTACAGAGTCACTGCGCGCGCGCGAGCCCAAAAGAATTGGAATGATTGATTCTCCCGATCCGAACTCGCGAGAGGCAGCAGAATACTCGTTCAAAGGAGGTCAAACGATCAACATTGCTGTTACCCATTTCCCAGGGCGCTGCCTTGGCGGTTTAAGCTTTCGCACTGAACCTGGGTCGCAATATGAAGTTGTCCTAGTGAGCAATACATCGAACGGCTGCAAATTCGAGATCAGCAAACTAAGCATTCTCGATGGCGCGCCGCATCGGGAGCCTGTAAAAAAAATAGCACCACTGATTTGCAAGTAGCGTGCGAAGTTTGATGGAGACACTGGGCAGCTTTATTTATTGGATAGATTTTCTGTCATTTCAGAAGCGGTTGCTCATGATTAACCCGTTCTGGGTGATGAATTAGGCCGGGGTTGTTCGTCGCGCATACCTTCGAGCATCGACAACTGATCATGATGCAACCTAAGCGCTCCAATCCATCGCGTCGGACAAGAGGGTGGCATCTCGGCCTATATCGAGGTCGAAGGCTCTTTCGTGGTCGACTGCTGCCCCTGACGACAGGAAGCTAACGGCCAAAAGCGGGCAGTCACTTTTGTTCGCCATCAATCGATAGACAGCTCCTCGCTTACCTCAGTTTGAACGCGGGTTTACCGCCGAATTGGCGCACTTCTACACCAATAATATAGATTCATGAAGTCCATGGAATTCTGAGAGTCTCCGGCTTAACATGGACGTCGATTCAACAGGAAGGCTGCAATGGATCTGAAGTTCAGTCACGTAGATGTACTGGTCAATAATCTGGAAGAAGCCTGTGCTTACTACGCACAGATACTTAATGCCAGGATATCCAAAACGCTCGTTTGGGAACGAGGTGGCCTGCACGTGCGCTACGCGATAGCGCTGATCGGTCAAGAGCGTTTCATGTTGGTACAGCCATTGGCGGGAAACCTGCGGGAGCTATTAGACTCCTCGGGAGAAGGGATGATTTATCGCCACTGCTATTCAACGCCGGATATCGAGAAGGCATACGACGAACTGACGGTCGCCGGTGTTCAGCCAGAAGACGAAAACGGAAAGCCATTGACCCGCGCGAACCTGCAATCCCCATCCGGGACACGCATTATGTGGTTGCCCAAGCGCTTTGGGCACTTCTCTATCGAAATCCTGGAAGATAAGGCGTTAGAGGCATTTGTAGAAGCTGCATTTTCCTGAACTATGGGGCGATGAAGGTCTGCTTGCGGCCAGAAGCGGTCATTAATACGCGCCTACCAAGTTGGCATTCAGAACGGCGCGACAGGCTAGCACCCACTATTCAGTGCAGTCGTCCTGTAAATCGCTCTTCAGGGGATCCGGCAGCTAAAACGGCTTCGGCTTTTATCAGCGTGCCATCGAAATCTGTCGGCTTATCCAGCCCTATCCGTGCGCTGGTGCTGTACAGCGTTGCATAACCGGGGCCCCCTAATACTGGGCAAGTGGTCTGAACACACGGGGATTCGATCACACGGTCAACTCTGCCGTCTGGCGCGTAACGCACCACCCTGCTGCCGCCCCATTCGGCATTCCAGAGAAAACCCTGCGCATCAATACAAGAACCGTCTGGAGCACCCTGACCGTTGACTGTAGTGAATACACGCTGGTTTTCTAGCGACGGGTAATCGCAGCAGAAAATGCATCCTTGCAGGGAGTCCGCGTAATACATGGTGGAACCGTCCGGGCTAAAACAGATGCTGTTCGGGATCGCCACTGCGGGAAGGTCCAGAGTTTCTGTCTCGAGCGCTGCCGCGTTGAGCCGATGAAATCTGCCTATGGTTTGCACCTGCTCACCGGCGTCCATTGTGCTGAATACAAAGTTGCCCATGCGGTCGCAGCGGCCATCATTGATCCGGGTTCCGGGCACGCCAGGGGTGGCTGTGATTTTGCTGAAACGACCGGTGATCAGGTTGTAGTAGCCCAGGCAGGATGCCAGTCCCATCAGCAATACGTCCTCGTCTGCCGTGAGGGCAAATGACCCTAGCTGCTCTGGCAGGGACCAACGCTGTACTTCGCCTCTTTCGGGGTCCAGAGCACGCAACTCGCAGCCGGGGATGTCGGTCCAGAACAGGCGTTCGGTTCTTTCACACCAGACAGGGCACTCGCCAAGAAGACTGGTGGTGTCGGTTAGGGCTTCAAACATGGTTGCGTCCTACGAAACAGGATGGGCAAACAAGGCAGTCAGTTGGAGAAAAGCGCTGACCACCTGTCACCGAACAGGGCGATGGCCAGGCCTGCGAGCATCACCATCGACCCGGCCAACTTGACGAGAGACACTGGCCTTTCCGATGCCCCCATCAATCCGAAATGATCGATAACCAGTGACGAGATAATCTGACCTGCGATAGCGAGGCCCAGCAGGGCTGATAGACCGATTTTTGGCGCAAGCACCACATAGCTAAGCAAGGCACCGGCACCCAGCAGACCGCCCAGCAGGCTCCACCAGGGCTGGGCAGGTATAGCCGCCAGTGAGGCCACTATCCCGCCACGCATCAATGAAAAGACGCCCAGGCATACCGCTCCGGCAGTAAATGAGAACAGCGCCGCCGCTACGGAATCTCCACCCACGCCTTTAGCGAGTTGGCCATTCAGCGTGGTCTGCAGGGTGATGCCAAGCCCCGCGCAGACGGCCAGCAGGTAGTAAGCTGCGTTCATATCGCGCCTCCTTACTTGGCTGACTCAAGCGGCATGAATGTCTCGGCAAAAATATCCGGCTGATAGCCTGCAGCAGCAAACAGATGCTCACGGGATTCGTCGATCGCCGCACGCAGCCTTTCGCTGTCCACGCCCAGCACCTTGCCGCCGCGCTTGACGATGCGCCCGCGAATCATGACCGTGTCGACATTGCTGCGTTCGGCCGCGTGTACAACGGTGCCGAATGCGTTGCCTGATGGGTAAAGGTTGATGTCCTGCGCGCTGATAAGGATCAGGTCGGCCTGTTTGCCAGGGGCCAGGCTGCCGACTTTGTCCTGCAATCCGGCACAGGTGGCGCCGTCAACAGTGGCAGCTTTGAGCAGGCCATGAGCGGCCAGGGTCACGACCGGAAGATGATCTGCGCCGCAGCAGCGCTGCTGATGCATGCCCATAACGCGCTGCAGGTAGAACGCCACCCGCATCTCCATGAACATGTCACCACTGTAGGAGGTTTCGTTGTCAACACTCAGACCCGGGCTGATGCCGTGACGCTGGGCCGACTGCATGGCGAACATTCCATCTTCAATGCCGTAGTGGGCATCTGAACGCGGGCATACGTTGACCCGCACGCCAGCCTCGCGAAGGATTTTCCAGCCGGCGTCCGGCAGCGAGGTGCAGTGGTTGAAGATGTTATCGGGGCGCAGCAGGCCCTCGCGATGCAAAGCCTCCAACTCAGCTGCCATGTCCCCGCCAAAAAATTCGGTGATGATCGGCAGCCCCAGACGCCGCGCCTCAGCCCACAGCTCAGGTTCCAGCTGCGCCATCACCGCCAGCGAGAGCAGCGGGTTGTCACCGTTATTGACGTATTTTTCCTGGAGACGCTCCAGGTTGCCCGGCCAGTGGGCTTTGTCCCACTCACCGGAAACTGGCGCACCGGAGGCGTGTACAGACCGGATACCAGCATCGAGCAGCGCCTCGACCGCAGCATCGGAGTGCGCGCCGGTGCGGCTGTTGTGAGAGTTATCGACCACGGTGGTGATGCCGGCATCGATGCAGCCCAATGCAGTTAGCAGGTTGCCGATATACATGTCAGCCGGGCGATAGTATTTGGCGAACGAGAAGTGCGTGGCGTTGCAGTAGTCTTCCAGGGTTTCGGCATTCGGATTGATTCGACGCAGTTGCCCTTCCCAGGAGTGACGGTGCGTATCGACCATGCCCGGCATGGCAATCATGCCGGATGCCTCGATAACCATAGCGTCGCCGGCCTCAAGGTTTTCACCTATGGCCGTGATGGTGCTGCCTTCGATAAGGATATCGCCGCGCGCCAGATTGCCGATATCGCCATCCATGCTCAGCACAGTGGCGCCGCGGATAAGTGTGCGGGCGGCCGGAGCGGCCGGGGCCTGCACGATGCTGCGGTTATATTCAGCCATTTTCTGTACACCTCTTCAAATTTCGTTGGAAGCAATGTACGCAATGCGATACTGCGGGAAAAAGGTGGTAAAACTGTTTTAATTATTCAATTTCTACGAATAATAAGGCCTTTCCCGATCACTGCTTTGAGGCTGCTAACAGTCATGGACCGTATTCAAGCGATGCAGGTTTTCGTACGTGTGGCTCAAGCAGGAAGCTTTATCCAGGCGGCGCAGACGCTCTCTCTGCCAGCCTCGACAGTTACCAGCAGCGTTAAAAATCTTGAGAAGTACTTGCAGGTGCGCCTGCTGAACAGAACAACGCGGCGAGTCAGCCTGACGCCTGAGGGCGCTCAATATCTGGCGCAATGCAGGGAAATATTGGAGCTGATCGAACACACAGAGATCAGCCTGACGGATTCCGTAAAACGGCCACAGGGGCGTTTGCGTGTCGATATGCCGGGTGGCATTGCACACTTCATCGTCATGCCAAATCTGCAAGACTTTTACCGGCGCTACCCGGATATCTACCTGATGATAGGCGTCAATGACCGGCAGGTTGATCTGATTCAGGAGGGTGTCGATTGCGTCATTCGTACAGGCGAGCTCGATGACTCAACGCTCGTTGCGCGCCCACTCGGCCGGTTTCGCTGGGTGACCTGTGCTTCTGTCGCCTATCTCGAAGAGAACGGTACTCCGCAAACTCCGCAAGATTTGTCTCACCACCGGGCCATCCATTACTTCTCGGGCCGCGCAAGGCAAGCAGGTGAAATGCGCTTTGCCCGTGGCACCGAAAAAATCTCAGTCCCGGTGAACGGCACAGCGGCTGTCAACGAGACTGGGCTTTACATCAAAATGTGCCTTGAAGGTTTAGGGCTGGTGCAGCTCGCTGAGAACGTGGTCAGCGAGCATCTGCGAGAAGGGCGGCTGGTTGAAGTGCTTGCTGACTGGCAGCCCGCATCGGTTCCTGTGCACCTGCTATACCCGCATCAGCGCTTTCTATCGCCAGCTGTGAGCGCATTCGCTGACTGGATTGCTGGGCTTGTTCGCGACGATGATTCAGCAGGTTCAAGTTGAACGTTGCGCCCGGCCAGCATGCCGGTGAATGCGCCGGCTACGGAGATTGCGGCTGTGATCAGCAGCGGTGCTGTCCAGCCACCGGTCCAGTCGTGCAGTTGGCCCAGCAGCAAGGGGCCTGCGGCTGCCATCAGGTAGCCGACGCACTGCGCCATTCCTGAAAGTGCCGCCGTGTCACCGGCATTTTTTGTGCGCAAGCCGATGAAGGTCAGGCCGAGCATCATGCTGGCACCAGAGCCGAAGCCCAGGAGCGCGGCCCACAACATGGCGTAGTCTGGCGCGTAAATGAGCCCGATCAGGGATGAGGCGGTTAACAGGCTGACGGTAGCGGCTGCCAGTTTCTGGTCTTTGAGACGGCGAAGCGTGGCTGCCAGAATCAAGCCGGGAATGGCCGTGGTCAGTTGAAGCGTGCCGTGTACCGTGCCTGCTTGCTCCGGGGATATGCCATGGTCCATCAGAATGGTCGGCAGCCAGCCGACTGCGACATAAAAAGGCATCGCGTTCAGCCCCATGAACAGTGTGACCTGCCATGCCAGCGGCGAACGCCAGACGGCCACGGTTGGCGCTTGTTTCGGACCGGACAGATTTACGTGTTCGTGTTTTCTCAACTGCGGCAGCCACACCACCAGCGCCAACAATGGGGCTGCGACCAACAAACTCAGGGCAATCGGCCATCCCCATGATTGGGTCAGCGGCACTATTACGGCTGAACCGACAGCGCCTGCTGCGCCCATCGTGATGGAGTAAGCGCCGGTCATGGACGCCATTTTTGTTGAGAAGTCGCGTTTGATCAGGCCGGGCAGCAGCACGTTGTCCAGGGCGATCCCGGTGCCTATCAATACCGTACCGGCGTACAACGCCCAGGCACTGCCTGCGGAACGGAGCAGGATGCCCGCTGAAATGACCAACAGTGCACCGAAAAGCGTGCGCTCGATGCCGAACCTGCGGGCGACCGATGCGCTGAGCGGGGAGAAGGCTGCAAAGGCAAGTAATGGCAGTGAAGTAAGCAGGCCTAGAGCTGAGGCACTCAAGCCAAAATCATTCTGGATCAGCGGCACAACGGGCGCGATGCTGGTAAAGGGAACGCGCAGGTTCACGGCGATAAGCAGAATGCCTGCGACGAGCGCGATGGCATGCCACTTGTTTTTTGTATCTGACATATTCTTTATCTGTCCTCTTAAAAGAAGACAACTGTAGAGAACTTCAGAACTGTCTAATATAGATATAAGGACACCTGATACCTAAATTATGCCAAGCTCAAAAAATGTCGTTTCCTCGCCGGAAGATTTCGATTCAGACCTTTTCACCCAGGCAGCGATTGCCCTCAAGGTTGCGCCTGACCTCAATGATTCGGGTGCCCGCCCGCATGATCATCGCAAAGGCCAGCTGATCCTGTCTTTGCATGGCGCAGTGAGCTGTGAGGTGCAAAATGCACTCTGGCTTGTCCCTCCCCAGCACGCCGTATGGATCCCGGGCGGCACGCCGCACAGTTGCCGAGTGACCGAAAACGCCCGGACCTGCTTTCTGTTCGTTGAGCCCGGTGCGGCAGCCATGCCTGAAGAATGCTGCACGGTTGCCATTACGCCCCTTGTTCGGGAGATGATCCTGCATCTCGCTGAACAGGAACCTGCTTACGATTCCGAGGGCAAGACAGCGCGGCTGGTTGCAGCGCTGCTTGAGCAGCTTTCCGATGCTCCGCTGAAAGAGCTGCATTTGCCGATATCAGACCACCCCAAGATCAAACAAATCGCGGATACGCTCTTCTCCGATCCAGGCGACCGAACCACGTTGCGCGAGTGGGCCACTCGGCTTGCAACCAGTGAACGAACGCTGGCCAGGCTTGTAGAAAGCACGACCGGGCTGAGCTTCGGACGCTGGCGTCAACAATTGCATTTGATGATCGCACTGAGTCATTTGGCGGAGGGGGTATCCGTGCAACGTGTGGCGGGCATCCTGGGATATGACTCTGTTAATGCATTCATCACGATGTTCAAAAAAGCCCTGGGTAAACCGCCTACTCAGTATTTTTCCTCTCTGCGCTAGTGCTCTGCTGGCTGATACAAAGCGCCGAGGCTGTAGAACGATCTGTCTGCTATTGGCCGAAAGCGGGCGCTCGCGTGAGGCTGTTATCCGCCCCGCTTAAGAGTGAGTGATCTCACCGCACTGCAGACCGACGGTGCTGACTAGCAATTTAGCTTTTGCCCGACTACCACTCAGTTTTCGTCTCCCATGACGCTAGAAAGTCACCTCAACTGCACAATTTGAGAACCCCACTCAGGCTCTGGAGCCCCTCGTGCCCTCAATTCAGCGAAGACTTGCGCAGAACACTCACCGTAACCCGAATAGCCGAGTTTGATAGCCGACATACCATCTTCCTCCCGAACGTAGGTAGCGTCCGCTCCTGCTTGCAGAAGCAACATAGCGATCTCGCTTCCCTTTTTCTTTCCGGCACTGCACGCGTGGAGCAAGGGCGTCAGCCCGTAGCGATCGACCTGGTCAATGGGTGCGCCGACCTCGATAAGAAATTTCACGAAGGCAATACGAAGCTTGTCCACTGCCGCCTCCATAGCGCCGTCCAGACTTGCGCCTGCATCCGCTAGCAACTTGGCTGCAGCAATCGTCCCGTTGTACACCGCCGATATCATTGCTGTACGGCCGAACTTATCTTTCAGGTCGACCTCTGCTCCGCGTTTGAGCAGCAACTTCGCAAGCTTTAAGTCGCCCCTTCCGCAGACCGACGCCAGCGGCGTTGAGAGTTCACCCGTACCATTGGGGTTTCCTCCATGGTCGAGCGCATGCAGGAGTATTTCCTCCCTGCCGTAATAGGCGGCTTTGTCGAGCACGCTGTGGGGATCAGCTTCAAAGTCATAGTCATGCCCAATGAAATCCAGAAGCTGCTGCAGGTCACAATCACGCATGAGGTTGCTGAGATCGTTTCTAAAACTCAATTCGCTCATTCAGACAAGTCCATTTGTTAGAGGTGAGTTTACGGGTGTTCAATGGATGGCAAAATAGTAGCAGACGATCTTGAGATATCGCTGAGTACGCACGCTCTCGATCAAAAAAATTGAAGGCTTGCATCAATCAAGTAGGAGGGCTTGTTAACCCCATAGATTAAAGTTTACTGGGTTTTTATTGGCTTGCGCACCTAGTTCCGTAGACACCCGAAGGCCGCTTTTGGCCGATTTCTGCCTGTTAGCGATTACTCCGGTGTCATCATGACCGCGAGCGTCATGTGGATAAATTCTTCATTGCGGTCGATGGCGACCAGAGCGCCTCGGATGTTCTCGGCTACATCTGCGGAGCCGCGCTGCTCCACCCAGTTCGACAGCTCCATGATGGAGGCTTCAAGTGCCAACTGGTTTTCGTAGAGTTTGGATAGCAGGGAGGGGAGTAGGTCTGAATTCGGCATGCGCGTTCCTCTTTTGAGTGAACAGCTTAGCAGCCGTTGAAGCTTGGGATTTGATATAGGTCGGCAGGACACCGTGGGAGGGTTATGCAGTTTCGGCATGGGCTGAAATTAGCCCGTTGGGACCAGTCTTGGGACCAACGGGTGCGTTTCGGTGCTTTATTGCTGATTACTCATGACGACTTGGCCCAGTAAACACTGATCAGCAGTAATCACAAGAATGCGTTTCATACCGCATGGTGATGTTAGCTGTGGAGATCAATTACTTTACCTATCAATGGGTTGCGAGCGTGACGGCAGGAGCCTTCAGGCATGCGTCAACAGCGACATCAAGGCGCGAAACCCGGTCGCTGAGCAGAAAATTTGGGATGTGTGTTGGAATTTGGCGCGCATTGTCGCATATGTCAGGCGACAGTTGTATGTCGAGCGAAGGAAGGTTTCTCCAACGTCTCCGGCATCGCCAGCCATAACAGCGCCAAGGCCAGCGCTGCTACGCCGGCCAGGGTCAGGAATGCCGCGTTGTAGCCGGCCTCTTGCACCACAAAACCTGCCAGGCTGCTGCTCAGCGCCGCGCCCAGGCCAAAGACGGTAGAGAGGGCGCCCAGGCTGACGTTGAACCGGCCGGTGCCCTGGGTCAGGTCCTTGACGATTACCGGGAACAACGCGCCGAAGATGCCTGCGCCGATGCCGTCGAGCATTTGCACGGCCACCAGCCAGTAAGGGTCGCTGGACAGGGTGTAGAGCACGCCGCGCAGCGGCAGGATCATGAAACCGGCCATCAGCAACGGCTTACGACCCCAGATGTCGGCCTTCAACCCAACCAGCCATGCCATCGGCACCATCACGAGTTGCGCGGCGACGATGCACGCCGACGTCAGCGGGGTGGCCATGTGCAGGTTGATCTGCGCCAGCTTTTGGCTGACCAGCGGCAGCATCGCCGCATTGGCCAGATGGAACAGCGCGCAGCAGATGGCGAACAACAACAGCGGGCGGTTCGCCAGCAATACCTTCATGCCGGACGGTTGCTCATGATCGGTGTGATGCGCCGGGTCGAAGCCTCGGGCGACGTCGTGGTCGATCGCCTCGGCCGACACGCAACTGATCGCGACGATACTGGCCACCGCCATAAAGGCCATCAGGTAGAACACCACCACCGGCCCGAACAGGTAGGCCAGGCCGCCGGCTAACAACGCGGCCACGGCATTGCCGGCGTGGTTGAAGGTTTCATTGCGCCCTGTGCGGCGGGTGAACGCGCGGGGGCCGGTGATGCCCAGGGAGATCGCGCTGATCGCTGGGGCAAACACGGACGCGGCAACGGCGCTGGCAGCCTGGGTAAGGGCGACCAGGCTGAAAGAACTGACAAAGGGCAGCAGCAGGCAACTGGCGGTGACCACAATGGCGGCCAGCGCAATGACCGCGCGCTTGCTGCGGGTACGGTCGATCAACGCACCCGCCGGCCCCTGGGTGAGCAGCGCGGCGATACCCGCCAGGGTCATGACCACGCCGATACTGGCCGGGTCCCATTTGTGCACGGCCAGCAAGTAGATGGCGAGGTAGGGACCGAGTCCGTCGCGCACATCCGCCAGGAAGAAGTTCAGGCTGTCCAGGGACAGGGTATTACGCAGGTCGGAATGTTTGGCCACGGCAAGAACTTCTGAGGCGGCGTTCAGGGGTTGAACACTCACAGCGTAAATGACCTACAGGCGTGGCGTTAAGTTTCGCCCGTTTCTCGGGGTTTTAATCCGCAGGCACTTGGCTTATTTTCAGAGCCCCACTCAATGGATTATCTGGAGACGCAATGGACATGCCCTCACCTCAACAGGCGGTCGCCTGCAACAAGGACGCCTGGGACCAATCTGCCAGCCTGCACAAAACCACCGACACTTGGAACGCGCTGCTCAGCGGTGTCGGCAAGCCTGGTTTTTCATGTCTGGACCCGACCATCACCGGCGTGCTGCAAGACGTAGGCGTGGCCGGCAAAGACGTGGTGCAACTGTGTTGTAACAATGGTCGCGAGAGCCTCTCGTTGTTCAGCCTGGGCGCGCGCTCGGTCGTGGGCGTGGACCAATCGCCGGCGTTTCTGCAGCAGGCCCGTGAACTGGCGGGTGTCTCGCCGCACAACCCTGAGTTCGTGGAAAGTGATATTCATCAGCTGCCGCACGCGTTGCACGAGCGTTTCGATATCGCCTTGGTGACCATCGGTGTGCTGGGCTGGATGCCGGACGTGGCGCTGTTCATGCACCACGTTGCCAGCACCCTGAAACCCGGCGGCACGCTGGTGATGTACGAAACCCATCCGTTCCTGGAGGTGTTCGATCCTCGCGCGCAAAACCCATTCCTGCCGGCCAGCTCCTACTTCCAGCGCGAGCCCTTTGTGCTGCAGGAGTCAATTGTTTATGAAGGCCAGGGCGACGCCGGGCCCACCTCTTATTGGTATGTGCATACCTTGGGCGACCTGGTAAACGCCGCGATCTGCGCGGGCTTGCAGATCAGCCACCTGGAGGAATATGCCCATTCCAACCGCGAAGAGCTTTACGACCAGTACGAAGACCAGCCTGCGCAATTGCCGATGTGCTTTACCTTGACGGCCATCAAGCGTGCTGATTGAGGCGTCATTCCACAGGCAAAAAAAAGCCCACGAAAAGACGCGGGCTAAGGGATTCACTGGAGATTCACTGGAGTAGGTAGGCTTCACCCTATAGACCCGAAAGTGAAGGCCCTGTGAAAATACTGTCACAGGTTCGTAAGGCGTCGTTCAGGAGCGCCGCACGAACGTGCGCATGGTTTGACCTGGGCCAGTACTGAATACGATTGGCCTGGGCATACTTTCATCGGCTGCAATGAACACAAACTCATCCCCTTCGAGGCGATAACTGGCAGGCAAGTGTTTGCCGGCGTCATCCCCTATGGAGTCGACCCAGGTAATGCCCTTGGGAACGGTGCTGCTGTCCAGGAAAAACCGGCCAGCCAGCAACACCTCGCCACTGACGGTTTTCACTTCGAAGCGGTCGCCGCTAATCGTGGTGATTGCGCCGGGGGCGCTGTGCGCGTCGACGGGATTAAGCACGCCACTGTCTTCGAGTGAAGTTTGCTCCCAGGCACCTTGGAGGGCTTGAAGGTCTGGGTCGGAAATGGATGACATACAAATTCCTTTTTGCTGAGGGGGAAATCGTCGTCTCTGACGATTAGGCCTGGCTTTTTATCACTTGAAGCCTCGCGACGTATAGTCATTGGTTGGTGTCTCCCGACACGCTCGCTCAACACATTCAGAAGACAGCTTTTCACAATTCTTAGTTAACTTTTGGTTACAAACTGTGGCTAAATAACTGCCAATGGCAACGCACCGATCTCTCAGACGGTGGTGCCGATTGTGTGAATTGTGATTTCAGGTGCTGCTATCCATCCTCGGCCGTCGTGGGCACGCAGGAGCAGCCTGTTCTCTTCTGACGTGTGACGAAATCCCTTGAAGCTCATCATTGTTGTTCTTTACGTTGCCTCGATTGCGTATGTCCACCTGCGTGGCCGGGTGCGACACAAGCTGGGCCGCCAGCTCAGTGATCATTCGACCTTTCTCGCCCCGATCAACTGTTTTCTCTATCTCTTCTCCAAGCTGCCCAGCCGGCCCTACCTGTCGCCCAGCGATTTTCCCGACCTGAGCCCGCTCCAGGAACACTGGGAAGAAATCCGCCAGGAAGGCCAGAACCTGATGCGCGCCGGGGAAATCAAGCGTTCGGACCAATACAACGACGTCGGCTTCAATTCGTTCTTCAAGTCGGGTTGGAAACGCTTTTACCTGAAATGGTATGGCGACAGCCATCCGTCGGCGATGAAGCTGTGCCCGCGCACCACGGCGTTGGTCCAGAGCATCGGCTCGATCAAGGCCGCGATGTTTGCCGAGCTGCCGCCGGGCTCAAAATTGGTACGCCACCGTGATCCGTATGCCGGCTCGTATCGCTATCACTTGGGCCTGGATACGCCGAATGACCCAGGTTGCTACATCAACGTGGATGGCGAAAGCTACTCCTGGCGTGATGGCGAGCCGGTGATGTTCGACGAGACTTATATCCACTACGCGGAAAACACCACACAGCAGAACCGCATCATCCTGTTCTGCGACATTGAGCGTCCGATGAAGTACCGCTGGGCGGCGGCTTTCAATCGCTGGTTCAGCCGTACCGTCATGGCCGCTGCGGGTTCGCCCAATGATGACGGTGACAAGACCGGTGGGCTCAACCGCGCGTTCACGCGGCTGTACAAGATCCGTCTGCGTGGTAAAGAGCTGAAAAAGCGCAACCGTACCCGTTATTACCTGGAAAAGTGGGCGATCTTCGCTGGTTTGGCAGCGATCTTCCTACTGATCTGATCGTCACGTTGGGCGCCATTCACACCGGCGGACGGGCGCCCAATTTGTCCCACATCTTCTTGCTGAGTTTCTGTCGGTTGGCGTACCCGGCCCAGGGATCAGCCTTCAAGCCGTTCAACCGCTGCTGCACATTGGCGACAGTCCATTGCTGCGCACTGCGTAAACCCTTCAACTCCTCACGGCTGATCGGCACCGACACCGGCAGGCCTGGGCGTGCCCGCACGGAGTAGGCCGCCACGGTGCTGGCGCCTCGCGCGTTGCGCAGGTAGTCGATAAAGATCTTGCCGACGCGGTTTTTGGGCCCTGACGTCGCGGTAAAACGCTCGGGCAGTTGCTCGGTCATGAACTGGGCGATGGCCTTGGCGAACGCCTTGACGGTGTCCCAACCGTCGCGGCGCGCCAGTGGCACGACCAGGTGCAGTCCCTTGCCTCCGCTGGTCTTGACGAACGCTTGCAGCCCCAGTTCATCCAGCACCGACAGGGTCAGTTGCGCCGCTTCCAGCATGGCTTTCCAGGGCAGCGCCGGGTCCGGGTCGAGATCGAGCACAAACAGGTCGGGGGTTTCGATCTTGTCTGAGGTGGCGCCCCAGGTGTGAAATTCTACGGCACCCATTTGTACGGCACCGATCAACGCGCGGGTGCTGTCGATTTCCATCAGGCGCGCATGCCCTGGGTCGAGTGCCTGATCCAGGTGCTTGATGTTGGGAATGGCTAGGCGCTCTGAATGTTTCTGGAAGAATGGCTCGCCTTCGATGCCTTCAGGCGCTCGCAGCAATGAAACAGGGCGGTGGCGCAGGAAGGGCAGGATCCACTGGCTGATGCTGTCGTAGAACTGTGCCAGTTGCTGCTTCCGGGTGCCGCTTTGCGGGTCGATCACCCGGTCGGGGTGGGTGATCGTTACCGCAGCGCTGGTTTTTTTCGCGGGTTTCATGGCGTTGGCCGTTCGTGGTAGCTCGTGAATGATCTCGGCGGCCGGTTTGTCGCTGCGCAGCCCCACGAATGCCGCCTGGCGGACCACACCTTCCCGGGTCCATTCGGCGAATTGCACCTCGCCAACCAACGTCGGCTCCACCCAGTGCACGCCACGGGCCTGGGCGCTGCTCAGCGGCTTTTCCAGCGGCGATGCCTTGCATTCCAGGGGCTTGAGTTGCGCGTAAATCGCTTTCAGTGCCGCGTGATCAAAGCCTGTGCCCACACGCCCGGCATACACCAGCCCGGCATCGTCATTCACCGCCAGCAACAGCGCGCCGAAACCACTGCGTGAACCCTGTGGCCGGGTGTAGCCGACGATCACGAATTCCTGGCGCAGGCGGCATTTGAGCTTGATCCAATCGGCACTGCGACTCGACACATAGGGGCTGCCCAGGCGCTTACCGATTACGCCTTCCAGGGCGAGGTCACAGGCACTTTCGAAGATATCGCGAGGGTGGGCGGTGAAGGCTTCGGAGAACCGCAGCAACTTGCTTCTGCTTGCGGCCAGCGCGTCCTTGAGCGCGGCGCGGCGTGCCTCGACAGGCGCCTGGCGTTGATCCTGGCCGTTGAAGAACGGCGCATCGAACAGGTAGTAGACAATGTCCAGGCTGCGGCCGATATCGAAGGCGTTTTGCAGCGCCTGGAAGTCCGGCAGGCCGTCGCCGTTCAGGCTGACCACCTCGCCGTCGAGCCAGCTGTCCTTGAGCTTGAGGGTCTGCAGGGCCTTGACCTGGCGCGGCAGGCGTTCGGTCCAGTCATGGCCGTTGCGGGTGAACAGGCGTACCTCGCCGTCGCGAATGCGCGTGAGCATGCGGTAACCGTCGAACTTGATTTCGTACTGCCAGTCGCCTTCGGGGGCGCGGTCGACCAGCGTGGCCAATTGTGGGTTGAATTGTTCGGGGAGGGCGGTTGCCGCTGCTTGTTGTCGCGTGGCTTTGGTGCTGGGCTTGGCGTTGGATTTAACGTTGAATTTAACGTTGGATTTACCTGCCGAGGCGTCGCTGACCACGCTGTCCGGTTGAGCCTGAACGATGTCGTAGTCGTCTGCCGGGCGCGCCTGCGCGTCCTTTTCCTTGATCAACAGCCATTGTTCCTTGTCGCCGCTGCCCTTCAGGCGGGTGCGCACCAGCGCCCAGTCGCCGGAGAGTTTCTCGCCGACCAGGGTAAATGTGAGCTTGCCGGCGGCGTAGGCCTTACGCGGGTCATCATGGGGCTGCCAGATGCCGCGGTCCCACACAATGACGTCGCCGGCGCCGTATTGGCCGGCGGGAATACTGCCTTCGAAGCTGCCATAGCTGAGGGGGTGATCTTCCACGTGGACGGCCAGGCGCTTTTGGCTCGGGTCCAGGCTCGGGCCCTTGGGCACCGCCCAACTGAGCAGCACGCCGTCGAGTTCCAGGCGAAAGTCATAGTGCAGGTTGCGCGCGTCATGTTTCTGGATCACAAAAGACAGCGCCGACGCGTTGCGTTTGCCGGCAGGTGCACGGCCTGCCGGTTCGCCGGTAACGCCGAAGTCTCGCTTACGGTTGTACTCGCTGAGGGGCTTTGGCATGGGTCATGAGGCCTTGGTGGATTTCTTCGCCGCCAGCTTCTTGGCGGGCTTGCCGGCCAGGCTGCGCTTGAGCAGTTCCGTCAGGTCGATCACGTCGGCGGACTTGCGCGCTTCGCTGTCCTGGCTGGTTTCCACGTCTTCGATCTTGCCGGCCTTGGCCTTCTTGGCCACCAGCGCCATGATTTTTTCCTGGAAACTGTCACGGTAGTCATCCGGCTGCCAGTCGGCGCTCATGTCTTCTACCAGGCGCTTGGCCATGTCCAGTTCGCCCTTGGCTAGGCTGGGTTTGGTCACGTCGCTGTCCAGTTCCAGGTCGTCCAGGCTGCGGACTTCGGCGGGCCAGCGCAGCATCACCAACACCAGCGCCGATTCCAGTGGCATCAAGGCCGCCAGATGCTGCTTGGTGTGCAGCACCACATTGGCCAGCGCAACTTTGCCGGTTTTTTTAAGGGTTTCCCTTAGCAGCGCGTAGACCTTGCCGCCCCGTTTATCCGGCGCGAGGAAGTAGGGGGTGTCGATGTTCTGCAACGGGATCTGGTCACTGGCGACAAACGCGATGATTTCGATGGTCTGGGTCGACTTGGGGTGGGCCGAGCGGATTTCCTCTTCGCTGAGCACCACATAGCGGCCTTTTTCGAACGCAACGCCTTTGACGATGTTCTCTTTCGTCACCTCTTTACCGGTGGTCTTGTTGATGCGCTTGTAGCCCACCGGGTCCATGCTGCGCTTGTCGAGCCAGTCAAAGTCCACGCCCTGTGATGACGTGGCCGAGACCAGCGAGACCGGGATATGCACCAGGCCAAAGCTGATGGCGCCTTTCCAGATTGCCCGTGGCATAGGTGCGATTCCTTAAGTAGAGGCTGTGTTCTGGTGACTCGGACGCTGTACGAAAAGTTTCCACCGACAGATGCGCGGACAGATCGTGTTACACCTGATGAGAAACTATTTAGTGTCGAAAGCCGAACCCTAGGCGTAGCGTGTTATCGAAAGCAGGTAATCCTCGCCCTGAGAGGTTTGGTCATGAATAGCGGTATGCGTCACGTTGCAGCGCTGCTGGTGGGCTTGGCCCTTGCGCCTTTGGCGCATGCGCAAAACCTGCCCGGCAACAACAACGCCAACAACGGCCCGATCCACCGGGCCAACCCCAATAGCATGCAGGGCACTCAGCCCAATGCGCCGGCCATTCGCGGTATCCAAACCGGGCCGACCACGCGCACGCCGACCCTGGAGAACGGCGGTATCGGCAACCGTTACCCGCAACGCGATGCCGCCCCCAGCCGTCCGACCACCGAAACCAAAGCCCCCACCTATGATGCCAACGGCAATCGCCGGTAAGGATTCAGCCTTATGTTTCTACGCAAAACCCTTCTAGCCGCCCTTTGTGCAACCACGTTGCTGCCGTTGACCACGGTTTTCGCCGCCGACGCCCAGCAGTTTCCCAGCGAACAAGGCAGCATTACCGCCACCCCTATCGCCAAAGGCTTGGATCACCCGTGGGCCGTGGCCTTTCTGCCGGACAAGCAAGGCTTCCTGGTTACCGAACGTCCTGGCCACCTGCGTTTTGTCAGCCCGGACGGCAAGCTCTCCGCGCCGCTGAAAGGCGTGCCTGAAGTGTGGGCCAAAGGGCAGGGCGGCCTGTTGGACGTGGTGCTGTCGCCCGACTTCAAGCAGGACCGCATGGTCTACCTGTCCTACGCCGAAGGCGGCGGCAAGGGCGGTACGGCCGGCACTGCGGTGGGCCGTGGTCGCCTGGCGGCTGATCTCAGTGGCTTGACCGACTTCACCGTCATCCTGCGCCAGGAGCCGAAGCTGTCCACCGGCAATCACTTCGGTTCACGCCTGGCCTTTGACCGTGATGGCTACCTGTTCGTGACGCTGGGGGAAAACAACGATCGCCCGACCGCCCAGGACCTGGACAAATTGCAAGGCAAGGTCGTGCGCATCTATCCGGACGGCCGCGTGCCGGACGACAACCCCTTTGTCGGTCAAGAAGGCGTGCGCCCGGAGATCTGGTCCTACGGCCAGCGCAACCCTCAGGGGCTGGCGTTGAACCCCTGGAGTGGCACGATCTGGGAAAACGAACACGGCCCGCGTGGCGGTGATGAGATCAACATCATCGAGCGGGGCAAGAACTACGGTTGGCCGCTGGCAACCCACGGCATCAATTATTCGCTGACACCGATTCCCGAAGCCAAGGGCAAGACGCTGGAAGGCACAGTGCCGCCGCATCACGTCTGGGAAAAATCACCGGGTATCAGCGGTATGGCGTTTTATGATGCGGATCGCTTCAAGCCCTGGCAGCACAACGTGTTTATCGGTGCGCTGGTCGACCAGGAGTTGATCCGCTTGCAGTTTGATGGCGACAAGGTGATTCACGAAGAGCGCTTGCTGGGAGGCTTGAAAGCGCGGATCCGCGATGTGCGGCAGGGGCCGGATGGGTTCTTGTATGTGCTGACGGATGCGGATGATGGGGTGCTGTATCGGGTAGGGCTGAATCAGGACTGAAGTGCCGTAGCCGCGTGTGAGGGGGCAAGTCGAATCGTCGCACCGCCCCCTCACACATTTGCCAGGTCTTAAAGCCCCAGATCAGAAAGCCCCGGATGATCATCCGGGCGCCGCCCCAGCGGCCAGTGGAACTTGCGTTCGCTTTCCTTGATCGGCAGGTCGTTGATGCAGGCAAAACGATTAGCCATCAGGCCGTTTTCGTCGAACTCCCAGTTCTCGTTGCCATAGGAACGGAACCAGTTGCCGGAATCGTCGTGCCATTCATAGGCATAACGCACCGCGATGCGGTTGTCGGTAAACGCCCACAGCTCTTTGATCAACCGATAATCCAGCTCCTTGGCCCATTTGCGGGTCAGGAAGCCCTTGGCGTCTTCGCGGTTGTAGGCAAATTCGGCGCGGTTACGCCAGTGGGTGTCGAGGGTGTAGGCCAGGGATACGCGGTGCGGGTCGCGGGAATTCCAGCCGTCTTCGGCCAGACGGACTTTTTCGATAGCCGACTCGCGCGTGAACGGCGGCAGCGGCGGGCGTGTTTCTGCGGCGGATGACATGGGCATTTTCCTCAAGACAATAAGGTTTCAGTCGAAAGTTGCGCTGACCTGTGCGTTCACAGTCCCAATAACGTTCGCGCCATGCATTGCGCATTATCGGCAGCTGTTGAATCACCCATCACCAGGGCAACGGTGATGGCGCCATCGATCAGGATCAGCAGTTGCGCGGCCTGCTGTGCCGGGTCGGGGGTGCCATGTGCTTGACAGAGTTCAAGTGCGTACTCGAACAGTTTCTGTTTGTGGGCCTTGGCCAGCAGGCGCACCGGGTCGTGCGGGTTGCCGGTTTCGCCGCTGGTGTTGATAAACGCACAGCCGCGGAAATCCGCTGTGTCGAACCAGGCCTTGAGCGCGCTGAACACCGCGAGCAGCCGTTCACCCGTGCCTTCGCTGCGTTCCACTTCGTCGCGCAGCCACTGCATCCAGCGCTCGTCACGACGTTGCAGGGCGGCAATCACCAATTCGTCTTTGTTGGCGAAGTAGCGGTAAACGCTTTTTCTCGAGACGCCGGCGGTTTTCACCAGGAAGTCCATGCCCGTGGCGGCGATGCCATGGCGATAGATCAACTTTTCGGCCACGTCGAGGATGATGTCGCGGGTTTCATTACCGGTCATATCGTTCATGTTGCAAACAGTAGAACGATCGTTCTTCTTGGTCAATAAATTTTTACATGCCGCGCAGCAAGACCTGAGCACCCCCATGGTGTAAGCTCGGGGACTCTTCGGATTCGACCCATTGCGAGCCTTATGCCGTCGTTCTTCAAACGCTCCCTGTTGCCCAAACTGCGCGGTTTCCCCCTCACTCCCGATGCCCTTGAGGTGCTGTCCGGCGCCGACGCGTACCGCCGTTGCCTGCTGGAAAAAATCGCCCAGGCCACGCGGCGTATCTACATCGTCGCGCTGTATCTGCAGCAGGACGAAGCGGGGCAGGAGATCTACGATGCCCTGCACGCGGCCAAGGCTGCGCGGCCGGAGTTGGAGATCGTGGTGGTGGTCGACTGGCTGCGCGCCCAGCGTGGCTTGATCGGTGCCGGTAAACAGCCGGGCAACAGCGCCTGGTACCAGGCCATGACCCAAAGCCACAGCAGCGACGTGCCGGTGTATGGCGTGCCGGTGCAAACCCGCGAGCTGTTCGGCGTGCTGCACCTCAAGGGCTTCGTGATCGACGACAGCGTGCTGTACAGCGGGGCGAGCCTGAACAACGTGTACTTGCACAAGTTCGACAAGTACCGTTTCGACCGCTACCACCTGATCCACAGCAAGCCCCTGGCGGACTCGATGCAACACCTGGTGGAACACGGGCTGATCGCCTCCAAGGCGGTTAATCGCCTGGACCTGCCCAACCCACCCACCACGCGCAGCTTGCGCAATGATATTGGCGACTTGCGCAGCCGCCTGAAACACGCGACCTATGACACCACGACGGGGCAGTTGCCCAATGGTCACCTGTCGGTCAGCCCGTTGCTCGGGGTGGGCAAGAACAACCCGCTGAACCGGGTGATCCTCGAACTGATCGCCAGCGCCCAGCAGCAACTGACCATCTGCACGCCGTACTTCAACCTGCCGCTGCCGGTGACCCGCGAGATCAACCGTGCCCTGGCGCGTGGAGTGAAGATCGACATCGTCGTCGGCGACAAGACCGCCAACGACTTCTACATCCCGCCGAGCGAGCCATTCAAGGTCATTGCCGCGCTGCCGTACCTGTACGAAATCAGCCTGCGCCGCTTCGCCAAACGCCATCAGCCGATGATCGACAGTGGCCAACTGAACCTGCACCTGTGGCGCGACGGCGACAACACCTACCACCTCAAGGGGATGTGGGTCGACCAGCGCTACACCTTGCTCACCGGTAACAACCTCAACCCGCGCGCGTTCCGTCTCGACTTGGAAAACGCCTTGTTGATCGATGACCCCCAAGGCCAGTGGCTGGCGCCGCGGCGCACCGAGCTGGCGCAGATTTTCCAGCACACCACGCGCATCGAGCGTTATCAGGATTTGCAAACGCTGCCGGACTATCCCGAAGCGGTCGGCAAGTTCCTGCGTCGGGTCAGCCGCGTGCGCATCGAGCGGTTGCTGTACCGGATCCTGTAAACCGGCAGGCAAAAAAAAGACCCAGCCCCTTCAACAGGGCTGGGTCTTTTTTTGTGCGGCGTTTAGTTCAAGCCCAGCTTGCCACGCAAGGTGGACAGGTCTTCTGCCAGGGTATTGACCGGTCCCACCAGGGCCTTGCGGTCGTTTTCCTTGACCTTGTCGTAGGTCTCGAAGCCGCCGTCCTTGGTCTTGTACTTGGCCAGGATCTTGTCCACGCTGGCGAAGTTTTTGTCGACCTTGGCCAGGAAGGCCTTGTCTTGTTTCTCGATCTGCCCACGGAACAGGTCGACGATTTTCTTCGCGCCGTCGATGTTGCCCTGGAAGTCATACAGGTCGGTGTGGCTGTAGCGGTCTTCTTCGCCGGAGATCTTGGTGGCGGCGACTTCTTCCAACAGTGCTGCGGCGCCGCCCACGACTTTCTCCGGTGGGAAGGTCAGGCCGTCGACGCGGGTCTTGAGGTCGTTGACGTCGGTGTTGAGCTTGGCGGTGAGGGTTTCCAGGCCTTTGGTGGTGTTCTGTGAGAACAGCGCGTATTCGATGCGGTGGAAGCCGGTGAAGTCTTCGGCGGTCACGCCTTTTTCGTGGTCGTCGACGCGGGAGTCGATGGATGCATCGAGGTCGCTGAACAACTCGGCGATTGGCTCGATGGACTCATAGTGCACACGGGTCGGCGCGTAGAGTTTCTTGGCGGTGGCCAGGTCGCCTTTGTTGATGGCGTCGGTGAACGCTTGGGTCTGGGTGACCAGTTCACCGATTTCTTCGGTGACGTAGATTTTGTAGTCCGACACCGGCCCTACCAAATCCAGCGGCGCGGTAGCGGCGAAGGCTGCCAGCGGCGAAAGGGTCAGCAATAACGACAACGCGATAAACGACTTTTTCATGGGAGGGTTTCCGCTCTGGGGTTTGTTTTAGGTAGGGGCAGTGGTGTGAGGGTGCGTTGCAGCCAGCAGCGTGCGCCCGAGGAAATCCTTCGGTCCCGTGACCCCCGGTAAGGTGAAGAAATACCCGCCGCCGACCGGCTTGAGGTATTCCTCCAGGGGCTCGCCGTTGAGCCGGGTTTGCACGCTGATAAAGCCTTTCTCCAGGTCAGCCTGGTAGCAGATGAACAACAGCCCCATGTCCAGCTGACCGTTTTTGTTGACGCCATTGGAGTAGTTGAACGGCCGGCGCAGGATCAGGTTGGCCTGAGTCTGCGGGGTGCGCGGGTTGGCCAGGCGGATGTGGGCATCGAGCTTGGTCAACTTGCCTTCCGGGTCCTTGCTGTAGTCGGGCACCTGGCTTTCTTTGTCGCCGTCCATAGGCGCGCCGGTGGGCTTGATGCGGCCGATGATGCTTTCCTGCTCTTGCAGCGGGGTACGGTCCCAGCGCTCGACGAAATTGCGGATGATGCGCACGGCCTGATAGCTGCCGTTGGCCGCCCAGGCCGGTTCGTCGCTGCCAGGCTGCACCCATACAATCTGGTTCATCGCCTTGTCATCGTTGGAGTTCGGGTTGGCCGAACCGTCACGGAAACCGAGGAAGTTGCGTGCGCTCTGGGCCGGCTCACCAGGTTTGGCAGGCGCCTGGGGCGGTACGCTGCCTTCCTGTTTCCAGCGCACCAGCAGCAGGTCCGGCAGGTTCTTCACGATGTCGCGCAGGGCGTGGATATTGGTGTCCGTGGTGTTAGAGCTGAATTGCAGGCTCAGGTCGCCGTGGCACTGCGCCGGTTCGAGCGCATCGTTGGGGAAACCGACCATGCGGCTCAAGCGCTTGGGCTTGACCGCCGCGAGGCCGAAGCGCTCATCGAACAGTGATTCGCCGACGGACACGGTGATGGTCAGGTTGTCCGGTGTGACCACCGGGCCGAGGATCCCAGAGTCGGTGGGCGGCAGCTTCGGGTCGACTTGCGGCACGGTGCCGCCGGTCATCAGGAAGGCGATGCGTTCGTTCAAGGTGCGGAACAGGCGCTCCAGGTCTTCACGATCACTGGCCAGTACGTCGAACGCCACGAGCATGCCGCAGGCCGGGCGTGGGGTGACGATGCCGGTTTGGTGCGTGCCGAAAAAGTCGTGGTGGTCCTGGGTTTTATCACTGCGTGGCGCGGTGGTGACTTGCTCGGCGGCGGCGGCCATGGCTGGGCAGGTCAGGCTGCTGCCGGCTATGGCGGCGCCGGTGGCCGCCATGCCCAGGAGGACACGCCGGCGTTGGGGGTCAAACTGTGCTGAATCGCTCATGTATGCGGTCGTCTTCACTGCAGGCCGGAAAGGCCAAGGGCGGGGTCGATTCCATCGAGTGCAACGGCCAGAGCCTTGGCCTTGTCGGCGATCTGCTTGCGCTGATCGGCGGTAATGCTGTCGTAGGTGGCATAGCCCTTGTCGACCTTGAAGCCCTGGAGTTCGGCATCGAAGGCGGCGAGGGCGCTGTCGACCTTGGGCAACAGGTCGGCGGCAGATTTACTCAGCAGCGGTCGCATCAACTCGACGACCTTGTGGGCGGCCTCCAGGTTGGCGGCGAAGCCATTCAGGTCGACGTGGCTGTAGCGCTCCTCTTCACCGCTGATGGCACGTACATCGGCCAGGCTGTTGAGGTTGCGTACCACGATGCTCACCAGTTGCTCCGGCGGCAGCGACTGGGCCAGCAATTGTTGCTTGAGGGTGGTGACGTCGGTTACCAGGCGCTGCGCAATCGGCGCCAGGCCGTCGAGGCTGCGTTGCTGGAACAGGCTGTACTCCACGCGGTGGAAGCCACTGAAGGCCGGGTCCTGTTCGCGTTTTTCAAAGTAGTCGGCGCGGGCGTTGATCGCATTGTCCAGCTCCGCCAGGCGTTGAGACGCCGGGGCCAGTCGCTGGTAGGCCTCACGGGCGGGAACATAGAGCGCTTGAGCCTGGGCGAGGTCGCCGCTGTCGATGGCTTGCTGCAAGGCGGTCACCGCCTTGATCAGCGCGCTGCCCTGGCTGCTCAAGTACACGCGGAACTCCGACAGCGGGCCAATAAACGCCACCATCGACGGCTTGGCCTTGGCCTGTGCGTCGGATTCGGCGGTGGGCGTCACGTGCAAGGTGCCACGTGGATTGCTCAGCAGGCCGCAGGTGATTGCATAGTCGCCGGGCAACAGGTTGGCATTGATCACCTGGCTGAGGCCGGGGGCGATGTTTTCCCGTTCTTCGACCACCAGCACGCCGTCGAGGATTTCCCATTCCACCGCACGGTCGGAGCGGTTGATGATGCGGAAGCTGGCGCGGCCGGCCGGTACCGTCAGTTCATTCGGCTCACAGGCGTGGCCATGAATGGTCACGGCAATTTCATTGTGGTTGGTCTGGCGCTTGCTGGCCGCCAACTGTGAGGCGTAATAGAACAGGCCACCGGCGGCGATCATCACGACCACCGAGCCCGCCACGGCCCAGCGCAGGGCGCGGGGTGGCGAAGCCGGTTGAGGAGTTGGGTTGGACAAGGGACGGTCCTTACTGGCTGGAAACGGAAGAGGGCGCGGTGGCAGGCTTGGACGGCGCGGCGGGCAGGAAGAACATCACCAGGGCCACCACCAGGTAAATCAGGTAGGCGCCGAGGGTGCTGATGGTGGGGGCTTCCTGATAGCCGAACATGCCGGCAAGTACCGAGCCCAGCGGGCTGTCCATTGGCAGCGCGGCGCTGAAGTCGAACAGCACGGTCTGCAGGTGATTCCACACGCCGGCTTCGTGCAGCGCTTGCACTGAATTGGCGAGGATGCCGGCGGCCACCACCAGGATAAACAGGCCGGTCCAGCGGAAAAACGCACCGAGGTTCAGGCGCATGCTGCCGGTGTAGATCAGGAAACCCACGATGATCGCCAGGATCAGGCCGAGTAGGGCGCCAATCGGTGCGCCTGGGCCTTCGCTCTGCTGGAACACCGCCAGCAGGAAGAACACGGTTTCCAGGCCTTCACGGGCCACGGCGAAAAACACCATGAGAATCAGGGCGGTGACTTGATGCTTGGAGCCGGCCAGCGCGTGATCAAGGGATTCGTGCAGCGAGTGCTTGATGGAGCGCGCCACTTTGCGCATCCAGAACACCATGGAACTGAGGATGCCCACGGCGACCAGGCCGACGATGCCTTCGAACAGCTCCTGCTGCTTTTGCGGGAATTCGGCGCTGACCAGCTCCAGGCCGCCACCGACCAGGAGGGCCAGCGCAGCGGCGAGAAACACGCCGATCCACACGGCGGGCATCCACTGGCCCCGGCCGGTCTGCTGCAGGTAACTGGCGATAATGCCAACAATCAATGCGGCTTCAATGCCTTCGCGCAGCATGATGAGAAAAGGAACGAGCATTCGGCACCGCATCAGAATTAGATAGGATGCTAATTTGTAACATAATGATACTCATTACTAAGCAGGCAATCTTGACATTTGCTGAACCCTGGCTGAACAGCTGTTGAGGGCGTGTCAGCCACGCCTGCCGAACAACCGCTGTGCGAGACCCAGGCCCTGCAGCGTCGCCACGTAGCCGATAAAGGCGTAAAGGCCAAGGATGATCCAGATCAACGCACCCAACAGCCAGCACGGCAAAATCTCGCGGATGAACAAGGGCGAGGGTCGGCGAAAGCTCAGCCAGCGCGACAGCGGCGAGAGTCCGTCGTCGATTTCACCGTAGCCATCGGTGGCGGGACGCCAGATCGCCAGGATCAACAACGCCGGAATGGCAATCAGAAAGGCCCAGGTTGGCGCCATTCCGAGGGTTTCCATCAGGGTATGGTCGGTCACCTGTTGGTCGTGGATCGTCCAGCCAGCGGCCATGCCCAGTAAGGCTACGAACATCGGCCATGGACGGGTGATACGTTCCCTGTCGCGCCAGAAATACGGATCGCCGCCGGGCATCAGGGCGCAGAGTGACGGGTACTGGCTGAGGATGGTTTCGCTGAGCGTACGGCAGGCGTTCCAGTCGGACTCGCCAAAGCGCCGGGCGAAACGTTGCCGTTGCGCCAGTGGCATGTCGCCAAACAGCAATTTGGCTGCGCGACACTCCGCATCGCGCGAGTCCAGGCTGGCCTGCGCGAGTGTATGTGCCTTGAAACGCTCCAGCGCATTGCGCGCCTGGAGCTGCGACCATTCAGGCTCGGGGCAGGGGTTTTCCAAGTCCTTATCGGACCAGGCTTGCTGGGCGCACAAGGTGTCGAACAGGTCCTCGGACCAGCATCGGCTCGCCAGTAGGGTACGGGCCAGCAGGTCGTTGATCCGCGCGTGGCGAGGCAGCGGCGTGAGCCATTCAGTGTGGTTCAGTTCGCTCAATGCGGCTTTGAAGGCTTCGACCTGTTGTTGATCGAGTAGCCCGACCAAGCGCTGTTCGACGTGCGCAAACATCCGTTCCAGCAGCGCATCAAGGCGGTATGCGGGCAAGCGCGCGGGGGCTTCGCGTAACCAGGGGGTTAGCCAATGCAGGTGGGTGACGGCCCACTCGCTGATGGCGGGGTCTGTCGACGTCAGGCAGCGCTGCAACAGCAGGGCCTCAAAGGCGTCGGCGCACTCACTCTCCCTGGCTTGCTGATAGAGGTGACGCAGATCACTGGGAGTGGCCTGCGCCACCAAGGCTCGGGCCTGTTCGACACGCGTGTCCGGTTCGGCCGGGGCAGGTTGCACGCTGTCGACGGGCACCGGCTGCGGTGTGTCAGCGGGCGCCTCGAAACGGCTCCACTCGAGGGCATGCTCATACGCCTCGCGCAAGCGCTGGAAGCCGCTGGGGTCCTCATCCGGACGATGCTGCTTGAGCAAGACGGCGTACTGACGCTTGATTGTGCGAGTGTCAGCGTCATGCGGTAGCCCAAGTACTTCCCAACAACTCATCAGTGCAACTTCCTGTCAGTAAAAATCCCGGCGCAGAATACCCGAGACCGGTTGCGCGGCGCCTACTCTTTTGTCGCGTGACTGCCTAAGATGGCGGCATTTCACGCCACCCAGGGCACGGACCGCGCCAATGTCGGAAAAAGACACCATCTCCCTCCACCTCGTGCGCGAAGCCTTGTTGCAAAGCTGCGCCCCTGGGGCGGCCACTGCCGAAGTGCTGCTTAAAGCCGGGATCGAATCGCAACGGTTGGCCGAGCCCAGCGCGCGGGTCTCGGCCACGACCTATGCACGCCTGTGGCGCCTGCTGGCACGGCGCCTGGATGATGAGTTTTTCGGCATGGACCCACGCAAGCTCAAGTCCGGCAGCTTGGCGTTCCTCTGCCATGCGGCGATGGCGCAGCCGACCTTGGCCACTGGCCTGGAAACCGGCCTGGGGTTTCTGTCGTTGATGCTCGAACGCCTGCCCGCTGAATTGGTGCGCCAACAAAGTCTGGCGGAGATTGTGTTGCTCGAACCCGAGTCTGAACCCAACCGGGCCTTCACTTACTTTACCTACTGGATGATCGTGCACGGCGTCGCCTGTTGGCTCGCGGGACGGCGGATTCCGATCCTGGCGATTGAACTGCGTTGTCCGAAACCGGATTTCTGCGACGACTACCAGATCATGTTCTCCGACAACCTGCGTTTCGATCGGCCGCGTACCCGCATGATCTTCTCCGCCGACTGCCTGGACCTGCCGATCAAGCGCACCGCTGAAGAACTAAAACGCTTCCTGGCCCACGCGCCCGCCAACATCCTGGTCAAATACCGCGACCCCGACAGCCTCGCCACCCGCATCAAGCACGACCTGCGCCAACTGCCCCCCGACACCTGGCCGGAAACCGAAGGCCTCGCCGCCAGCCTGTGCATCTCCGCCTCCACCCTGCGCCGCCGTCTGGCGGAAGAAGGGCAGACGTATCAGGGGCTCAAGGACAGTGTGCGCAAAGAGCTGGCGATTGTGTGGCTGGCGGAGCCGCAGATCAGTTTTGCCGAGATTGCGGAGCGGTTGGGGTTTGCTGATACGAGCTCGTTTTATAAGGCGTTTCGTAAGTGGAGTGGGTCTAATCCTGGGCATTATCGGAGTTTGATATTGAATGATGCTACATAGAGCATTAGCACGCGGATAAGGCTCTACTCCCTTCATGCGGTCGCGGTTCAAAAAAACATCACAAGGTCGAACACGGCAAATTTGATGTCCAATTCGACCAAGACCGCCAAGCTGCGGATGGATTTCCAAAATCCATATTCAGGCTTCTTGTCTTGTTAAATCGTCTTTTTTGCCACCTAAGAGCAATGTTGTGCTAACACCAAACAAGCCAACAAAACAGGTGGCTGCAACTATGATCAAAGTCAGCGAGAAGCCATACCTATCTAATAGTCCTCCGAAAACAGTGTAGGAGATACCGATGATGACTGAGTTAACTAGATTTGCAACTGAGAGACAAGACGCTCGGATACGTGACTCAATATTGTCGTGAATATAGGTTTCATATGCGGTTTCATATATGGCAGGGAGCGACATTATTAGAAGAAAGGTTGCAATTGAAGTGATTACTCCGATATTTAAAGATAAAACAAAAAGAAGAAAGGTGACGGCGCAGGTCGTAGTGAGAGCAATTGTACCGAGAGAGAGCCTGGAACAAACGTAACCAGCAACCATGAACATTAATGCTGATATAGCTTCAACCGTAGCATAAATACCAGCGATCATAGGCACGTCTAAACCCTGCAGGGAGAAAAATGGCTGGCCATAGATGAACAAAGGAATTGTTGAAAGCTCAAATAAAGAATATCCAATAAATAAAGGTATAAGGAAGGCACCTTTTTTAGAACGGAAAAAATTAATGAGTAGAGTAAAAATCCCCTCTGTTTTTTTATGGTTTATACCTGATTGTTTGATCGGGTTAAGTGACGTGTGCGGGAGTTTTATTTCTGGGATGAGTGTTACAGCAAAAGCTCCGATAAGCTTGGATAGCGCAAAAAATATATATACGCTATTCCAGTCAAAAGTATCTTGCAATACGCCACCAAGAAGCATAGATAAACCTAATGAAATCGCGCCAATGGCACGCGCCCGCGATATTATTTTAGGGTAGTCTTCCGCTCGACGTTCAGCTAGTAAGTTGTCATACAATAGTGCTCTGTCTGACCCGGAGCCCATAGCGATACTGGCGCCGAATAAGCAAAATATAATTGCGAAAGGAGTGAAAGAGGAAAATAATAAAAACCCAATGCCGCTTGTAAATAATCCTAAAAAGCTAATGATAAGAGAAAATTTGCGGCCGTATCGATCGGCGAGTAAACCAGACGGGATCTCTAACGCTACTGAAGAAAAGAATAGAAAAGATTGAAGAATACCTATCTCTCCTTGTGTGATACCAAGCTGCAGCAGGTAAAGTACAAACAAACTCCTTTGAACATCAAGATTCATGAGTATTGATAAGGAGTAGTATAATTTATCGTTCTTATTTTTTAGTATGTTTGAGATCCCCATTTTATTTAGATACCTGTTTTTTGTAAGCTCAAAAGACCTGAAGTTTAAGTTTGAAGATACGTTCGTCGACTCCTGAGCTAATCGGCGCACCTTGATTAAAGGCTATGTTGTCATTCTTACGCAAATGTGCACTTTGTAATTCTATGTATCTGTGCGTCTCCAATCGGAGAGGTGGCCGCTTCGATAGAAAACATTTCACTCTGTTCGAAAGGCTCAGTGCGGTATTAGGAAATTACTTGCTGAGGACTTCTGGTTTGTCTTACGGAAATAACCTACAGCATTTTAGGACGTTCCAAACAAAAAAACCGTGACCAAATGGACCACGGGGCTAAAAATTCGCTGGATGCTGTCAACCAAAGGCACAATTGATAGCGGACACGCGCGACCCGTTAGTCGCGCATGACAGATGTCGGAATTCACTGTGGAGTTAATATTAAAAAATGACCGAAAAATTTGCCCGGTAAAACCATGACAGCGCCAATGAGCGTTACTTACATGTGCTGCCTTTTTCATTCGAAGGTGTTGCCGGTGCCTCAGCATATGGGTTTATCAATGGTCGCCGACAAACCTCTACGGAGCCCAAGGTTCGTATAGTATCTGCATACGAGGAAGAACGATTCGATTGTTTGTCTACACTTAAACTGTTGCAATCCCGTACTGGAACATAAAGCGCGGTACCGTGGCTTGGCTGCAAATGCAGGACTTTCCCCGCGTTCTCATACGTTTGCTCCAGAGAATGAGTCGTGAAGGAGTAATTTTTCGCAACCTTACCTATCGCGGAAAGTGATAACACTACCCGATATTATCTGCTGCAGCATTTGCTGCGTAACGAATGTCGGATAAACACGGTTTCTGATTAAGGGAGAAGGTCTACCCTGGGAATTTTGAGTTTAATATATATAAAATTTGATTTCGCCGTTGCCTTTAGTAGTGAAGTCTGAACAGTATTTTACGGTGTTTCGTGATTGGAAATTAATGCTGTTTAAATTTAAAAAGCTTAAGCGTGGAGCATAGGTGGCGTTATAGCCTGCACACCCATCGTAACCCTTTAAAGGCTGGGCGTACGTTCTCGCAGGAAAAGCCCACTGAGCGAATGAAAGTCCAACTAATAACAACAGAATTGTGATTTTCATGATGGGCTCTTTTTTGGTTTTGTAAGGCGTGCATTAAATAGTACGTGAAAAATTAATGGTGTCTGGGATTGCTCCACAAACTAATCCCGGCTCTTTGTCGTTTAACGCGAAGGCTGAATGGGTGGTAGTAAAAGGCGCGGCTTAATATTTTGCAACTGTCATTTCTAACAGGTCTGTACCAGTGGCCTTAAACGGTTCGGGGCTTTCTTTGTTTGAGCGTTTTCAACGTTTAGTCACCGGCCAGCGAGACCTGCGCCTGCCGATTGTTTGACTCGGCTCTTTTCAGTTACCAAAAAAAGCCCCGTGACCAAATGGATCACGGGGCTAAAAATTGGCTGGATGCGACCAACCAAAGGAGCTCTTTACATCACTTGGCGGTAGCGACCACCGTATCCGGCTTCCACCCACCCCCCAGCGCCTTGTAGATCGCCACAATCCCGCGATACAGGTCCACTTCGGCCTGGGCCTGGGAGTCCTCGGCTGCCAAACGCTCACGTTGCGCGTCGAGCAATACCAGGAAGTCCACTGTGCCTTCGCGGTAGCGGATCGCGGCCAGGTCGGCGGCGGCGCGGCTGGATTCGCTTTGGCGGATCAGCGAGACCAGACGTTGCTGACGCTTGCCGTAGTCGCTGAAGGCGTTCTCGGATTCTTCCAGCGCCAGCAACACTTGCTGCTCGTAGCTTGCCAGGGCGCCATCGGCCTCGGCATCGGCGCCGCGCAAGCGGGCGCGCACGCTGCCCAGGTCAAACGCGGCCCAGGTGATGCTCGGGCCCAGGGCCCAGGCATTCGCGGCGGATGAGCCGATCTGCGAGCCGCGCCCGGCGGTAAAGCCGAGGAAGCCGCTGAGGCTGACGCGTGGGAACAGGTCGGCCTTGGCCACGCCGATACGCGCGGTGGCGGCAGCCAGTTTGCGTTCGGCGCTGAGGATGTCCGGGCGACGTTGCAGCAGTTGCCCCGGGTCGCCGATCGGCAGCGCTTTGGCAATCGCCGGCAGGTCTTTCGGGCCCAGGTCTACGGTGAGCTTATCGGGCCGCTGGCCGAGGAGGGTGGCGATGCGGTTACGCTCGCGCACTTGTTCGGCCTGCAGTTGCGGCACGCTGGCTTCAACCGCCGCGAGGCGTGCGTCGGCACGCTCCACGTCGAGTTGGTCGCCCACACCGGCATCGCGCAGGCTGACGGTGATGGTGCGCGATTCCTGCTGGTTCTTCAGGTTGTCCAGGGCAATGCGTTCACGCAGTTGCGCGCCACGCAGTTGACCGTAGGCGTCCACCAGTTCGGCGATCAGGGTGACTTGCAGCTGGTACAAGTCAGCCTCGGCGGCCTGCTGGTCGGCGTCGGTGGCTTCCAGGTTGCGCTGGATGCGGCCGAACAGGTCGAGTTCCCAGGCCATGTCCAGCCCGAGGTCGTAACGCTCGGTCTTCACGCGGCGAGTGGTCTGGCCCGGAATCTGGCCTTTGCCCTGGTCACTGCTGGCGCGGCTGGTGATGGTCGGCATGGCGTCATTGCTGGCGTCATCGCGGATCGCCCGTGCGGCCCGCAGGCGGGCAAAGGCGACGCGCAGATCACGGTTGCCTTGCAGCGACTGCGTGACCAACTGGTTGAGCGTCGGGTCCTCGAACTGCTGCCACCAGATGCCTTCGAACTTGGCGTGATCGTACTGCTTGGCGTCGGCAGCGGCCGTGATATTGGCCGCCTCCGGGGTCTGGGTTTTGTAGTCCGGGCCTACGGCACAGGCGCTCAGCGCCAGTACCAGCAAGCTCGGCAGAAAGACTTTCACACTCATTGCTGTGTCTCCAGCTTCAAGGCCTTGGCCGCTTTGCGCGCTTCGCTGCGCTCCACATAGCGACGGATCAGTACGTAGAACACTGGCGTCAGCAACAGACCGAAGAAGGTCACACCGATCATCCCGGAGAACACCGCCACGCCCATGGCATGACGCATCTCGGCACCGGCACCGCTGGACAACACCAGTGGCACCACACCCATGATGAAGGCGAACGAGGTCATCAGGATCGGCCGCAGACGCAAACGGCAGGCTTCCAGTACCGCAGCGAGCGGGTCGAGGCCTTCTGCCTGTTTATCCTTGGCGAACTCGACGATCAGAATCGCGTTCTTACACGCCAGGCCCACCAGTACGATCAAGCCGATCTGGGTAAAGATGTTGTTGTCGCCGCCCGAGATGATCACCCCGGTAATCGCCGACAGCAGCGTCATCGGTACGATCAGGATCACCGCCAACGGCAGGCTCCAGCTTTCGTATTGGGCCGCCAGTACCAGGAACGCCAGCAGTACGCAGAGCGGGAACACGAACAGTGCGGTGTTGCCCGAGAGGATTTGCTGATAGGTCAGGTCGGTCCACTCGTAGGTCATGCCGTTGGGCAGTTCCTCTTTCAACAGTTTTTCAATCGCCGCCTGGGCCTGGCCGGAGCTGTAGCCCGGTGCCGCGTTGCCGTTGATTTCAGCGGTGATAAAGCCGTTGTAGTGCATCACGCGGTCCGGGCCCGAGGTGTCGCTGACCTTGATAAAGGTCGCCAGCGGGATCATCTCGCCTTTGTTGTTGCGCACTTTCAGCTGGCCGATCTGGTCTTCATCCAGGCGGAACTGTTGCTCAGCCTGCACGTTGACCTGGTAGGTCCGACCGAAGCGGTTGAAGTCGTTGGCATACAACGAACCCAGGTAGATCTGCAGGGTGTCGAAGATGTCGCTGATCGCCACGCCGTGGGTCTTGGCCTTTTCACGGTCGATGGCGGCATCGACCTGGGGCACGTTGACCGTGTAGCTGGTGAACAGGCCGAACAGCTCCGGCGTGGTGCGGCTCTTGGTGATGATGTTCTGCACTTCTTTGTACAGCTCGTCATAACCCAGGTTGCCACGGTCTTCGATCTGCAGGCGGAAGCCGCCGATCGTCCCCAGGCCCTGAACCGGCGGCGGTGGGAAGATCGCCATGTAGGCTTCCTGGATGTCGCTGTATTTGCCGTTCAACGCGCCGGCAATCGCACCGGCGGACATGCTCGGGTCTTTACGCTCATCGAACGGCTTCAAGGTCACGAACACGATGCCGCTGTTCGGGCTGTTGGTGAAACCGTTGATCGACAGGCCTGGGAAGGCCACGGCGGCTTCCACGCCCGGCTGTTTCAGCGCGATGTCGGACATGCGCTTGATCACGTCTTCGGTGCGGTCCAGGCTGGCGGCGTCCGGTAACTGGGCGAAGGCCACCAGGTATTGCTTGTCCTGGGCCGGCACGAAACCGGTCGGGGTATGGGCGAAACCAAACCAGGTCAGCACCATCAACCCGGCGTACAGGAACAGCGCGATACCACTGCCGCGAATCACACGGCGTACGGTGCCGACATAGCCGTGGCTGGCTTTGTCAAAGAAGCGGTTGAACGGTTTGAACAACCATCCGCCGAAGAGCTTGTCGAGAACCTTGGAGAAGCGATCCTTTGGCGCGTCATGGCTGCGCAGCAACACGGCGGCCAGGGCCGGGGACAAGGTCAGCGAGTTGAAGGCCGAAATCACCGTCGAGATCGCAATGGTCAAGGCGAACTGCTTGTAGAACTGCCCGGTCAAGCCGCTGATAAAGGCCGCCGGAATGAACACCGCACACAGCACCAACGCAGTTGCCACAATCGGACCGGTCACTTCGCTCATGGCTTTTTCAGTCGCCGCAAACGGTTCCAGGCCCAGCTCGATGTTGCGCTCGACGTTCTCCACCACCACGATGGCGTCGTCCACCACGATACCGATGGCCAGTACCAGGCCGAACAGCGACAACGCGTTGAGCGAGAAGCCAAACAGGTGCATCACCGCAAACGTACCGATCAAGGATACCGGCACCGCTACCAAAGGAATGATCGAGGCGCGCCAGGTCTGCAGGAACAGGATCACTACCAAGACAACGAGAATCAGCGCCTCGAACAGGGTGTGCACCACCGCTTCGATGGAACCACGCACAAAGATGGTCGGGTCATAGACGATGCTGTAGTCCATCCCTTGCGGGAAGCTCTTTTTCAGCTCATCCATCTTGCCGCGGACTTCGTTGGAAATCTCGATGGCGTTGGAGCCTGGGCGCTGGAAGATCGGGATCGCCACGGCCGGCTGGTTGTTGAGCAGCGAACGCAGGGCGTATTGGCTGGAACCCAGCTCGATCCGCGCGATGTCTTTGAGGCGGGTGATTTCACCGTTAGCGCCTGAACGGATCACGATGTTCTCGAACTCTTCCTCGGTCACCAAGCGACCTTGGGTGTTCACCGACAACTGGAACGCGGTGGCAGTCGGCGCAGGTTGTGCACCCAGCGCACCCGCGGCCACTTGACGGTTCTGCTCACGGATCGCGGTCACCACATCGGTGGCAGTGAGGTTGCGCGAAGCGGTCTTGTTCGGGTCCAGCCACACCCGCAGGGAGTAGTCGCCCATGCCGAACAGCTGCACATCACCCACGCCGCCCAGCCGCGCCAGCTCATCCTTGACGTTGAGCAAGGCGTAGTTGGACAGGTACAGCATGTCGTAGCGCTGATCCGGGGAGGTCAAGTGCACCACCATGGTCAGGTCGGGGGAGGCCTTGTCCACGGTGATACCGATGCGCGTCACTTCTTCAGGCAATTTCGGCTGAGTCCGTGTCACGCGGTTTTGCACTTGCACCTGCGCGTTGTCCAGGTCGGTGCCCAGGGCGAAGGTGATGGTCAGCGTCAGCTTGCCGTCGGCGGTCGACTGCGAGGACATGTACAGCATGTTCTCGACGCCGGTGATCGCCTGCTCCAGCGGCGCGGCCACGGTTTCACCGATGACCTTGGGGTTGGCGCCCGGGAAGTTGGCGCGTACCACCACCGTCGGCGGCACCACTTCCGGGTATTCGCTGATCGGCAATTGGAACAGCGAGATCGCACCGGCGATCAGGATCAACAGCGAGAGCACCGCTGCGAAGATCGGCCGCGAAATGAAGAACTTGGAAAAATTCATCTTGAGTTGTATCCCTTAACCGCGTGGAGTCGCAGCGCTGGCCAGTTTGGGCGCGGTTTTTTCCGGCGCCACTTGTTCCAGGTTGCTGGCTTCAAGCGCTTGTCGTTGTTGGGCCAAGGCGGCGAGGGTTTCCTTGCTGGCCATCGGAATGGTTTCCGGGGCGACCGGCGAGCCAGGGCGCACGCGCTGCAGGCCCTTGACGATAATGGTGTCGTCTTTGTTCAAGCCGCTGCGCACGATGCGCAAACCTTCGATCTTCGGCCCCAGCTCCACCGAGCGATAAGCCGGCTTGTCGCCTTCCATCACCAGCACGAACTTCTTGCCCAGGTCGGTGCCGACCGCTTCGTCGTTGATCAATACGGCGGAGTAGGTGCCGCTGCCGACCAGCTTCAAGCGGGCGTACAGGCCAGGGGTGTATTCGCCTTTGCTGTTATCGAACACGGCGCGACCGCGGATGGTGCCGGTGGCCGGGTTGACCTGGTTGTCGACGAAGTTCATCTGGCCCAGGTGCGGGTTGCCGGTTTCGTTGGACAGGCCCAGGTACACCGGGGTGGTCGCACCACGACGGCCTTGGCGAGCCAGTTCGGTGTACTTGAGGAAGACGCGCTCATCGGCGTCGAAATAGGCGTAGACCTTGTCGGTGGAGACCACGCTGGTCAGCGCCGTGACATCGGCGGTCACCAGGTTGCCGGCGGTGATTTCGGCACGGCTGACGCGGCCGCTGATCGGCGACGTCACGCGGGTAAAGCTCAGGTTCAGCTTGGCCAGGTCCAACTGCGCCTGGATCCCGGCGACGGCGGCGCGGGCTTCCTGGGCGGAGGTGGTGCGCGAGTCGGCCAGTTCGGCGGAGATCGCATTGCTCTGGCGCAGGCGTTCGCCACGTTGCGCTTCGTTGTCGCTACGGGTGGCAGCGGCGCGGGTTTGTTGCAACTGGGCTTCAAGGCGACGCACTTCGGCCTGGAACGGGCGTGGGTCGATCTGGAACAGCAGGTCGCCTTTCTTGACCAAAGCGCCTTCAGTGAAAGCGACTTGGTCAATCTGGCCAGAGACCCGTGGACGAATCTGTACGGTTTCGGGCGCTTCCAGGCGACCGGTGAATTCATCCCACTCGTTGACCGGTTGTTCCAGCACCTTGGCCACGCTGACTTTGGCCGCTGGCATGGCGGCCGCTTGGTCCGGGGTCTTGCCGCACGCGCTCATCACCACCACGGCCAAAATCGCCAGGGGGAAGCGCAAATGTTTGAGTGACTGTTCCATGAGGTGTATCCGCCAATGTATTTGAGATGGGCGGATCATGCGCGGCGAGGGGGTATGTCACGAATCGAATGAAGCAAAGGTAACTATCATTCGGAATGATATAAGCGAGGTGTTAGCCCTCTAGCATGGGGGTTTCGTTAGGGGGCTATCAATAGGAATGATGACAAAAGACTGTTGCGGTGTGCGCAACAGGTCCCGTCAGCCTGAACGCTTAATCGTAATGGGTGAGGGGTTCAGCGCGAACGTAGGTGCCAAACACATGGTCCCACAGCGGCGACGACACCCCGAAGTTCTTCTCTACACCTTGGCGATGGTGCAGGTCATGATTGGCCACCAGCGTCGGCATAAAACGGTAAGCCCAATGCGCGGGCCGGTGCATCACGTAGTGCACCGAGATGTAATAAAAGTAACCCGCTACCACGCCGATAAAGGCCGAGGTCAGGCCGCTGTACCAGGCAACCAGCAACAGCGCGGCAAAGGTTGAGCTGGTTTTCCAGCTCGACACACCGATGTAGGCGAGTACGTCGATATGGTGGGTCCAATGTTCGCGGCGATACAGTGAGTGGAACAGAAAACGGTGTGCCGAGTATTCCACCAGGCTCCAGGCCAGCAGGCCGGCGATGGCCAGTGCGGGATCGAAGGGCGCCAAGTAAATAGCGAGGATAACGAAGAGAGGAGCGGTGAAAAAATCGAGGTAATACGCGAGCGATGACATCAGCCATTTATTTGAAGCGGCCATGTGCGGAATATCCCTGTAGTGCGCAATGGAGGGGGGTGGGGATTCTCAGGTGCGGCGCCGCCGCAGGCAACCGCGTCATGAGGGCTGTGTCACAGATTCAGAAGATTGCGAACGGTTGTCGCTGCGAGAACCAGGCCAACGCCTGAGCCTTGAACGCGTCGGCGGGCGGCGTCAACGGGTAGCGCCGGTCGTAGGCCAGCACGATGCGTTGCGTGGGCAACTGCTGTTTGATGGGTCGACACACCAAAGGCTGGCCATCGTAGCTGTGATCGCCGAAAGGGCGGGTGTAGGTGAGTGCCACGCCAAAGCCATTGGCAACCAGGCTGCGCTGGAATTCAAAGCTGTGGGTGGGTTGGACGCTTCCCGGTGTCAGGCCAAAGCTGTTGAACAAATCCAGAATGTGCTGCCAGCTGTGGATCTGATCCATCACCACCAGGTTGCATGCACTGAGTGCGGCCATATCAACGCGTGTTTCCTGCGCCAAGGGGTGATCTGCCGCCAGCAAGGCGTGGGCAGTCAATTGGCACAGTTCGACGCGCTCCGTGTTGACCGGCAAGCCCAGGTCGTAGGTCAATGCAAGCTCCAGCGTGCCTTCACCGAGGCGTTTTCCCAAATATTCAAACCCGCCTTCACGCATATCCACGCTGATGCGGGGCGACACCTGCTGCAAGCGCCTGAGAATCTGGGGCAGGCAGTAGGGGGCAATATCGGCATAGCAACCCAGTACAAGGTCTCCGGCAAAATCGTCGGGTTCGCTGCCTATATCTGCAAACGTTCGCGCTTCAGCGAGTACGCGTTTTGCCTGCGCCATCACCGTTCGACCAAACGGCGTCAACGACACACCCAGACCGCGTTGGCGCACAAATAGCGGTTGGCCGTAAAGGCCTTCAAGCTCAGTGATCGCGGTGGATATCGACGGTTGGGAAACGTGCAGTTCCTCGGCAGCCAGGGTGAGGTTGCCGTGCTTGGCCGCAGCCAGTGCGTAGCGCAATTGACGCAAGGTGAAGTTCATTGGTTTTTCTTGGGTGATAAATCAAGAGTTGTTATTTTATCTTATTTGAGCGGCATGGAATATTGGGCCTGCACACCCTTCATCTTGTTATTGGGAGTTTCAGGCCATGACCCACCGTTCATACACCGTCGACCCAAAAGACATCGACGCCTTCCAGCGTGATGGCGCGGTGTGCCTGAGAGGCGTCTTCAGCGACTGGATCGCACACATTGCGGCAGGCATCGAGCGCAACCTCGCAGAGCCTGGCGGGTACGCCAGCCGCTACGTCGAGCAAGGTGACGACTCGTCCGGCGGTTTTTTCGATGACTACTGCAACTGGCAGCGTATTCCTGAGTTTCGCGCAATCATCGAACAGTCGCCGGCAGCGTCCATCGCCGCGCAGGTAATGCAGTCGCGCACCGCGCAGTTCTTCCATGACCATGTCCTGGTCAAAGAGCCCGGTGCGCAAAAAGCCACACCCTGGCATCAGGACATTCCGTATTACTTTCTTGAGGGCAGCCAGTCCGTGAGTTTCTGGATTCCGGTGGACCCGGTACGTGAGTCAACCCTGCGGCTGTTGCCCGGCTCCCATCGTTGGGAGCAAGGGATAAGGCCGGTGCGTTGGGCCGATCAAAGCGACTTTTACCAAGGGGCCGACGACTATCGAGATGCACCGGATCCGGGTGCGGAGGAGGGTATGCCGGTACTGGAATGGGAAATGCAACCCGGTGATGCGGTGCTGTTTGATTTTCGAACGGTGCATGGCGCCAGGGGCAATGGTTCCGCACAGCGTCGCCGGGTACTGTCGCTGCGCTGGGTGGGTGATGACGTTCGCTACCTCGAACGCCCTGGTCGCACCTCTCCACCGTACCCGGGGCACGCCATGCAAACAGGCCAGCGGCTGCGTGAAGACTGGTTTCCTACACTACATAAAGCTGGCTGACACATAACTTTTCAGAGCGTATTTCGCTGCCATCTGCCCCTCCCTGATCTGACCCTTTCACTGCATAGGTGCACCGATGATGAAGCTGAATAGAAACGTGATGGCTGGCCTGCTCTCGCTTGGGCTGTTTGCGGGCAGCGCAGCGACCCAGGCTGCCGGTTGGTGCGATTCGGGCAAACCGGTGAAGTTCGCCGGATTGAATTGGGAGAGCGCCATGTTGCTGACTGACGTGCTGCAAACCCTGCTCAAGGAGGGCTATGGCTGTACGGTCGATACCTTGCCTGGGAACTCCATCACCATGGAGAGCGCGTTGAGCAGTAATGACATTCAGGTGCTGTCCGAAGAGTGGGTGGGGCGCAGCGAGGTCTGGAACAAGGCCGCCGCCAGCGGCAAGGTCGTGGGGGTGGGCGCACCCATCGTTGGCGCGACCGAAGGGTGGTACGTGCCCCGCTACGTGGTGGAAGGGGATGCCAAGCGCGCGCTGAAAGCCAAGGCGCCAGCGCTCAAGACGATTGCCGATCTGGCGCAGTACGCCGAGCTGTTCAAGGACCCGGAAGAGCCCGGCAAAGGCCGTTTCTACAATTGTCCGGCGGGATGGACGTGCGAGCTGGAGAACAGCGAAATGCTCAAAAGCTATGGCCTGGAATCGCGCTATACCAACTTTCGACCGGGTACCGGCCCGGCTTTGGATGCGGCGGTGCTGTCGAGTTACAAGCGGGGTGAGCCGATCCTGTTCTATTACTGGACGCCTACGCCGTTGATGGGGCAAGTCGACCTGATCAAGCTGGAGGAGAAACCGGGGGTGGATAAGAAGATCAGCATTCAGGTGGGTTTATCCAAAGCTTTCCATGAGCAAGCACCTGAACTGGTCGCGGTGCTGGAAAAGGTCAATTTGCCGATTGACCTGCTCAACCAGAACTTGGCACGGATGACCAGGGAGCACATCGACTCTCCCAAGCTGGCAAAGCTGTTCCTCCAGCAACACCCGGAAATCTGGCACGGCTGGGTGAGTGAGGCGGCAGCCAAAAAGATCGACGCTACGCTGTAGCCGGTCGGATTAACAACGTCGTATCGCCGGTGAACCCGGCCCTCCCTCAAGCGTGCTGGGCGCGGTCATAGTGCCGCGTCGTTGCAACAACTCGATCTGGTCCGCCGGCACCCGCGTGCGCAAGGTTTTGTACAGCACGCGGGTTTCCAGCAGGTTCCATACCCGCAGCATGGTTTCCAACGCATCCAAGGGTTTGCTGATGAAGTCCCTGGCACCGAGTGCCAGGGCGCGCAGGCGGGTGTCGCGGGTGGCGTCGGCGGTCAGCACCAGGATCGGCAGGTATTCACCGTTGGGAATGCGTCGGTTGAGTTGCTCCAGCACCGCAAACCCGTCGAGCTCGGGCATGTGCAGGTCAAGAATGACCAGGTCCGGTTCGAAGCTGTTGAACAGCTCCAGGGTGCGCAATGGCTCGGTGCTGCTCAGTACGTTGGTCAGCCCTTCACGTGCCAGCAATTGTTCCACCAGCTCAAGGTTCGGGCGTTGGTCGTCGATGATCAGGATGCGCAGGTCAAGGTTCACGCGGGCTCCGGAAAGTACTGGTCGAGGTGGGCTAAAAAGGCCGGCACGTTGATCGGCTTGTGCAGAATGGCCGTCGCGCCGGCTGCGTGCAAGGCTTGGCGGGTGAGGTCGCTGGCATCGGCGGTGAGCATCAGCACCGGTGTGTCCTGGGTGATCGCGGAGCGGCGCAACCGCTGTAGCACGGCCAAGCCGTCGATGTCCGGCAGTGACACGTCCAGCAGAATCAACCGGGGCGCATGCTGCGCGGCCAGGTCCAGGCCGAGTTGGCCTTGCATGCTGGACAGCAGTTTTATCCCCGGCCTGCGGTGCAGCAACGTCTCGATCAGCGCGAGGCTGGAGAGGTTGTCTTCGATATACAGCACCTTGCCTTGGGTGGCGGGGGCGACGGGGGCAGGGCGTATCGACACCGTGTCGGCGACGGCGGCGGGCAGGCCATTGGATGCCTGCACACTCACGAACGGCAACTCCAGCGTGAAGCGTGAACCGATGCCCTGTTGGGTGTGCACGCTCAGTTGGCCATCCATCTTTTCCAGCAGGCTTTTACTCAGCGCCAGGCCCAGGCCGCTGCCTTCCACATTCGGGTCGGCGCCCAGGCGCTCGAACGGTTTGAACAACTGCCCGAGCTTGTCCGCCGGGATGCCTTTGCCGGTATCGCACACCGCCACGCCGATGCGCGGCCCTTCGACCTTGACCTCAATGCTCACCTGGCCCTGAGGCTGGTTGTATTTGATCGCATTGGACAGCAAGTTCAGCAGCACCTGGGTCAAGCGTTGAGGGTCGGCCGCGATGCCGATATCCGCCGCCAGCGCAGGCAGCGGCTGCAACTGGATACCGGCGTCGGCAGCCATGGGAGACACCAGCGCCAGGGCTTCCTGCAGTGCGCCCGCCAACCGGATCGGCTCGATGTTCAACGGCAGACGTCCGGCCTCGATCTTGGCAATGTCCAACACTTCGTTGATCAGCGTCAGCAGGTGTTGGCCAGCCCGCAGGATATGCCCGACGTGCGCTTTTTGCCCTCCGGCCGAGTCCATGTCGAGCAGTTGCGCAAAGCCCAGGATCGAGTTGAGCGGGGTGCGCAGCTCGTGGCTCATGCGCGACAAAAACTCGCTCTTGGCCCGGCTGGCGCGCTCGGCCTCCTCACGGGCGTTACCCAGCGCCATCTCCGCCGCGCGGCGGTCGGTGATGTCGCGGGTGATCTTCGAAAAACCGCGCAACGCCCCGGTCGCGTCGAACTGTGCCGTGATCACCACGCTGGCCCAAAAACGTGTGCCGTCCTGGCGCAGGCGCCAGCCTTCTTCCATGTAATGCCCGTGACGGGTGGCCTCATCCAGGGCCATGGCCGGGTGTTGCGGGCATTCCTGTGGCAGGTAGAACACCGAGAAATGCTGGCCGATGATTTCCTGCTCGGTGTAGCCCTTGATCCGCTCGGCCCCGGCGTTCCAGCTGGTGACGTGGCCCGCCGTGTCGAGGGCGAAAATCCCGTAGTCCTTCACCCCGTCGATGATCAGCCGTAAACGTTCTTCGTTCTCGCGCAGCGCACGTTCGCGTTCCGCCAGCAGCAAGCCGGCCTCCACCAGCCGCGTGCCCAACTGGCCAATCTCGTCATGCTCCGGCGGTTGTGGCAACAGCGGTTGGCCGAGGGCCAGGCGTTGTGCGTTGCCTTGCACATTCTGCACACGCGCCACAATGCCCTTGGACAAGAACAGCACCGCGACAATAGCCCCGAACAACCCGCAGATCGCCGCCAGCCACGTGGACAGTAGTAACCGCTGGCGCGTCTCGGCCGCAGCGGCGGTGCGCTCGGCCAGCAACGAGTCCTCCAGCATGAGCATGTTGGCGATGTGTTGGCGCAGGGCGTCGAGGATGTGTTTGTTGCTGACCAGAATCTCGGTCATCGTGGCGGTGCTGGTCGTCGGGTCGCTGAGCATGTCTTCCAGCCCCTCGACTTTGCTGTTGATCAGCGGCCTGATGGCGACGAGTTGTTCGCGCACGCGCTGATCGCGCACATTGCCGTCGAGCCGCTGCAGGGCCGCTGCAATCTGTGGCTTGGCGTTCAGGTAGCCTGGCAGGAAGTCCTCGCGACGCGTCAGCAGGTAGCCACGCACGCTGGCAGCCGCCTCGGCCAACAGCGTGTGTACGGCGCGGATATCGCTTTGCACGCGCAATACCCGACGCACGTCTTCTTCGGCGCGTGCGGTCTGCCGCTCGGTGGTGTAGATCAGCACCAGCGACAGCAGCAGCACCACCAGCGGCAGGGAAATCACCACCAGCGCCTTGCCCCGCAGGGGCAGGTCGGCCCACCGTCTTTTCATGACTGTGTCACCAGGCCCAGTGCGATGCCGCGCACAGCCGCCTGGGTTCGATCGGCGGCACCGAGCTTGCCGATGACCCGTTCAACATGGGCCTTGGCGGTGCCGGTGGTAATCCCCAGGTGCTCACCGATTTGCCGGTTGCTCATGCCGTTCGCCACCAGCCCGAGCACCTGGCGCTCCCGTGGGGTCAGGTGCTCGGTGGGTAGGCTGCCGGCGGCGTTGCGCTCGGTCATGCGTCGCAACAACCGCGCGCTCACCGCCGTGTTGAGCGCTTCTTCACCGGCAGCGACCCGTTGCAACGCCTCGATCACCTCGTTACGGCTGGCATCTTTGAGCAGGTAGCCCACCGCCCCGGCATTCATCGCGGCTTCCAGATGGTCGGGGCTGTCGTCCATGGTGAAAATCACCACTTTGATGGCCGGCAGGCGCTGTTGCAGCAGGCGCGCCGCGCCCAGTCCATTGAGCACCGGCATCCGAATGTCGAGGATGACGATATCCGGCAGCAGTTGTTCACACAGCTCCACCGCTTGCTGCCCATCGCGGGCCTGGCCGACGACTTCGAACTGCGGGTGACCCGCCAGCAGTGCGACAAAACCGGTGCGTGTGACTTCATGGTCGTCCGCCAGCACCAGGCGCAAGAGTCGGCTCATTGCGGCATTCCATTCAGAGGGGCAGGCACGCGAGCGTGCAGTTGAGTGCCGCCACCGGGGGCGCTGGTGCAGATGAACTGCCCGCCCAGCAGGCTGGCGCGCTCGTGCATGGTGGCGAGGCCCAGGTGCTGCGCATCCTGGGCGTCGAGCGGTTGGCCGGGGTCAAAGCCTTTGCCGTTGTCGTCTATGCGCAGCGAAACCTGGCCGTCGTGCAGTGCCAGGGCCAGTTGCACATGGCCAGCCTGCGCATGCTTGAGCACGTTATTGATGGCTTCCTGGCCGATCCTGAACAGGGCGATTTCCACCTGGCTGGGCAAGCGCTCCGCGTAGCCGGTGGACCATTGCACGCTGACGCCGGCTTCGCGCAGGCGGTCAGCCTCTTTGTCGAGCGCCTTGAATAATCCGAAATCGTCCAGCACAGTCGGGCGCAGGCCGGCGATCAGTTGCCGGCCTTCACCCACCGAATGCTGGGCCAGGGTCAGAATCGCCTGCAGGTCCGCGTTCAAGGTGCCTGGCAGCGTCGGGCAGCGCCCGGCAAACCCTTGCAGGCGTTGATGCAACCCCGCGAGGGTTTGCGCCAGGCCGTCGTGCAAGTCGTAGGCCACGCGTTTGCGCTCGTCTTCCTGGGCGTGCAGCAGCCGGTTGACCAGATCGGACAGCGTCCTGTCCCGCGCCTTGAGGGTGGTCAGCAGCCGATCGTTCTGCAGGTGCGCAGCCAGCAGCGTGGCGAGCAATTGCAGTGATTCACTGTCTTCGTGGTCGGGCGCGCGCAGGCTGACACTATTGCCCAGCACCAGCACGCCCAAGGCATCGCCGTCGCCACCGCGCAACGGCACCTGCAACACACTGGGCAGGGCACTGCCCGGCAGCTCCAGCCAGCAGGGATTGCGCAGGCGCCGGTCAGCGACGGCGGCAAGGCTGCTGAGGCGATCCTGGCTGCCGTGACGCGCGGTAACCGTGATGCCGCCCTCGGCATCCCACTCCTGAATCAACCCATGGTCCATCGCCAGGAACGCGCATGCCCGCGACAGCACGCGCTCACGCATGGCCTCCGGCGCCAGTTGGGGTAGCGCCTGCCCGGTATCGACCAGCAACCGCAACCGCGCGGTACGACTTTCGGATTGTCGATAATGCGCGCGGATAGCCAAGGCACTCCCGGGATCGTGTGGTGTGTTTTGCATGCTTGGGCTCCGCTGTCGACACAGGCTCGCAGGCGCGAGGGAGGCTATTAAACCTTGGCGAGCGGGTTGGGCGCCATCTGCCAAATGGCATAGGCAAATGGCTCCGGTTGGCCGATGTCGGCCGGGCAGGCGATTGGCAAAGTGGGCTCACTCACAACAGGAGCATCCCAATGAACGTTAAAGCCGTGTCGATCGCCGTGATTTTTGCCTTGAGCGCCCCCTTTGTGCAGGCGGCCCAGACCGCTCCCTACGTCTACCGCGACGTGGCCCAGGCGCCTGCCAATGCGCAAGACCGCGAGATTGCCGGGTTGTTTGACCGTTGGAACAGCGCGCTGCAGACCGGTAACGTCAAGTCGGTGGTCGACTTGTATGCACCGGGCGCGGTGCTGCAGCCGACCGTGTCCAACCAGGTCCGTACCACCCCGGAGCAGATCACGGATTACTTTGATCACTTCATGACCCTCAAGCCGGTAGGCCAGATCAATTACCGTGAAATCCGCCAACTGGGCAGTAACGTGGCGATGGACAGCGGGGTCTACACCTTCACCCTGACCGAGAAGAACGGCAAGGTGCGTCATGTGCAGGCCCGCTACACCTTTGTCTACGAGCAGGTCGGCGGCCAGTGGAAAATCCTCAACCACCACTCCTCGGCGATGCCCGAGGTTCAGGCGAAACACGCCAAGCAGTAACCGCAGATTGCACAGTCCACGCCCTGGCGGGTGTGGACTTTTTTGCGTGTGCGCTGATCAGAAATCCAGCGTCACCCCGCTGTACAACGCACGCCCGTCACCCGGTGAGTGCAGCGACGCACGCGCACCGTCCGGGTCATACCAGACGTACTCGTAGTAGCGGTTGGTGAGGTTTTTCAGCTGCAGGTCAACGCTGACCGACTCGGTCACCTGATACGTCGCCCCCAGGTTCATCAGGACATAGCCGCCGTAGGTGCCCTTGGTGTTCTCGCGCTCCAGGTAATAGTTCGTCTGGCCGTTCATCCAGGCGGTCAGTTGCAGCGACGGCGTGGCCTTGTAGCTGACTCCTGCGTTGTACAGGTGATGGGGGATGTGGTCGATTTCCTGACCTTTACTGTTGGGCAGCGTGGCGCTGGCCTTGAGGATTTTCGAGTACTGCCAGGCGTAGGCCATCCAGATGTCGGTGCGCGCGTTCGGGTGCAGGTTCAACTGGGCGTCGTAGCCCCAGCGGCGGGTTTCGCCGACATTATCCGACTCGCCACTCGGGTCGTTGAGCCGACGGCTGACTTCGCCACTGGCGTCCTGTTGCCAATACGCCACACGGCCGTCGATCCAGTCGGCAGGGGTGAATTTAATGCCGGTTTCCCAGCCTTCATTGATCGACGGCGCCAGGTCGGTGTCCCTGGGCGGAATCTTGTAGGCCGCCGCGCCGGTACCCACCTGGAAGGTACGTCCCCAGTTGGCGTACACGCTGGCCACCTCCCAGGGTGAATACACCACGCTGAGCTTGGGTTGTTTGATCAACCCATAGTCATTGATGTCGTAATCCAGGCCGGTCATTTCATTGGTGAAGACCCCCTGGATCTTGTCGACGCGATACGCCGGGATGATCTTCAGCGACTCGAACGGTTTGATCTCGGCCTGGATATAGGCACCGTAAGTGTCGAAGTCAAATTGCTGGTCGCGGGTTTGTGCCTGGCGCGCCCGGTCACGGGTGCGGTAGCGCTCGCTCTTGTTCTGTTGCTGCTGCATGTCCGCGCCGCCTTCCAGGGCGAAGTCGTACAGCCAGCTGACCTGCGGGCGCCAGGTCAGGGAGGTGAGGGCGCCGTACTGGGTTTCGTAGGCGTCGCGTTCCTGCTGGGCGCTGGTGCTCCAGTATTGCGTCCAGCGCCGGTCGTCGAAGGTGTTCACGTAGGTTTTCGCCGACCAAGCCAGGGTCTCGGCCAGCTCGGTGTCGACATGCACACTGAGCTGGTTCATGCGCCGCGTGCCTTTGTCGGTGGCGTTGTAACTGTTGGTCATGCGCGGATGCTGGTGGGTATCCTCTTCACTCAAGTAGCCGGGCTCCTGTGCCTCGGTTTCATAATGCCGGGCGATCAGGCCGATACGGTAGCTGTCGTCGTCCGGCGTATAGAACCATTTGCCGGACAGCGAGAATTTGTCCGCCTCGGCATGATCGCGGTAGCCATCGGACTTCTGGTAAGCGAAGAAGTAGTTCTGCGTCCAGTTGCTGCCTTGGATGCCTTTGGCGAGTTGAGCTTCCTGGGTGTTGTAGCTGCCATAGCGCAGCCGTGCCCGGGTGTATTCGCCGCCTGTGCGGGTGAGCATGTTGACGTTGCCGGCGATATTGTTGAGGCCATAGCGCGCATCGCTGGTGCCGCGCACCACCTCGATACTGTCGAGCTCCAGCGGGAAGATCATGTCCAAGAACGGCATGTTGCCGTCGTTGCTGTTGCTGGGGATGCCATCGATCAGCAGCTTCACCGCATTCACTTCGCCTTCGCCATTGAAGCCGCGAAAGGAGATTTTGCCGGACGTCGTGCCTTGGTTGAACTCGGTGAGCATGACCCCCGGCGCGCGGCTGAACAGCTCCCAGCTGTAGTTGACCGGCATTTTTTCCAGGATGTCCGCGCCGAGGATATCCACCGAACTGAGTACGCTGGCGGTGCTCAGCGGGCCGCTGGCACCCGTTGCGCCTTGCACCGTGACGGTACCGAGGGTGAGGGTCGAATCCTCAGTGTTGCCAACGGCGGCAAGCGGGTGAAGTGTGAACAGGCCGGTGGAAAGCAGCGGCCACAGGTAACGCGAGCCCGGGCGACGTTTTGCGCCGGGCACAGGGAATGGAGCAGGCATAAGCCAGACCTCTTGATGACCAAAAGACGAACACAACGAAGGTGGGGTCGATCAGGCCACAGGGGAGGCGCGCGGAGTCAAGTTCGGCCAGCGAACCCTGGGGTGCAGCGCGGGCAGTGTCGGGTTGTCGAGGACGGTATCCGGCGTGAAGCGCGGCAGCCAGTGCCGGTAATAGTCGGACGGCAGTGCGGCCAGCCCGGCATGACCACAGCAGCAGTCGCTATGCTTCATCGCCGGTTTGGCTGGGCCGGACTGCGAGAGATCGATCAGCCGGTCAAACCCTGGCGGCAGGGCCTGGGAGGCGCCCCCGGAACAGAATCCACCCCACAGCATCAAGCCGGTATCCGGCGTCTGCATGGCACGGCTCAGCGGCATGGCCAGCATGTTCAGCAGCAGGGCCAGGCAGGCGATCCAGGGGCTGATGCGTTTGAACGTAGCCATCAGAGCAGTCGACGCAAGGGGGGCGGATATTTAGCCGCAGTTCGGGGATGAAGTAAAAGTGCTTTCCCGCGCCATTTCGCCGCAGGCCCGGCGAATGCAGTGTTGGTGGCGCAACAGACATTCAATAAAGTGCCCGATTTTGCGGGCCGAGGGCTCGCCCGGTCGCGCGTGAGCACCTGAGTTTGAGGGCTTGAGGGGTTGGCATGGATTGTGTTTTGAGGTGATTGGCGCTGACCCGACCACGGGAGGGAAACCCCCAACCTTTTCATAAGAAACCACACCCATGCACAACGTCTTGCAACGCACAGTTTTCGCCAGCCTGCTGGCACTCGGCGCCCTGGGCGGGCCATTGTCCACGCTCGCCCAGGCGGCCAACGACCGACAGTTCATCCCACTGGCCACCTACCGGGTCGGTGCCTATGCCTCCAGCGGTATTCCGTGGTGGGCAGGGGAGATCGACTACTTGCGCTACATCAACGAAGTCGAAGGCGGCGTGAATGGCGTCAAGCTGGTCTGGCAGGAATGCGAGACCGAATGGAAAACCGACCGCATCATCGAATGCTACGAGCGCTACAAAGGCGGCCTGGACGGCGCACCCACCGCATTCTTCTTCACTCACAGCACGCCGGCGTCCTACGCGTTGATGGACCGTGCGGCGGTTGATCACATTCCGCTGATCGACGGCGCGGGCGGGCGTACCGAGTCGACCGATGGTCGCGTGTTCCCTTACGCCTTCCCGCTGCTGCTCAACTACTACGGCCAGGCGTCGGTGGGGATCAACTACATCGCCCAACGCGAAGGCGGCCTGGACAAGCTCAAGGGCAAGAAAATCGTGACGGTCTACCACGATTCCGCCTACGGTCGTGAAACCCAGGCGGCCATGCAGCTGCTTGCCGAAAAGTACGGTTTCGAGAACATTCAGATCCCGGTCGCCGACCCCGGCAACGAGCAGTCCACCCAGTGGCGCCAGGTGCGCCAGCTCAACCCGGACTGGGTGTTCTTGCGCACCTGGGGCGTGTCCACGCCGGTCGCCATCAAGACCGCCGTGCGCTTTGGCGTGCCGGTGGACCGCCTGATCGGTGATGTGTGGGCAGGCTCCGAAGCCGATGTGATTCCCGCCGGCACTGCCGCCAAAGGCTACCAGGCCCTGGCGCCATTCCCCGGAGGCGACACCTTTGACATCCATAAGAAGCTCAAGCAGTTCATCCTCGATCCCGGCAAAAGCAACCTCAAGGACGCCAGCTACTTTGGCAAGGTCTACTACAACATCGGCCTGATCAACGCGGCGATTGCGGTCGAAGCGCTGCGCACCGGCCAGGCCAAGTTTGGTCACCGCGCGCTCAATGGCGAGGAAACCCGCTGGGCCTTCGAACACCTGGACATCGACGCCGCGCGCATCAAAGCATTGGGCCTTGAAGGTTTGCTGGCGCCACTGAAGTTGACCTGCGCCGATCATGAAGGTGGCGGTTCGGCCCGCGTGCAGCAATGGGACGGGCAAAAATGGGTGCTGGTGACCGACTGGCTGCAGGCCGACCGCGCCACCCTGCGCCCGCTGATCGAGGCCTAGTCCGCCGCGTATGCCCAGGAGAAGGGCATCGTGGCGCGGGACTGTTCGGCGCCGTAACCCTCAGGCGGCGGTGGCGGTCACGTGCCGGCCAGGGATGGCGGCAATCAGTTCACGGGTGTAGTCGCTGGCGGGCTGGTTGAAGATCTGTGCGACCGAACCCTGCTCAACCACGCGGCCATTGCGCAGCACCAGCACCTCATGCGCAAAGTTAGCCACCACCGACAGGTCGTGGGACACCAGCACATAGGCAATCCCCATCTCCCGTTGCAGCTCTTCCAGCAGGTCGAGAATGTGCGCCTGCACCGACACATCCAAGGCGCTGACCGGCTCGTCGAGCAGCAGCAGGTCGGGTTTCAACGCCAGGGCGCGGGCGATGGCGACCCGTTGGCACTGGCCGCCGGAGAGTTCGCGCGGCAGACGATCCAGAAAACTCACCGGCAAGTGCACGCGGCTGATCAACTCCCGTGCCGCCTGCTCCAGGGCCGGGCCCTTGAGCACACCGAACGACACCAGCGGCTCGACGATGCTGTCGAACACGCTGAAGCGCGGGTCGAGGGCGGCAAACGGGTTTTGCTGCACCAGTTGCAGGCGTTGGCGCAGCGGGCGGAATTCGCGCCAGCTCAGGTGAGTGACGTCCTGCTGTTCGAACCAGACCCGACCCCGTGTGGGTTGTTCCAGGCCCAGGGCGATGCGCAGCGCGGTGCTCTTGCCCGAGCCCGACTCGCCGACGATGGCCAACGTCTGGCCGGGAAACACCTGCAGGCTCAGGTCTTCCAGGGCCACAAAGGTCGAGTCCTCACCCTTGACCTTGGGCAAGGTGAACGTCTTGCCGACGTTTTGCAGGCGCAGGATCGGCGCCTGCAGCGGGTCAATCTTGATCAAGGGTTCGCGACGCTTGGCGAACGCCGGTGCGGCGGCAATCAATGCGCGCGTGTAGTCATGCTGCGGTGCGTTCAGGATCTGCCGTGGCGAGCCTTGCTCGACCACTTGGCCTTGTTGCATCACCAGGATCCGGTCGGCGCGGTCGGCGGCCACGCCCAGGTCGTGGGTAATGATCAGCAGCGAAATCCCGCGTTCACTGACCAGGCGTTGCAAGTGGTCGAGAATCTTGCGCTGCACGGTGACGTCCAACGCGCTGGTGGGCTCGTCGGCGATGATCAGGCGTGGGTTGCCGGCCAGGGCGATGGCGATCAGCACGCGCTGGCGCATGCCGCCGGAGAGCTCATGGGGGTATTGGCGGGCGCGCAGCACTGGTTTGTCGATGCCGACCTGTTGCAGCAACTCGACAATGTCCGCATCCACCGCGGGGTAGCGTTTGCCCTTGGCCAATATCAGCGCCTCGGCGATTTGCTGGCCGACGCGCAGGGTCGGGTTGAGGCTGACCATTGGGTCCTGTGGCACCAGGCCGACGGTGCGGCCGCGCAGGGTGCGTTTCTGCCGCTCGCTGGCGTGGGTCAGGTCGTGGCCGTCGACCCATAATTGCCCGGCGCTGATCTGTGCAGTGTCCGGCAGCAGGCCGAGGATGGCGTTGGCCAGGGTCGACTTGCCCGAGCCGGACTCGCCGACAATCGCCACGGTCTCGCCTTGGGCGATGGCGAACGACAGCGTGCGCACCGCTTGGTTGAGTTGCCCGCCGGAACGGTAGGTGACACTGAGTTGGCGAACATCCACTAAAGCGCTCATCGCTGGATCTCTTCGAAGGTACGGGCGATATGGTTGAGGCTGAACACCACGGCGACCAGGAACAGGCCGGGCAGCAGCGACACCCATGGGGCGGTGATCAGAAAGTGCCGGCCGTTGGCGATCAAGGTGCCCCATTCGGCGGCCGGTGGCGCGGCGCCAAAACCGAGGAAGCTCAGGCCGGCAGTGGCCAGGATGGCCGCGCCAAAGTCCAGGGTCGCGAGTACCGCCACCGGACCCCAGGCGTTGGGCAGGATGTGCCGCAGCAAGGTGCGCGCCCAGCTGGCGCTGCCCAGGCGCGCGGCCTCGACGTAGGGCAGGGTCTTGACCCGCAGCACTTCGGCACGGGTGGTGCGGGCGAACCCTGGGATAATGCCGATGCCCACGGCGATGGCCACTGGCACGGTACCGAAGCCGATGGCCGTGACGATTGCCAGGGCCAGCAGCAGGCCGGGCAGGGCCAGCAGCACATCGACGAAGCGCATGATCACCGCATCAATGCGACCACCGGCAAAGCCCGACAGGATGCCCAGGCCCAGGCCGCCCAACAGCGCGATACCGACGGCCAAGAACGCCGCGAGTACCGACAGGCTGGCGCCGTATACCACGCGGGTGTACAGGTCGCGGCCCAGCTCATCGGTGCCGAACCAGTGGCTCAGGTTCGGGGCGCGCAGCTTGTCGAGGGGGGACGTGGCGTAAGGGTCAAAGCTGCTCAACAGGTGCGGCGCGATGGCCGCCACCAGGGAAAACACCACCACCAACAGCGCCAGGCTGAACCCCGGCCGGCGCAGCAGCGGCAACACCACCGCCGTCGCGCGTTGAAGGCGGCTGCGGCGCCGCCAGAGTGCGGGGCTGGCCGGGATGGCCTTGCGGCCCAGGTTCTGCTCAAGGATGGTCATGGTCTAGGACACCTTTGGCGTGTGGGAGATACGCGGGTCGAGCCACGGGTAGAGCAGGTCGACCAACAGGTTGACCAGGACAAACGCCGCCGCCGACACCGCGACAATCGCCAGCACCACTGGAATGTCCTGGCGCAACACCGCCTCCTGGGCCAGGCGGCCAATGCCGGAGCGGGCGAAGATGGTTTCCACCAGCACCGCGCCGGACACCGTGTTGCCGACCTGCAGGCCGATCAGCGTGAGGATCGGCAGCGCGGCATTCTTGAACCCGTGGCGCGCCTGCACCTGGCCACGGCTCAGGCCCTTCGCGTAGGCGGTGGTGATGTAGGACTCTTTCCAGACCCCCTGGAAACTGCGTTGCAGCACCTGGGCGTACACCGCCGCGCTCGGAATCGCCAGGGTGATGGCGGGCAGCACCAGGCTTTCAACGCCCCGGCTGCCAGTGGCGGGGAACCAGCCGAGGCCGAAGGCGAACACCTGGATCAACAGCAGGCCCATCCAGAACACCGGCACCGAAAAGCCCAGGGACGGCAGGCGCGCCAGGGCTTTTTTCAACGGTTGCCAGCGGATATAGGCGGTGAGGTAGGCCAGGCCGATGCCACCCAGTAGCGACAGCACGATGGCCAGGCCTGCCAGGGACAAGGTTTGCGGCAGGCGTTCGGCGAGCAGCTCGGCTACCGGGCGGTTAAGCGAGAGTGACTGGCCAAAGTCGCCCCGCAGTGCGCCCAGCAGCAGGTCGAAATACTGTTCGAACAGGCCCTTGTCCAGGCCGTAGTAAGCCCGCGCTTTTGCCAGGTCTTGCACCGACAACGAGTCGGCTTCCATGCCCGAGGCGCTGAGCATGATCGACAGCGTGTCGCCCGGCAGCAGATAAAGGATGAAATACGTGATGCTGTAGGCGCCCCACAGCACCAGCAGCGCTTGGCCCACCCGACCGATCAGGTAACGGCTCATGGCGTGCCGATCTCGATATCACCCAGCAGCGCAAAGCCTTCGGCGGTCCAGCGGAAGTTCTTCACCTTGGGCGACGTCGCCGCCTGCCACACGCGTTCATACACCGGGAATGCCGAGCTTTCATCAATCAGCAGGTCTTGCAGGTCGCCGTAGGCCGCGGCGCGCTGTTGGCTTTGGGTCGCGGTGATACCGGCATCAAACAAGGCTTTGGCTTTGTCCAGCGCCGCCGGCTCGTAGGTGTTGGTGGCCAGGGTCGAGCTGTTGGCGCTACGCGGGTCCAGGATGGTTTGCAGGATGATCGGGTCGGCGCGGGTCATGTAGTTGATCGTCAGGTCGTAATTGCCCGCGGAGTTGTTGGCGACCCATTCGGCGCGGGTGACCACGCTGAGTTTCAGCTCGATCCCGACCTTGCGCAGTTGGTCCTGGATCAGCACGTCGCCCGCGGTTTCCGCTGGGCTGATGTTGTAGCTCAGGCTCAGGCGCTTGCCGTTCTTGTGCCGGTAACCGTCCGCACCCTTGGTCCAGCCGGCTTGATCCAGCAGTTGCTCGGCGCCCGCCGGGTCGTAGGCGAGCTTATTGCCCTGGCTTTTGAAGTAAGGCGTGGTCACGTCGAAAATGCCGTCCACCACCGGGAACTCGGCGTTGTAGACGGTGCTGGCGTAGCTCTTGCGGTCGAGCGCCTTTTGCACGGCCAGGCGCACGTGCTGGTCCGCGAGGATGCGTTCGCCACGGGTGTTGGGGTACAGGTTGAGCGCAGGCCCTGGCAGCGAGCGGCTCTGGATGGTTGCGCCCTTGGATTGGAACAGTTTCAGGTCGACTTCCGAGAACGGGTTGCGCGGCCACAGGATGTCGGCCTTGCCTTGCAGGAACAGGCCGTTGCGCACGCTTTCCTCGGGGATATAGCTGATGTCCACGGCGTCCAGGTGCGCTTCGCCCTGGTTTTTCATGTTGGCCGAGGCCCAGGCGTAACCCTTGCGCTTGGTCAGGTGCGCACCGACTTCCGGGGTGTAGCTGGCCAGCACGAAGGGCCCGGTGCCGATGATCTTGCCCAGGGAGCGCTCCTTGACGGTCAGGGCGTAGGAGGCGGGCGCGAGGATCGCCAGGTTGGTCGTCGACGTGGCTTGCAGGAAGCCGGCGTTGGGCTTCGAGAGCACCAGTTTTACGGTGAAGTCGTCCACCACTTCGGCGTGGTCATAGCCCGCCAGGTAGGTGGCGCCAAAGGTCGCCGGCAGCTCGGTCGCCAGGGCCTTGTCACTGTCGAAGGCGATCTTCACCGCCTTGGCATCGAAGCGCTCGCCATTGCTGAACGTGACGTTATCGCGCAGGTGGAAGGTGTAGGTCAGCGCGTCGTCACTCACCTCCCAGCGTTTGGCCAGCCAGGGAATGATTTTGCCGGTCTGCGGGTCCTGGTCGGTCAGGGACTCGGCGACATTGCGCAGCAGCACGCGGTGTTCCAGCCAATAGACCTGGAACGGGTCGACACTGACCAGGGTGGTGTTGTCGCCGAAGAACGCGATGTTCAGGGTTTTGCCGGCCTGGGTGTCATTCCCGGGCGAGCAAGCAGCGAGGCTTAGCGCCAAGGCGCAGGGGGCCAGCAGACGGCTCATGAAGTTGGAGGTATTCAATGGGGTGCCCTCATGTGGCGTTTCGGGTGCATGCACGGTGTGAATCAGAAGTCGTAGGCCAGCTTGGTGTACCAATAGCCGCCGCCTGGGTAGAACGGCGGGTTGCCGTAGGCCGCCAGGCCGAGGTTGCTGTACACGGCGTTTTTGTCGGGACGTACGTCGAAGATGTTGGTACCGCCGATGCTGACGGTGACGCTGTCGACGAAGGTGTAGCTGATGTCCAGGTCGGTGATCCATTTGGCGCCGAAGCTGCGGTCGCCGGTGGGGTTGACGGCCAGGGTCTTGACCGCGCCATAGCGGGCGGTTTGCAGGTTGACGGCCAGGTCCTCGACCTTCCAGGTGGCGCCCAGGATCCACTTGGTCTTGGGTGAAGCGTCGGTGAGGTCGCCTTCGCGGTCGCGGCCCACCAGGGTCACGCCGGAACCGGCCAGCGCGCTCGGCGTGTCGCGGGTGCCTTCGATGGTGGTCTTGTTCCAGTTGAAGCCCAGGCTCCAGCGCACATCGCCCCAGGCGTCCAGCGGGGTGGTGTGGTCAGCCACCACATCCAGGCCCTTGGTGCGCGTGTCAAAGGCGTTGGTGTAGTAGTTGACCCAGGTGCCGGTGGGCACGCCTTGCGCGGCGAGGATGGCGTTGATCGCGCCATTGCCGCGGTCGTAGATATTGCTGGTCAGGGCGATGCGGTCGTCGATGTCGATCAGGTAGGCATCGGCGGTGATGCTGGTGCGTGGTGCCGGTTGCCAGGTCAGGCCCAGCCCTAAGTTGCGCGACTTCTCCGGCTTGAGGTCATCGCCACCGAGGGCCTTGGCCAGGTTGCTGCCCGACGGCGTCAGGCGGGTCACGGCCGGCACCACATTGCCGTTCACATCCACCGCCACCCGGTTGTCGGCCACGGTGTAGCCAATTTGGGTCAGGGAGGGTGCACGGAAACCAGTGCCCACGGTGCCGCGCACGGCCACGGTGTCGGTCAGTTCGTAGCGCGAATTCACTTTCAGGCCGAAGGTATTGCCGGAGTCATCGTCGTAATGCTCGACGCGACCGGCCACGTCGAGAAACCAGCGCTCGGTCAGGTCGAAACCGAGGTCCAGGTAACCCGCGTAGTTGTTGCGGATCAGGCTCACTTCATCTTCCGGGCGAATCGTCACGGCGGCCTGCGCGCCGGAAGCGGCGGGGTAGGTGCCGGTGAGATAAGCCTCGGGGTCGCCGGCGAACGTACTGAAATGCTCCCAGCGATGCTCCAGGCCCGCCGACACCTGCACCGGCGGCGTCAGCTTGAACAGGCTGTCGTAGCGGCGGGTGAAGTCCAGGTTGTTGACCCACTGCTCGAAGCGGAAGGTTGCCAGGTTGTCGAACTGGGTCGGTGATGCGGTGCCCAGCGACGGGTTGATGTTCAGGTCGCTGGAGTGGTGCACGTTGTTGCGCCCGTAGGTGGTGCTCAGGTCCCAGTTCCAGTCGGCCACCAGGCCCTTGCCGCCGAACAGGAACTGGTAGTCACGGTCCTTGATGTTGTTCAGCGGGAAGTAACCGTCGGGGAACACCTCAGGCACCGCCGCCGTGCCGGTGGGCAGGCGGAAGTAGTTGGCGGCTTCGGCGTCACGTTCACCGTAGGTAGAGAACGAGTACAGCGTGAGGTCTTCCAGGGGCAGTTCGGCGTTGTAGGCGAGGTTGAAGGCCTTCAGGTCGGGGTCGCCGTTTTTGATCGCCACCCGGTCCCAGGCTGCTTCCTTGGCCGGGTCATTGAAGGCCCGCACGCTGTTGTCGGCCTTGTCGTTCCAGGAGGCGCTGCCGCGTTTGCGCGCATCGGCCGAAAGGTGGAAGAAGCCGCCATCACCCCACTTGAAACCCTGGTCGCCCGCGACCTTGATGGTTTCGCCCTGGCCGGTATACAGCTGCCCATAACTGGTTTCCAGGTGCCCACCGTCATGGGTGGACTTGAGGATGATATTGATCACCCCGGCCACCGCGTCCGAACCGTATTGCGCGGCAGCGCTGTCTTTGAGTACTTCGATATGGTCCACCGCGCTGACCGGGATCAGGTCGATGTCCACCGCGTTCGCGCCGCTGTTGTCGATGGAACCGCGTTGGCCGGTGGCACCGTTGTGCCGGCGCTTGCCGTTGACCAGCACCAACGTGTAGGCAGGCCCGAGGCTGCGGTTGCTCAGCGGGCGGGTCACCGAGTTGTAGCCGGCGATGTTGGTGCCGAAGTTGAAGGACGGCAACAGCTTGGCAATCGCCTCGGACAACTCGGCGCGGCCGGTCTTGAGCAACTGGTCGCTGTTGATCACATCGATCGGCGCCGGGCTGTCAGCCACGGTGCGTTCCTGGCCACGCAGGCCGGTGGAGATCACCGTCACAGTGCCGAGCTTGGCGTCCTCGGTTGCCGCCTCGGCGAAAGTGGGCGCGACCGCCAGGAGCAGGGAGCTGGTCAGCAGCGACAAGTGAAAGTTGTTGAGCGCGGCGGGAGAGGCGATGTGTGGCATAGCGAGAAGGATCCCTTAAGCCTGGTAGGCTCCTGATGGTCGGAGGTACGTCCTCCACCAGGTATGGGGTCGGTCTGTGAAGCGAAGATAATCCTATAAAAAATCTGAGTGAAAGTCTTTTTTGGAATAAGCTAATTATCAGATAATGTTATTTATATTATTTTTAAGATTACCTATTTTTATTATTGTGGTTGGCATTCAACGGCAGTTGAATCGTTGAATAAGAGGCGCGTGGAGGCTGGTTCACTCAAGCAGCCCGCGTCGGACGCCGGGGCTGTGGGTCAGAACGCCGTGGCAATTGCCTGGGCCAACTGCATGTCAGACATGAGCGGCGTGTTGTAGGTGGAACGATAAAATCGTGATGCTTGTTCAAACCGTGCCCCACGGATCTCACCGCCTGAACCGATAAACGCCAGCGCATCACTCTTGGACGATGTGAACTGCTCTGGAATGGCGGAGGTCAGGGCTGTGGCCCCTGAGACAAGCAAAAAGGGCGCGACCGACGTGAGCATCAGCGCGCCTTGAACCGGGTTGTTGTTTTCGGCCGCTACGACCGGAGTGCCGAGCAATGCCAGGCTGGCGATTGCGATAACCTTGAATGAATCCATTCTGCAGCGCTTCCATGCGTTTTGGGTGGGCGTGACTTTAACAGAGTAGCGGGAGGCTCTTCGAGCCGAAAACCTGTTGCTTTGCCTTTATTCGCGTATCTAGATCACTGATCTACCAAGCTTTTTCAGCTGTTCCGTGGTGCAAGAAAGCTGCCCTGCGAACTTGCGTCGAAGCGGCTGGATCTATATATTCCCAACCCTGCAACACGCGCTACCGCCCGAATGGCGAAACTGGTAGACGCATGGGACTTAAAATCCCCCGCTCGTAAGGGCGTCCCGGTTCGATTCCGGGTTCGGGCACCATCTAAAATCAAGGGTTTGCGGGCGAAAGCTGATGCAAGCCCTTGTTTGTTTCCGCTCCGCAATAAAACAACGGGTCCGCAATTCACTTCGTTGGTGAGACTTTCTTGCCTTTGCGGTTGCGGATGTACTGCTCGGTCATCACGACAGTGGTATGCCCAGAGAAAGCCCTGTGATCCGTTTCCAGACTGTCCGGTAGTAGTGATAACGTCTGCGCTGCAATCCCTGGAGACGGCCAGATGAATCATCAAAGACCCGCTAGCGCCACAGCCACCAATGCTGGCGGGCTAAGTACTGCCCACCCGCCTATTTGGTATTACGGCCCCGAAATACCAATTATCGGAAGCAATGGTATGGGTGTTTTTGGCTTCTCTCTTGCGCTGCTTCTGCTGTTACCGGGCTACGGGCTTGCGACGTTCCTTTTCACAGGGCCGGACGTCATTCAGGGTGTGCAGGCTAACCAGGGTGAGAGCCTCACAGCGTCATCCTTCATTCTGATAATGCTGGCCAGTGCAGTGTTCATTGGTGCGTTCTTTGCCTGGGTTGTCTCTGAGCCTCAAGTGCAGGCCTTCACGTTCGACGAAAACCAGCAGCTGTTGACCCTCACCCTAACTCGTCGTTGTCGAAGCCCCGTTGAAGTACACGTACCGTTTAGCGAAATCATCTCCATCCGCCCGTATGTGATGACATCGTCTGCTCATGATGGACATTTTCGCGTCGTGTATCGCGGAGCGAAGGGCAAGGTTTTTGAGCATCGTCTAGGAGACGGTACTTCTCTCGAAAATATTGAGTTTCATGGTGCGTGGTTGCGTGGAATGTTAGGAGGGCGAATGGGCGAGCTGCTAGATCTCGACAAATGAAAGCAGCGTAAGCCAGTCTTGATCCGCACTACGGGTCCCAAAGTAGGGCGAAAGGAATTATGAAAGCCTCGCCTTGTGCGGGGCGTTTTCTGCCGTTCGTCCAGTGCTCGGCACTCGCTGTGACCTGCCGACTCCCATGTTTAAGCGCGGATATCCCGAGCGTTAGAACGGAGAGCCAGCATGGAAATCAATGAAAATGCACCAGGGAATATTTCCCAGCAGGATGTAACTCGCGGCACTGACAACGAGACAGGGCACGACCCGAAGCGCGATGAGGACGGTATCCCGTTGCCGCCAGACGATGACGCGCCGCTCGAAGAGGACATGTCGGATGTAGACGCCGCTGATTCAGTAGCAAGCGAGCATCCTGACAACTGAGTAAAATCAGCCTGCAAACCCGGCCTTTGAGTCGGGTTTTTTATTGCCCATGGAAAGGTCGATTCAGCAAAAGGAATGTGCAGATGTTGAAAGAATTCAGATGCGGTAACCCACTCTGAATCTTGAGCTGATCAACGCCATCGCCTGCGGCCTTATCGCGTTTTGGGCGACCTTGTGCGTACTGAGCGGGAAGGTGAGGGACGGGGTAAAGGTCTGGCTGTGCCGGACGCTGAACTGCGAGTACTGCCTGCACTGTGACAAGGCACTTGGTGGCGTCGAGCGCCGGGTCAAGTGATCCACGCCACGGTTTAGAATGTGCAAAATCGTAGCGCTGGATTTTTACGGTGTATGAGTGGGACTAGATGACGCGGCATAGCAAGCGCGCAAAGTCTGTTGATATTGGTCCATCATTTCTTTAAGGGAGCCAACCCTCTCGGGGTAGTACTTCATTGCCGAGCTGATATCGGACCTTATATCGTCGACATCCGATTTGATGGGCGTGCACCGATCGTTTTCCAACTGACGCACTCTCTCCTCTGAAGCTGCGAGCGTCGCGGCCTGTTTGTTGTACGCCCCTATCCATTGGTTGAGTGAGGTATTTAGGCTGTCGTTTGCCTTTCTGAAGTCTTCGACTCGCTCCCTTACGTTTGTCAGGTCGCTGTCCTGACGACCGTAGTGAGCGGCTGCTCCAGCTATCGTTGTAGCGACCCCCAAAGCGAATGACCAAAACGCAATTGTTAGTTTGGGGCGGAGAGGGCCAGCGTGTTGCGTTTCACTCATGTGGACGTCCTTGTGATTTGACAACTATCAATACCGGGAGCCATTCACCCATTCAAGGCGGGGTAGCACATCGATGACGACCATTGCCTACGACAGCTTGACGGCCGACCTCAGAATGAAGCCGCGATGGCCTGGGCCAGCTGCTGGTCAGTCATCAACGGTGGCGTGTAAGTCGTGCGATAAAAGCGCACCGCCTGCTCAAACTCTGCACCACGAATCTCGCTGTCCGAACCGATGAATGCCAGAGCATCGGTCTTGGCGGACTTGAAAATCTTTGGGGGCTCGGTTGTGAGCGATGTGGTTGCTCCAATTAAGATGGTTGGGAAGGAAATTGTGATAAATATTCCTGCCGCGACAGGGTTGACGTTGTCACCTGACACGGCCTGAGTGTTGACCGATGCCAGTAGGGCTAACGCCAGAATCTTCCATGAGTCCATTCTTCGTTGATTCCATTTGCTGTCGATTGGGGCGATACCTTAGCAGAGTGAGTTCCCGCACGGGGAGGAGGAGCTAGGGTAAGCGGATGGCGAACACACCTACCTTTTTGCCAACCAGCGGGCCAACCGCATGAAAGTGCTAGTGCATGACGGCGCGGCGAATAAAAATCAGTTGGGCGAGTGAAATCGATCAATTGCTGCCGCATAAGTGATCGCCGGTTTAATGACGCGAGGCGTGATGGCTGGGCATATAAAAGGGAATGCCGATGCCAAACGAATTACAAGATGGGAGCCCGCAGCAATGAGCTTTGACATTATTATTTTGAAGCCTACAGACCTCAGTGAAAGCGATCTGTCCAACGTCGAGGACGTGCTAAACATTGGATGCCCTGAGGCCGTAATCACATTTCTGGAGTTGGTGTTCCCTGGATGTGCCCGAGGTACATTTTCGGATGGTGAACGCTACTCGCTCGAGTCTGCTCAGAATGGAGACCCGGTGACCTCCATACACCTGACTCTCAGATACGGCCGAGCCTGGTCTGAGGCAATCAATGCTGAGTTCCTGACCCTGCTCTTGAGGCTCTGCCAATTGCTCCAGTCAGTAGCTTTTGCGGTCTCCGATAACTCAAGGATCACACCTCCCTGCTAAAGACGGCCCATCTTGCTCGCCATAGAGCGGCTCACCTAGCCAATTGGTGCGTGTACTTGATCACATGGTCAGCAAACAACGCTTCATAAAAAGCAGTGGGAATGCCGAGGATACTTATCTCGATGCAATCGGGCAGAAGCTCTTCGGCGTAAGCCAGAATGGCGAGTCAAATCAAGGGTTTGCGGACGAAATCTGATGCAAGCCCTTGTTTGTTTCCGGTCTGCAATTTCAAATATTGCTCCGTAACTCACTTAGTTGGTGTGACCTTTTTGCCTATTCGTTTGCGGATGGAGTTCTCGGTCATCACCACATTGGTGTGCTGGAGTTGATCCCTCGCTTGTAGGGTGCAAAAAAGCCCCGGAACATCCAGGGCTTTTTTGCATCGGTGGCTTACACGAAAGGCTGACCACTGAAACCGCGGGGTAAACGCTGCAAACCGGGCAGGTCGGTGAGGCGTTGTGTCCACGCACTGCGCCAATCAACGGCGGTAGGGGTCTTGGCCTTGCGGTTGGCGCGGCGGGCGGCGTTGCGCTGGGTGCGGCGCGCGTCCTTGTAAGCTTCGGTATTGCGGCAGGTACGGCATTTGACTCGGTTCAGCTCGGTGCTGGAAGGGAGGTTGGTGCCGTGGTGGCCACAGGCTAAGTGACCTGCGACCTTGAAGTGAATGACCATGTAAGCGTCTCCTTCTTGGGGGTACGCGCATCGGTAGACCCACAATGCACGCGGGGAGGGCGGGGCGGTAAAAATCCCGGCACCTGGGGTTTCGACCCCATCGGCGAGGCAGCGTTCGGTTTTGTTTGCGGGGCTGTTCAGCCCCAGGGCCGCTGCCGCGGTGAACGTGTGCGTTCCCGCGTTTGATGCTGAATTCAGTCGATCAGCGCCAGTAAGTCCGTAGTGCCCACATCCAACCCTGCTTGGCTCAACAGGGTGGTTGCCTGGCCCCGGTGGTGGGTCTGGTGATTGAAAAAATGCACCAGCAGGCTGAAGAAGTCTTTATCGGCGGCGACACCTCGCATGTTGTGGTAATGCAGGCGATGGTCCAGATCGGGGTCCTGCACCGTGTGAGCCCAGTCGACGATCAGCTGATCCAGCCAGGCGCGATGGGCTGACAGCTCGCGGATATCGGCAAAGGCCAGTTGCGTGAGATCGGCAGGGGCTGTGATCGCACTCAACGGAGCCAATGCCGCGTAGCCTGCGGGATGCTCGGCAAAACGCTTGAGCCAGACCGTGTCGCCCAAGGCCAGATGGTTCAGCGTGCCGAGGATCGAGCTGAAAAACGCCTTGCGGTCCATGACTAACGCCGCGTCCGACAGCGTGCCGGCCGCGTCATAGAGCTTGCGGTTCATCCACTGGTTATAGCTCGCCATCAATGCGAGGTGCTCAATCCGGTTCACTTGGGTTTTCTCTCACAGGCACGGTGACGCCATGATAGGCCGTGCCCGCCCGGCGGTCATGGTGTTCCGACAGCGGCGGGCTATGGTTGGTAGACGCCAACACTGCGCCCTGGGAGGGTGACACCATGAACACCAGCGACTTACTGGAGCAACTCTTGCGCGCCGGGCAAGGGGGGAGTGCTTCCTCGGGCGGCCTGGGTGGGCTGCTCGGCGGTTTATTGAAAGGTACCAGCACTGGCAATGCTTCGGCCGGTGGTGGTTTGGGTGGTCTGTTGGGCGGCCTGGGCGGTCTGTTGGGAGGTGCCACCGGCGCGCGTCCGGCTCAAGGACGCTCTGGCGGGATGAACTATGCAGCGCTGGCTTCCCTGGGCATGGCGGCATTCCAGGCCTACCAAGCCTGGCAGCGCCAGCAAGCCAATGCCCCGCAGCAAGCCTTGCAGACTGTGGACCAGCTTGACGGCGCCGAAGCCGAGGCCCATAGCCATGCGGTGTTGCGTGCCTTGATTGCTGCCGCCAAAGCCGACGGCCGCATTGATGAAAAAGAGCAGCAACTGATTTCCAGTGAACTGGGCCGGCATACCGACGACCCGCAATTGCAGCAGTGGCTTGACGCTGAGGTTGCCAAGCCTCTGGACGCGGCGGACTTCGCCGAATTCGCCAGCGATCCGGCTGTTGCGGCAGAGGTTTACCTGGCCAGTGTGATGATGGTGGATGATCAGCAGGACGGCGAACGCAACTACCTGGACGACCTGGCGGGGCAACTGCAGATCGACCCGCAATTACAGCTGCACTTGGAACAACAGGCCAAGGCCTGAGGGAAAACGGAATTCCAGGCTAAAGCAAATCCCCTGTGGGAGCTGTCGAGCTTTAGCGAGGCTGCGATAGCGGTGTGTCAGGCGCAGAAAATGCCGGCAGTACCGCCGCCTTCGCAGCCTCGCTGGGGCTCGACAGCTCCCACATTTGATTTTCGTCGTGGCTCAAATTGCGCTCGCCGTTACGACCGAAATCCCACTTACACAGCCGATCCCTTGTGGGAGTTGTCGAGCTTTAGCGAGGCTGCGATGGCGGAGTGTCAGGCGCAAAAAAATGCCGGCAGTACCGCCGCCATCGCAGCCTCGCTGGGGCTCGACAGCTCCCACACTTGATCTTCATCGTGGTTCAAATTGTGCTCGCCACTACGACCGAAATCCCACTTACACAGCCGATCCCTTGTGGGAGTTGTCGAGCTTTAGCGAGGCTGCGATAGCGGTGTGTCAGCCGCTGAAGATGCCCGCAGTGCCGCCGCCTTCGCAGCCTCGCCGGGGCTCGACAGCTCCCACAGTTGATCTTCATCGTGGTTCAAATTGTGCTCGCCGTTACGACCGAAATCCCACTTACACAGCCGATCCCTTGTGGGAGTTGTCGAGCTTTAGCGAGGCTGCGATGGCGGAGTGTCAGCCGCTGAAGATGCCCGCAGTGCCGCCGCCTTCGCAGCCTCGCCGGGGCTCGACAGCTCCCACACTTGATCTTCGTCTTCGATGAAAAACGGTGTCTGTAGGCGCCACCGAAGTACAGGTGGCCGCTAGAAACGCAGCGTGGCGCCGGTGGTCAGCCATTGTGCACGCTCGCCGATCAGGCTGCGCCCGACCACCAAGTCGATGTCGACATATTCGCCCAAATGAAACCTCGGCCCGGCCTGCCAGGCCTGATCACCGCCTTCCTGGCCGTAACGCTCGGCGATCAGCGTCAGCAAGGGCGCTGCCTGATATTCAAAACCCGTGCCCCAGGTCAGGCGGTGTTGCTGATCACCGTCGTTGTAGGCATGGGACCAACCGGCATTCAGGTTAAGTCGCAGTGCCTCCAGCGGCTGCCACGTCAACGGGATGTTGACGTCGGCGCCATCAAACCCGTGCCGGCGATCCAGTGCAAAGTGCGCGCCGGCTGCCACGGCCATTTGCAGCCCCAGGTCATCCCGTGACCACACCTGTGCCTTGAGCTGCGGGCTCACCTGGGTTTCGCGCGTGTCTGTGCTGCTGGCGCGTGACAGCGCCGCGCCCCACTGCACCGACGGCATCGCGGCGAAGGTGCAGGCCGGTGACAGCGTTTCATTATGGGTACTGCCGTCGTGCCGGTTCGCGGTGGACCAGGCGTCGATGTTGCATTCGCCTGGCGCATTGATTGCGCCGTCGTCGACCCCATAAGCACCACCGGCCGCGTTGGCTTTTGACAGAACGGCAAGCGTCAACAACGTGCCCAGGGTCAGCCCGATAAAGATCAGGTTGCGCTGCAATGCGCGACGCTTGGCCGGCGGCAGTAGCAGTAAGGTGTGGCGTGCGCCTCGGGCCTGACGCGCACGGTATTTGGCAAACCCGTCCTTGCGCAGTGGAAGGTGTTTTTTGTGCATGATGCACCTCGCTTGAATTCAGCTTTCTACGGTCAGCACCGAAATGCCGTTGGCTTTGGCCTGGCAAACCAGCTCGCAGGTGTCGTCCCCGCCTGGCAGGGCGATGACCACGTCAGGGCGGCTGTCGGTCAGCATGAAATGGTTGCGCTGACGTTCCGCCTGCTTGCCGTGGCGTTGCCAGTTGGGCGGGTAGCGCACCACGTCGATGCCCAGTTCCCGCGCCCACTCCTCGACGTCGCTGCCGAGGAATTGGTTGCCGCCGTGGATCAGTACCTGCACCGGGCGCAGGCGGTGGTAAGCGTCCAGCACTTGGCGGGACATTTTGGTGTCGGCGTAATGACGACCTGCACAGATCAAGACGCGCATAAGGTATTTCCTTGTAGTGCGCGGTGGCGGCCGGGCGACCGCCACCGTTTAAACGGCGGGGGCGATCAGTACCACTGCTTGAAGCGGCGGATGTAGATCGTCTTCATCAGTTGGGCCACGCAGCAGTAGCTGACCAGGGTGCCTGCCAGCCATGGGAAGTACGCCAGCGGCAGTGGTTGCAGGCCCACCAGGGTGCCCAGCGGCGAGAACGGCACGTAGATCCCCAGTACGATCACCACGCAGGTCATCATCAACACCGGCCACGCGGCGGTGCTCTGGAAGAACGGGATCTTGCGGGTGCGCAGCATGTGCACCACCAGGGTTTGCGAGAGCAGGCCCTCGATAAACCAGCCGGACTGGAACAGGGTCTGCATTTCCACGCTATTGGCCGCGAACACGTACCACATCAGCGCAAAGGTGGTGATGTCGAAGATCGACGAGGTCGGCCCGATCCAGATCATGAAGCGACCTATGTTTTTCGCATCCCACTTGCGCGGCTTGGCCAGGTATTCCTTGTCCATCTTGTCCCACGGCAGGGCCAGCTGGGAGATGTCGTACATCAGGTTCTGCAGCAGCAGGTGGATCGACAGCATCGGCAGGAACGGAATGAACGCACTGGCCACCAGCACCGAGAACACGTTGCCGAAGTTGGAGCTGGCGGTCATGTTCAGGTACTTCATGATATTGCCGAAGGTTTCGCGGCCCTTGAGCACGCCTTCTTCCAGCACCATCAGGCTCTTTTCCAGCAGGATGATGTCGGCCGATTCCTTGGCAATGTCCGTCCCGCTGTCGACCGAGATACCCACGTCGGCATCGCGCAGCGCTGGCGCATCGTTGATGCCGTCACCGAGGAAGCCCACGGTGTGGCCGTTGGCTTGCAGCGCCTTGAGCACCCGCGACTTCTGCAGCGGCGTGAGCTTGGCGAACACCGTGCGTTCTTCCACGCGGCGCAGCAGGGTGGCGTCGTCCATCGCTTCGATTTCAGCCCCCAGCAGCGGTTGGCCGGGTTCCAGGCCGACCTGGCGGCAGATCTTGCTGGTGACCACGGCGTTGTCGCCGGTCAGTACCTTGACCGCCACACCGATCTGTTGCAGTGCCGCAATCGCCGGGCCAGCGGTTTCCTTCGGTGGATCGAGGAAGGTCAGGAAGCCCTGGATCACCAGGTTGCGCTCATCGGCGGTGGTGTATTGCTGGCGTGCCATTGATTTAGGGATGTGACGGCTGGCCACCACCAGCACACGGAAACCGTCTTCGTTGTAGTCGTTGGCAAGCGCCAATAACACTTCACGGCGACGCTCATCCAGCGGCACGGCTTTACCGGCTTCCATCACATGCGTGGAAATGCTCAGCATCTCTTCCACGGCGCCTTTGCACACCAACAGCTGGTCGTCGGCAGCATCCTTGACCACGATCGACAGGCGACGGCGGACGAAGTCGAAGGGCAATTCATCGACCTTGCGGTACGCGAACGGCACCTGGAACTTCGGGTTCTGCTCGGCAAACTGCACCACCGCCTGGTCCATCAGGTTCTTCATGCCGCTCTGGTGATAGCTGTTGAGCCAGGCCAGGGACAGCACCGCCTCATCTCGCTGGCCGAAAGCGTTGACGTGATGTTCGAGGATGATCTTGTCCTGGGTCAGGGTGCCAGTCTTGTCGGTGCACAGCACGTCCATCGAACCGAAGTTCTGGATCGCGTTGAGGCGCTTGACCACCACTTTGCGCTTGGCCATGGCGGTGGCGCCCTTGGCCAGGTTGGCGCTGACGATCATCGGCAGCATTTCCGGGGTAAGGCCGACCGCAACCGCCAAGGCAAACAGAAAGGCATCGCCCCAGTCGCCCTTGGAGAAACCGTTGAGGAAGAACACGATCGGCACCATTACCAACATGAAGCGGATCAGCAACCAACTGACACTGTTCACCCCACGGTCGAAGGCGGTTTGCACCCGCGAGCCGACAATCGCCTTGGCCAGGGAGCCAAAGTAGGTGCGCGGCCCGGTCGCGACCACCACGGCTTTGGCGCGGCCGCTGACCACGTTGGTGCCCATGAAGCAGATGTTGGGCAGGTCCAGCAGGTTGCCTTGGTCGGCGGTCACCGGCCCGGCGGATTTCTGCGTGACATCGCCAAGGGTGTCGTACTTCTCCACTGGCAAGGCTTCGCCGGTCAACACGGCCTGGCTGATGAACAGGTCGCGGGATTCGATCAAGCGGATATCGGCCGGGATCATGTCGCCGGCCGACAGTTGCACGATATCGCCAGCCACCAGCTCGCGCATCGGTACTTCGCGCAGGGTCGGTTGGGCGCCCACTTGCTCACGGCGCAGCACGGTGGCTGTGGTGCGCACCATGGCTTTCAGGGCTTCGGCGGATTTGGCCGAGCGGTGTTCCTGCCAGAACCGCAGCAGGCTGCTGAGCAGCACCATGGTCATGATAATGATGACTTTGGTGGGGTCCGCGTCTTCGCCGTCCTGCATCGGCAGCCAGCAATCGGTGAAGAAGCTGATGCCGCCCAGGGTCAGCAGTACGTAGATGAACGGGTTGTTCAGTGCCTGCAGGAACTGGACGATGGCGTGAGGCGGCTTGTCGTGGGCGACTTCGTTGTAGCCTTCCCGTTGCAGGCGGGCGCTTGCATCCAACTCGGTCAAGCCGTCCTGGGTGGCACGCACGTTCGCCAGGGTGGCCGACAGCCCGTTGTGGGCTTCGCGGGCGGCACGCATCGACAGTTTGATGTCAGCGGCGGTGCTGGTTTTTTTGTTCAATGGGACGTTTTTTACGGCGCTCATGGTGTGTGCTCCTGTCGCCAACTTTTCGACAAAACATACCCGGTACTTACCTGAATACAGGCGAGCGAAAGCATGCCGAGTCGCTAACTTCGCGATCGGTTTAAATGAGGTGCTTACATAACTTCTACTGGCGCGTTAGTTAACGAGCGCGCAGCGGACTACAACTGGAATGGTTCATAAAGAACTCCAGGGTTTAATCAGGAAACGGCTGTTTCAGTGGGGTTGAATGGCGCGAGCGCTCAGCAAAAACCCAGGCTGAAAACCTTCGGTCTCTGTGGGTCTTGGGGGGAGGGTGCGACACCGGTCGTGCGCTGCGGGAGAAACACCACGCAGGTAACACAACGCTTGGCGCGCAGGGCTGCGGCCAGTGTAGATGGATCGGGCAAAGCATGGGTTTTGAAGGTCATAACACACCTCGGGACCGGACGGGCGACCGGCGAGGCAGTTACGGTGGAGCATCGAGCTCTAGCGCAGCTTACCGGACCGGGAAGCGAGTCCTGTCATATTCTGGGTTTGGCGCCCGATGCCCGCTGATGCGGAGCTCGGACAGCGACTAGATACTGTGTCCATTGGCTTCTTTTGTGAGGTTTAAAAAAGGCCCAAGTTGCGGGCACGGGCAATCTACTCAGACGGTTACAAAATGTCAACGCATGATTAATTAAATGATCCGCTGTTCAGAGTTCATTCAGACAAGAGGCGTTCGAAAGTGAGTGTGTATATAACTTTATATACCCAGTGCCGCGAGAACTGACAGATAGATCAGTACTATCCCGCAAGTGCCATAACTGATGCGTTGCCACAACGGTGATGCGTTCTTGCGCAGCAGGTTGACCAGCGCTGCGATCAGAAAACACGACAGCACCGACGCCAGCATGAACCCGGCGAAAAACATCAGCGTCTGCCCGTGGCTCGGCGTGGCACCGACGATGCCCGACAGCGCACTGCCCAGCGCGCCCCAGTAGACAATATTCTTCGGGTTGGCCAGGGAAATCGCCGCGCCCACGGCCAGCGCATTTTGCCGGGTGGTGGTGGGGGCATCGTCTGGTTCTGGCAGTTTCCACGCATCGATCAGGCTACGGACGCCCAGCCAGGCCAGGTACAGCGCGCAGACAACGGTCAACGGCACGCGCACCGCGTCATGCTGGATCAACAGGGCGATTCCGGTCAGGCCGATCACCGCCCACACTGCGTCGCCGACCAGGGAGCCGAACTGCACCAGCAGCGCCGGGGTGAACCCGTGGAGTAAGCCACGGCGCAAAGTCTCCGCCAGCACCGCGCCGGGCGACAGGCAAAACACAAAACCGAATATCAGCGCGTAGAAAAAGATCGTCAGCATGCCCGCATTCCTTCAAGAGAGGGGGGCAGTTTGGCGATAAGCAGGGACGCTGTCTTGGACCAGATTGCGCTGTCAGCGCTTCAACACGCTTTGATAGCGACCGGGTGTGATGCCGTAGGCGGCGCGGAAGTGCCGATTGAGATGGCTTTGGTCGGCAAACCCGAGGTCGTGGGCGATGTCGGATACCGCCACGCCTGCCCGCAACAGGCCCTTGGCCCGACGGGTGCGTAACTGCATGGCCCACTGACGCGGGCTCAGCCCGGTTTCTTTCTGGAACGTGCGCAGCAGGTGGAACTTGGTCAACCCCAGTTCATTGCTAAGCTGCTCCAAGGGCAATGTTTGATGCAGGTGTTCGGCGAGCAATGCCTGGGCGCGGCTGATCAGGTGTTTGCCTGGGGCGGCGCTGCCCGCGAGGCGCACGCCACTGAGGCTGACCACCTCACCGAGCAACAGGACCAAGGCGTCTTCGTTCAGTTCGCGGGCCCGCGCCTCATCGCTCAATGCGCTTCGTACGGTCTGCGCCAGTCGCCGGGCGAGGTCCGGCTGAACACACAGCGAGCGATCGAACTCCACGTGTACCAGCCCGAGGTCGGCGGCCAATTGGTCGGCGTTGACGTACAGGCTCACAAACTGCCACGGCGCGCCATTCGCTGCACCCCCGCCCTGGATCTGCCCAGGGTTGTACAAGGTAATCGACCCCGGCCCGGCGTCGAATTCCCGGCGGTCCAGCCAGACCTTTTCCTCGCCGACCAGGTTCACGCCGATCACGCATTCATCATGACTGTGGCGGGCAAAGGTCAGGCCGGTGCAGACGGTGCTGCTGATTTCGTAGGGGCCCAGCCAGGCGTGTTGCACGGCGCTCATCGATTCGACTCGGGCAAGGGCAGGGTGGTCATGGTTCCTCCGGTTACAGCAGTGCAATGCGCGCCAGTTCAGCGTTGCGTTCCGCAGGGCTGAGGCGGTCAAATGGCACGGCAAAAAACGCCCGGCAGCGCGTGGCAATGATCGCCAGGGTGGCGTCGAATGCAGCTTGCACACTCGCCTCATCACCGAGCACATCCGAAGGGTCTGCCAAGCCCCAATGCGCCTTCATGGCGGGCCCGAAGTACACCGGGCAGGCTTCGCCGGCCGCCTTGTCGCACACGGTGATCACCACATCCGGCGGGCTGTCTGCAAAGGCCTCGTTACCCTTGCTGTAGAGGCCCTCGGTGCTGATGCCCGCCGCCTGTAGCGTACTCAGGCTGCGCGGCAGGACCTGGCCCTTGGGAAAGCTGCCGGAGCTGATCGCCTCAAAACCCGGCGGCGCCAGGTGGTTGAATACTGCTTCGGACAAGATGCTGCGGCAACTGTTGGCGGTGCACATGAACAGGACTTTCATTGCGGTATCTCCGTCAGACACTCAGGCGCACGGCGAGGGCGGCAAGGGTGATCAACAACACCGGCAACGTCAGTACGATGCCGACCTTGAAGTAGTAGCCCCAGGTGATGGTGATGCCCTTGCGCGCAAGAATATGCAGCCACAGCAACGTGGCCAGGCTGCCGATCGGGGTGATTTTCGGGCCCAGGTCGCTGCCGATGACGTTGGCGTAGATCATCGCGTCCTTGACCACGCCCACGGCATGGCTGGACTCGATGGACAGCGCGCCGATCAACACCGTCGGCAAGTTGTTCATCGCCGAGGACAGCAGCGCCGTCAGCACCCCTGTGCCCATGGCTGCGCCCCACACGCCGTAAGTGGCAAAGGTGTCGAGCCAGGTCGCCAGGTAGGTGGTGAGGCCGGCGTTACGCAAGCCGTACACCACCAAGTACATCCCGAGCGAAAAGATTACGATCTGCCACGGTGCTTCCTTCAGCACTTTGCGTGTGGAGATCTTGTGGCCCTTGGCGGCGATCACCAGCAGGAGCACGGCGCAGACGGCGGAAATCGCGCTGATGGGAATGCCCAGCGGTTCCAGGGCGAAGCAACCGACCAGCAGGATGCCCAGCACCCACCAGCCGGCGCGGAAGGTGGCGCGGTCGTGGACGGCGCTGGCGGGGTCTTCGAGGTCGGCTGGGTCGTAGGTCTGGGGGATATCGCGACGGAAGAACCACAGCAACACCGCCAGCGTAGCTGCGACGCTGACAAAGTTGACCGGCACCATCACCGCCGCATATTCGTTGAAGCCGATCTTGAAATAGTCCGCCGAGACGATATTGACCAGGTTCGACACCACCAGCGGCAGGCTTGCGGTGTCGGCGATAAAGCCTGCGCCCATGACGAATGCCAGGGTCGCTGCCGGGGAGAAGCGCAGGGCCAACAGCATCGACATCACGATCGGCGTAAGGATCAGCGCCGCGCCGTCGTTGGCGAACAGGGCCGACACCAGCGCGCCGAGCAATACCATATAAGCAAACAGGCGACGGCCGCGGCCACGGCCCCAGCGCGCTACGTGCAAGGCGGTCCAGGCAAAGAAGCCGGCCTCGTCCAGCAGCAGGCTGATGATGATCAACGCGACAAAGGTCCCGGTGGCATTCCAGATGATGTGCCACACCACCGGGATGTCGGCCAGGCTGATCACGCCAGAGCCCAGGGCCAGGATGGCGCCCATTGTTGCACTCCAGCCGACGCCCAAGCCCTTGGGCTGCCAGATGACCAGTACGATGGTGAAGATGAAAATGCCAATTGCGACAAGCATGGGTTAACGCTCCGATGGCTCAGCAGGTGCTGCTGGCGCGCTGTGGTAGGTGGTGCAGAGCATGGATCAGTTCGCGGACGCAAAGTTCGCATGCCAGAGGGTTCGATAGCGGCATGGCTGAAGTATCGGTCAAATGCTGTATCAATTGATATGGATCAAATCCCTTGAAATACGCCACAAGTGTTTGAAATTAAAATGAAACATGAATGTCCTAAAGTGCCTCCCCATTGCTGATGAAGGAAGACCCCGCGTGACCCGTGCCACTCGCAACCTGCGCAAGACCCTGGATTCCGTCGCGGATAATAACGAAACCGCGGCGTTCGACTTGATGCGCGCGGTCGAAAAACTCGGCGATGAAGTGCTGCGCCAGCGCCTGCTCAATACCATTCACCGGCTCAACCAGGACGCCCACGAATTGCGCGAAGCACGCGACTCGGTGGAGCAAGTGTCTGTCAGGCTCGCCTGAGCAAGATCGTTCAAGACAAGTCCCTTGTTGCGCTGGCATGCTTGTCGACTGTCTGTCGATGAGCCGTTTCCATGCCTACCGCCTTACCTCATTACGCCTTCGCTCGCGGCGCAATCGCCGTGATTCCGCTGTCCCTGGCCTGTGCGCCGTGGGGGCTGCTCGCCGGTTCCATGGCCATTGATGCGCAGTTCAGCCCATTGGAAGCCCAGGGCTTGTCCGCCATCGTGTTTGCCGGCGCTGCGCAACTGGTCGCTATCGGCATGGTCAAGAGCGGCGCCAGCCTGATTTCCATTGTGCTGACCACCTTGCTGCTCACCTCCCAGCATTTGCTCTACGGCATGCACTTGCGCCCGATCCTGTCGCCCCTCAACACCCGCTGGCGCATGAGCCTGGGCTTTCTGCTCACCGATGAATTCTTCGCCCTGGTCAGCCACTACGACCGCGAGACGTTCAATCGCTGGTACGCCCTGGGCGTGGGCCTGACGTTTTATATCGCCTGGAACCTGTTCACCCTGGCCGGCATCGTGCTCGGTAAAAGCATTCCCGGCCTCGATCAACTGGGCCTGGAGTTTTCCATCGCTGCGACGTTTATCGCGTTGATTACGCCGGTGGTGCGTGACATCCCCACGGTGGTCTGCGTGGCGGTGTCGCTGCTGTTTTCGGTGTGGCTGAGTTTCCTGCAGTGGGAGTCGGCGGTGGTGGTGTCCGGCGTGCTGGGCATGAGCGCAGGGTATGCCTGCAAGCGACTGGGAGTGGGGCAGCGATGATCTACATCATGATTGTGGCGATGGGCCTGGTGGTCTTCCTCAACCGTTACCTGTTTATCGAGCCGCGCCTGCCGGTGCGTCTCAACCGCGGTGCGCGGGAGTTTCTCGGGTTTGCGGTGCCGGGCATGCTCACGGCGATTTGCGGACCGATCATCTTTCTCGCCGACCACCAGCTTAACCTGAGCCCGGCCAACCCTTATTTGCTGGCGGGTATCAGCGCGGTGGCGTTGATGTTCTGGACGCGTAACGTGCTGATGACCGTGCTGCTGAGCATGACGTTGTTCTACCTGTTCCGCTGGTTGCTCTGACAAGCACCCAGCAAAAAAAAGCCCGCGGGAGAGCGGGCAGAAGGGATACTTCTAAAAATGAGCGTGGCCACTATAGGCCGCGTTTTCCGTCTTTACAGTGAAACAAAGTTCATGCATCCGGCAGTCCGGCGCGCGGCAATGGTACAGTCGCGTTTTTTCCAACGGAGCAATGGCATGCACAAGGTGGTAATTGGCGCACTGGTACTGGCGGCCCTGGCCGGTTGCGCGGGTTCGAAGATGAAAGAGGCGCGTGCAGGCACGCCCTACAAGACCCTGGCTTCGGACAAGGCCACCCTGGTAGTTGCCGAATGCGTCCAGTTCGGCTGGCAGGACGAAAGCGTCTTCGGCGTTGACGCCGGTGGCTTCAAGGAGCCGATCGGCGCGGGCGGTTTTACCGTCTACACCACCGCGGGTGATTACTTCGCCGACGTGCAAAGCGCGGGTACCGGTTCGACCATCAACTACTACGCCGCACAAGACAACATGCCGGCCAAGCGTCGTTTGGCCGCACTCGCGACCTGCCTGTAGGCGAATGCCTTAGTCGTTTTAGGAAATGCCTGGCACGACAGCCGCGAGGCATTAGCTTATGATTCACCGGCTCGCCCGACATGATGGCTCTTTACCAGTACACGGACGTCGAGGCCTAAGCGTCGGGCGAGCATCTTCTTTTTTCAGCGCGGCATGTAACCCAGGTGCCAACGGCGTGGGATTTTCAGCGAGATCAGCCCCAGCAACCCCGCCAATACGCCGCTGACCAGCAGCGCCTTCAGGCCCAGCTGCTGCTCCAACAGCGCGCCAATGACTGCCCCCACGAACATCCCGCCCCACGGGATCAACTGCACACGCCAGCCACTGCGGCGCTCCCCCAGCAGCCAGCGTCCCAGCCCGCGACCAAAGCGGGAAAGCGCGCCGGTGACGTAAGTCAGCCCTACCGGCAGCCCGTTGACCTCTTCCACAGCGGCATTGAGCATGCCCATCGCGACGATCGCCGCCAGCAGCGCAGGCAACGTATCGGCGAACGGCAGGAATGCCGCACCGCATAACAGGGCGGCAATACACAACAGCAAGGGCAACGCATGGCGGCGGCTCAGCCGGCTGACCACTACCCCCAAGGCGTTGCCGACGATAAATGTCGCAACCAGCAACAACAGGCGCCCGGTCAGGCCAAGCTCTCCCGCGCTGATTGCCACCGCCAGGCGCGTGGTATTGCCGCTCATGAACGAAACAAAGTCGCCGCTTGCCATGAAACCGATGGCATCGGTCATGCCCGCCAGTACCGACAGGCTGGCCACCAGCATCAGCCCGACCCGACCACGCCAGCGCTGTCGATGGGCAAGTGCAGCGTTGGCGTAGGGCTTGCGGGGCGAAGGCAGCATAGGACCGGGTTCCTCGGTGAGATTATACGGCCACTACCGTAGGACGCTTTCAGCGCGTATGCAATGACCTCAAACACACTGCAGGGACCAACCCGTGCGATGCCAGTCGAGGTAATGCGTCGGCCTGATCGTTTGCACAAACGCCGGGTCATGGGACACCACAATGATTGCCCCGGTAAACCCCTGCAGCGCCTGCTCAACCGCCGTCACCGATTCCAGGTCCAGGTGGTTGGTCGGCTCGTCCAGCAACAGCAGCTGCGCGGGCTCCTCGCGCCACAGGGCAATGGCCATGGCTGCCTTTAATCGTTCGCCACCACTGAGCTGCCCGACCGGCTGGGTCACCCGCAAGGCATCCAGTTGCAGCAAAGCCAGGCGCGTGCGCAATGGGGCTTCGGCCAGTGGCGTGTCGAGCAGGTTGAGCTGTTCAACGATGGAGCGTTGATCGTCCAGCAGTGCGAGGTGTTGATCAATGTAGGCAGTGGGCACCGTCACCCGGCACTCCCCGCTCACCGCCCGCCATGCTCCCGCCAATACCTTGAGCAGTGTGGACTTGCCACAGCCGTTGGGCCCACGCACCGCGACGCGCACCGGGCCGGCGAGTTGGACGTTGAGGCGGCTCGACGGCAGCCAAGGCAATTCTAGGTCTATCAGGGACACCACCTGGCGACCGCCGGGCACTGCGGAAGCGGGCAACGCCAACAGCGTCGGCGTTTCCTCCATGACCCGTTCGTAGGCCTCGCGCACCTGGGCATCCAGGTCATGTTTGCGCTGCTCGTGCGCGCTGCGCAGGGTGTGGACGATTTCCGTGGCGGCGCCTTTCCAGCGTGCCTGGGTGAATCGGTCGACGTTGGCGGTCTCGGCGTGTTTGCGTGAGCGAGCGGCATTGCGCTGCAGGCTGTCATGATCTTTTTGCAGGCGCCGACGTTCGCGGCTGCGCGCCAGGCGGGCGTGTTCCAGTGCGCAGACGGCGGCCTGTTGTTCGGCATTGCGCTGGTGCCGATAGGCATCGTAGTTGCCGCCATACACGTGGACGCCGAGGGGCGACAGTTCAACGATGCGTGCCATGGTGTTGAGCAATTGTCGATCATGACTGACCACCACCAGGCCGCCGCGCCACTCACTGAGCTGGCGCAGCAGCCATGCACGGCCATCGCTGTCGAGGTGGTTGGTGGGCTCGTCGAGCACCAGCAGGTGTGGCGCAGCCAATAGCGCGCCGATAACCGCAATCCGTGCCAACTGACCGCCGCTGAGTGTATCGGCCGGGGTGTCGACACCAAGCGCTTCCAGGCCCGCTGCATCCAGGGCGTTGCGCAAGCGTTCGGCCAGGTCCCAACGGTCGTCGATCAACTCAAGATCATCGACCTGCGCCGTGCCTTGGGCCATGCGCCCAAGGGCTGACAAGATCGCGGTGGTGCCGGTGAGGTCGGCAATGCTCGCGCCTGGCGCAACCACGGGGTTCTGCGCCACATAGACCACAGTGGCCGTACCATTGCGGGTGCCGGAGGAGGGCGACAGCAGCCCGGCGATCACGTGGGCCAGGAGACTTTTACCGCATCCGTTACGCCCCACAATGCCGGTGGGGGTGTGATCGATGGACAGGCTCAGGTCGTCCAGCAAGGTCTCGCCATTGGCGAACTGGACACTCAGGTGTTGCAGGGAAACAAGCGCGGGCAGCCGGTTGACGTCAGTCATCAGCACCTCCAAAAAAATGTCGGACAGGCCAACAAGCGCGCCAGGCGGCTTGTTGCAGATACATTTTGGAAGGCTTAGTGGTTCACGTCGGCGATCGTCCTGCGAATCAGAAGGGAGGCAAAGCCTAACCCGCCTTGGCTTTTTTCGGCAAGTCCGCCGCCAGTTGTTCAAGGAACATCGCCAAGGCGACCTCTTCGGCCCTGAGCCCTTTGCGCAGTCGCGGCTTAGGCAGCTTGGAGAGTTCACCCAGGCTGAAATGCTCCAGTACGGCGGGGTGGATGTAGCACTTGCGGCACACCGCCGGGGTGTTGCCCAGCTGCTTGGCGACGTCCTTGACCATCGCCACGACGTGTCGCTTGGCATCGGACTCAGGCTGCCACTCCAATTCCCGCAACACCGCCAGCGCCATGGCCGTGCCGGCCCAAGTGCGGTAGTCCTTAGCGGTGAAGTCCGCACCGGTGAGGCTGTGCAGGTATTCATTCACGTCCTGGGAGCTGACAGTGTGCCGCTCGCCGTCTTCGTCCAGGTACTGGAACAGGTTCTGCCCCGGCAATTCCAGGCAGCGCTTGACCACCGTGGCCAGGCGCCGGTCCTTGACGCTGATCTGATGCTCCACGCCACTCTTGCCGCGAAACTGGAACTGGATCTCGCTGCCTTTCACATCCACATGGCGGGTGCGCAGGGTGGTCAGCCCGTAGGATTTGTTGTCCCGCGCATATTGGGTATTGCCGACGCGGATCAGCGTGGCGTCCAACAGCATCACCACGGTGGCCAAGACTTTTTCGCGAGTGAAGCCAGGCTCGGCGATTTTCGCTTCCAACTGTTTGCGTAATGTCGGCAGGGCGTTGCCGAATTCCTGCAACCGGGCGTACTTGTCGCTGTCGCGCACTTCACGCCAACGCGCGTGATAGCGGTACTGCTTGCGCCCGCGTGCATCGCGGCCGGTGGCTTGCAGGTGGCCGCGCGGGTCGGCGCAGATCCACACATCGGTGTAGGCCGGTGGGACCGCCAGGGCGTTGAGGCGCTTGATCTCATCGGCGTCGGTGATGCGTACGCCCTTGGGGTCGAAATACTGGAACTTGCCGCGCACCGTCTTGCGACGGATGCCAGGCTGGGTGTCGTCAACGTAATGCAGGTCGCGGGGCAGCGCAGAGTCGGACATGGGACGGGTTCCTTGGCAACAAATCAGGCCGGTATGTCTGATTGACCGCAGCCGTATGCGGTCGTGCCAAAAGGTTGTTCACGCCAGCACGGCGACCGCCTTGATCTGCGCCCACAGCGTCTGGCCGGGGTGCAATTGCAGTTGGTCGCGGGAAAAGCGCGTGATGCGCGCCAGCAACGGCGTGCCCCCCGCGTCCAGGCGCACCAGCACGTGCGCGCTGTTGTCCGCCGAGATCTCCTGAATGACCGTCACCGGCAAGCGGTTGAGGATGCTGCTGTGTTCCTCGGCCTGCAGGCTCAGGCTGACATCACGCGCCTGCACCTTGATGCGCAGCGCTTTGCCCACGGCCAGCGGTGCATGGGCCACACGCATGTGCAGGGCGCTGGCGGGCAGCTGCAGGGTGAGCAACTGGTAGTGATCGTCGTAGGCGTTGACCGTGCCGTTGATCACCACACCTGCGTCGTCGCCCAACGCCAGGGGCAGGTCCAGCCGCGCCAGGGTTTCGCCGATGGGGCCGCTGGCCAAGGCCTTGCCGTCGCTGAGCAACACGATGTGATCGGCCAGGCGCGCCACCTCATCCTGAGCATGGCTGACATACAGTACCGGGATATCCAGCTCATCGTGCAGGCGTTCGAGGTACGGCAGGATCTCGCCTTTGCGCTGGCTGTCGAGGGCGGCCAGCGGCTCGTCCATCAACAGCAGGCTTGGGCTGGTGAGCAACGCTCGGGCGATGCCGATGCGTTGGCGTTCACCGCCGGAGAGGTGCTGGGGATGGCGGTCAAGCAGGTGACCGATGCCCAGCAACTCGGTGGCCTGGGCCATGTCCACACGGCGCTGCTGCCGAGGAATGCGCTTGAGGCCGAACGCCAAGTTGTCCCGCACCGATAGATGCGCAAACAGGCTGGCCTCCTGAAACACGTAACCCAGCGCGCGCTTATGCGGGGGTACAAACCGCCCGTTGCGGCTGTCTTGCCAGACTTCATCGTTGATCTGGATAAAACCGTCTTCGGCGCGCTCCAGCCCGGCGATACAGCGCAGGCACGTGGTCTTGCCGGAGCCGGAATGCCCATACAACGCGGTCACCCCGCGGCCGGGCAGGTGCAGGTCGACGTCGAGGGCAAAGCCCGAATACTGGAGGTGCAGGCGTACATCAATCATCGACATCAGCTCCAGCCCATCTTGGTTTTACGGCTGGAATAGAGCGCCAGCAACACTAGGAACGCGAACACCACCATGGCGCCGGCCAGCCAATGGGCCTGGGCATATTCCATGGCTTCCACGTGGTCGTAGATCTGTACGGACACCACCCGGGTCTTGTCCGGGATATTGCCGCCGATCATCAGCACCACGCCGAATTCACCGACGGTGTGCGCAAAACCGAGGATCGAAGCGGTGATGAAGCCTGGACGCGCCAGGGGCAGGATCACGCTAAAAAACGTATCCCAGGGATTGGCGCGCAAGGTCGCCGCCACTTCCAGCGGGCGCGTGCCGATGGCGGAGAAGGCGTTTTGCAACGGCTGCACCACAAACGGCATGGAATAGATCACCGAGCCGATGACCAGCCCGGCGAAGCTGAAGGTTAGCGTGCCCAGGCCCAGCCACTGGGTGAACTGGCCGAAATAGCCATTGGGGCCCATGGTCAACAGCAGGTAGAAGCCGATCACCGTCGGTGGCAACACCAACGGCAAGGCGACGACGGCGCCGATGGGGCCGCGCCACCAGGAGCGGGTGCGCGACAGCCACAGGGCAATCGGAGTGCCGATAACCAGCAGGATCACGGTGGTCAGTGACGCCAGCTTGATGGTCAGCCAGATAGCGGAAAAATCGGCACTCGATAACGGCATTTACTTGGCCAGCTCGTAACCGTAGGACTTGATGACGGCAGCGGCTTTAGGCCCCTTGAGGTACTCAACCAGTGCCTTGGCAGCCGCGCTGTCCTTGCCCTTGTTGAGGATCACTGCGTCCTGTTTGATCGGGTCATGCATCGCGGCTGGAACAATCCAGGCCGAACCGCTGGTGACTTTGCCGTCTTTGTAGATCTGCGACAAGGAGACAAAACCCAGCTCGGCGTTGCCGGTGGACACGAACTGATAGGCCTGGGTGATGTTCTGGCCTTCGACGAGCTTGTCTTTGACCTTCTCGGTCAGACCTTCCTTGGCCAACACCTGGGTGGCGGCGAGGCCGTAGGGTGCGGCTTTGGGGTTGGCGATGGAGAGGTGCCGGAATTCATTTTTCTTCAGCACGTCACCTTTGGCGTCCACGTAGCCTTCTTTGGCCGACCACAGCGCGAGGGTGCCGACGGCGTAGGTGAAGCGTGAGCCCTTGACAGTGTCGCCTTCGGTTTCGAGTTTTTGCGGCGTGGTGTCGTCGGCGCTCAGGAACACTTCGAAGGGCGCGCCGTTCTTGATCTGGGTGTAGAACTGGCCGGTGGCACCGTAGGCGGCGACCAACTTGTGGCCGGTGTCTTTCTCGAAGTCGGCGGCAATCGCCTGGATCGGTGCGGTGAAGTTGGCGGCCACGGCCACCTGGACTTCATCGGCCTGCGCCGAACCGAAGGCGAGGGCAGCGACCAGGACGGCCAAGCGTGAGGCGTGAATCTTCATGAAGCAGCTCCTTTGAATCTGTACGGCTTGTTATAGGGAGAAGGCCTTACCGCTATGTATGGGAATATATAGCGGTTGGCCATTGCCGGTACAGTGCAAAGTTGCCACAGCTGAAGGTTCTAGTTGAACTTGGCCAACGCCTGCTCCGCCAGTTCGCGGGTCAGCTCATATGTGGTGATGTCTTTGCCCAGGCGCAGGGCCTGGCCGGACCACAGGTTACTGAAGCCGGCCTCATCCTTGGCCTTGAGCGGTATCAGCGCACCGCCGGAGGTCGGGAAGGCCGGCGCGGCCGGGTTGATCGCACCGAGCTCACGCATGACCCGGTTGACGATGCCGCGTGCGGGGCGACCGGTGAACAGGTTGGTCAGCGCGGTTTCGCTGGCCTGGGCGTGCCGCAGTGCGTGATGGTGGGACGCGGTGACATTGGCTTCGGGGGTAAACAGGTACGCCGTACCAATCTGCACCGCCGAGGCGCCCAGGGCGAATGCCGCGACAATCCCACGTGCATCACCGATACCGCCGGCGGCAATCACCGGCACGCTGACGGCGTCGACCACTTGCGGCACCAGGGCGAACAAGCCGATCTGAGTGTTGAGGTCATCGCTGAGAAACAAGCCACGATGCCCACCCGCTTCACTGCCCATGGCGATGATTGCATCGCAGCCGTGCTGTTCCAGCCAGAGGGCTTCTTCTACGGTGGTGGCCGAGGACAGCACTTTCGCACCCGTGGCTTTTACTCGGTCCAACAGGGATTTTTCCGGCAGGCCAAAGTGGAAACTGACCACCTCCGGGCGAAACTCTTCAACCACCTGGCAAGCCGCCTCGTTGAACGGTTCGCGGTTGGAGACCGGGGTTGGCGCGTCATAGTCGGCACCCAATTCGCGGTAGTAGGGCTCCAGCAACGCCTTCCAGCGTTGATCGCGCACTGCATCGGGCGCGGGCGGTTGGTGGCAGAAGAAATTGACGTTGATCGGCCGTGCGCCGGCCTGGCGGATAGTGCTCAGCGCGTCGCGCAGTTGCTCGATGCTCAGCGCGGCCGCCGGTAATGAACCCAGCGCACCCGCAGCGTTGGCGGCAATGACCATGGCCGTGGTGGTGCCGACGGCCATGGGGGCCTGGATGATCGGCACGTCGATGCCCAGCAGGTCGAGAATTCGGGTGTCTGGCCAGGTGCTCATGGAATGCGTCTCCAGCGTCAGTGAGGCTTTTCGCTGTTGTAACAGGGCCATTGGCACCCGGCCAGTCTGTTTTATTCACTGGACGAACGTGTGCGTTCGTGGTGCGCCATCAGTTGATGGCGTTGCCCAGTACCGCGTGAATCCGCTCGGCGATATGCGCCGCATGGGTTTCCAAGGCGAAGTGGCCGGTGTCCAGCAGTTCCACCACCGCGTTGGGGTTGTCGGTTTTATAGGCGTGCGCACCTGGCGGGATGAAGAACGGATCGTTCTGGCCCCAGATCACCAGTGTCGGCACTTGCGTGGCGTTGAAGAAGGTTTGGAATGCCGGGTAGAGCGTCAGGTTATTACGGTAGTCGAGGAACAGGTCCAGCTGGATCTCGTCGTTGCCGGGGCGCTGCATGAGCAGTACGTCGAGCATGTAGGCTTCGGGCGCCACCCGTTCGGGCTGATTCACACCATGCAGGTACTGGTAGCGCGTGCCTTCGAGGCTGTTCACGGCGTTGCGGATCACTTCACGGTTGGCTTGGCTCGGCTCGGCCCAGTAGGTACGAATCGGCGCCCAGGCATCGCCCAAGCCTTCCAGGTAGGCGTTGCCATTTTGCGACACCAACGCGCTGACCCGTTCCGGGTGCGCCACCGCCAGGCGCAGACCGACCGGCGCACCGTAATCGAAGACGTATAGGGCGTAGCGGCTCAACGCCAACGCCTCGACAAAATGCCCCACCGTGATCGCCAGGTTATCGAAACTGTAGAGGTAATCGCGTTCGGCCGGCACCTCGGTAAAGCCGAAACCCGGCAAATCCGGGGCGATCACCCGGAATCGCGTGGCGAGTAAAGGGATCAGGTCGCGGAACATATGCGACGAACTGGGGAAGCCATGCAGCAACAACATGACCGGGGCCGACGGAGCACCGGCCTCACGGTAGAACATGCGTACGCCGTCGACATCAACGTGACGGTAATGGATGACGGGGGCTGGAGTGGTCATGAGGTCTGCACCTTAGTAACTAGATTAAATTGATTTACGGGTTACCGTTTTTAAAAGCTGCGCCTGAATAGGTAACCTGTCAAACGTTTTATTCAGGTTATAAAATCATTTTATGTAACTACCCTTGAGAAGAAATACAGGTTACGATCCGCAGATGCTCAAGAGGATCCGCCATGACCACCCACGTACTTCCGGAACCCTATGTCCTTGCCGATGACCCGGTACTGGACATGCTCAATACCCGCGCCAATGTCGACGGTGAGCCCTTTGAGTTCTGGCAGGCCGACGCCGATGTCGAGCGCTGGCTGGTGCGCTTGGGCTGGGTGGAAGAGGGCGAGGTGCCGGCGTTTGACGCGGGGGCTTTACTGGCGACGGCCAGGACGCTGCGGGAAGTGATTCGAGTGTTGCTTGAGGCACGCAAGGCGGGCGAGCAGGCCGACCCCGCCGCGCTCAATGGTTTTTTGCGCAAGGCGGTCAGCCATCCGCAGCTCAGCTGGCCTGCGCCGGGTGAAGTGCACCTGGTGCGTCAACGCAAACGGCAAACGCCGGAGCAGTTTCTTTCACCGATTGCCGAAGCGGCTGCCGCCTTGCTGGTGGACGCAGATTTCAACTTGATCCGTACCTGCGAGCATCCCGACTGCGTGTTGTGGTTCTACGACCGTACCAAGGCGCATAAGCGTCGTTGGTGCAGCATGGCGTTGTGTGGCAACCGTCATAAAGTCGCCGAGTTTCGCAAGCGCAAGCTGGGTTAGGCCTCGCTTTCACGCGCCAGCAATTGCTGCTTGCGCTCCACGCCCCAGCGGTAGCCGGAGAGCTCGCCATTACTGCGTACTACGCGGTGACAGGGGATTGCCACTGCGATGCTGTTTGCACCACAGGCCTGGGCCACGGCGCGGAAGGACTTTGGCGCGCCGATGCGCTCAGCGATCTGCGCGTAGCTGGCTGTGCTCCCCGGAGGAATCTCACGCAAGGCTTGCCACACCCGCTCCTGAAACGCCGTGCCGCGCAGGTCCAGCGGCAGGTCCAGGCCGAGCGCGGGCGCTTCGATAAACCCCACGACCTGTGCGACCAACTGTTCGAAGCGCGGGTCGGCGCCGACCAGCTCGGCTTTGGGGAACTGATCCTGCAGGTCGCGCACCAGTTGGTCCGGGTCATCCCCCAGCAGAATCGCGCACACGCCACGGGTGCTTTGTGCCACCAGGATCGCACCCAGCGAGCACTGCCCGACGGCAAACAGAATCGCGTTGTTAGTGCCGCCGGCCTTGTAGTCACTGGGAGTCATGCCGAGCAATTGATTGGCCGATTCATAAAAACGGCTGTTGGAATTGAAGCCTGCGTCATACAGCGCATCCGTCACCGAGTGCGAGCCCTTGAGGCCATCGCGCACTTTGCGTGAACGATGGGCACTGGCGTAGCCCTTGGGGGTCAGGCCGGTGATGGCTTTGAACACGCGATGAAAATGGAAGGGGCTCAGTTTGGCGTGCGTGGCCAGCGTGTTCAGGCTGGGCGGGGTGTCGGCCTGTTCGATATGGCGGCAGGCGTCGGCCACCAGTTGCGCATGGTGCGCCGCAAGCTGGGTCTGGTCCCCGGCCGCGCGCTTGCTGGCGCGATAACCCGCGGCTTCGGCCTGTGCCGGGGTGTCGAAGAATTCGATATTTTCCGGGCGCGGCAAGCGCGAAGCGCTGCTGGGGCGGCAGTACACGCCGGTGGTCTTCACGCCGTAGACGAACAACGCATCGGCCTTGGGGTCGCGGGCGAGAATGGCTGCCCAGCGCGGATCTTGTTCGATACTCATGGTCGGCACTCTTGACGGTTCCTGGCCAGATTAGTCATGCCGTGAACCCATGGCACTCTGAAGCTTGCGGTCAAATCAGCCGGCGGTGCGAAAGGTCAGGTTGATGCGTTGCGGCCCCATGACCGGGTGCACGCCATCCTTGATCGGCATCACGCCGTGAAAACGCAGGCGGTCCACACCGCCCCAGACCACCACGTCGCCATGGAACAGCGAGACTTTCTGAGCCTTGGCACTGCGCTCATGCCCGCCAAACAGAAAAATCGCCGGTAACCCCAGCGACACCGACACCACCGGTTCGCTGTAGCGGCGCTCGTTCTTGTCCTGGTGCAGGGACATCTTTGCACCCGGTACATAACGGTTGATCAGGCAGGCGTCGGGGGCAAAGTCGACAAAGCCGGCGTCTGCCGCCGCCAGCACAGCCAATTGCCGCAAGGTGTCCGGCATGTGCGGCCAGGGCTGCTGGGTGCGCGGGTCGAGTGGTGAGTAGCGGTAACCGGAAGTGTCGGTGGTCCAGCCCAGGTCGCCGCAGCTGCTTAATGCGGCCGACATAGTGAAGCCACCGGGTGTGACCATTTGCCGGAAGGGTGATTGAGCCAGCACCTGCCGTAACTCCGGCAGAAGGCGCTCAATCCAGGGCAGGGCGTAGCCCCTGAGCACGTAGGACTGTTCGCCAATTTGTTCGCGCCCAGCGGGTTGCTGCAAGGCGTCATCGGCGAACAGGTCAGCGGTGGGGCCGGGCATCGGCTTACAGCGCCTTGCTCACATTGATGTCGGTGATTTCATCACTGGCATCGTGAATCTTCGCCAGGGCTTGCTTGGCTTCTTCGACGCTGTTGGTCTGCAGTTGAGCGAACTCAAAGCGGCGTTCGCCGTTGAGCTTGTACTTGATCACGTATTTGGTGGTGGCAGTCACGGCTATTTCCTTTGGATGGCGGATCAGCTCAGCTTGGAGCTGGTACGACGCACAATGCGGATCTTGTGGGACAGCGCGGGTTTGCGGGTCACGCTGATGGCGCGGCGCGTGACGACGTCCAGGGTGATGTTCCAGAACCCGGTGCTCGGCGCGGTGATTTTGGCTGGGAATTTGTCAAATGCGCCACCGTGGTAAGTGTGGCGGCCGCCGTTCTTGAAGCTGCGAAAATTCGCATCGCTCATCAGACGAATATTACAAGTCTGCGAGCATTCGATGACAACAATGTCTCCCTCGTTGAGGTGCTCGCGCTGGTGGATGAATTTCATTGGGGGTGTCTCCAGAAGGGCTTTTTCTGAAAAATCAGAACGATACGTAGGTTAAGATGGAGTTTATCAGCCCCAGCGCGTTTATTATCGGCCCGTCTTCAACGACGTCGACAATTTAAAACAGTTATTTACCGAGTTATCAGGGATAAATCCTACGTGGGCGGGAGAAAAATACCATCCCCGCTGTCGTAGGGTCTTTATCGGAGGTTTTATATGAAGTGGAGTGTGTTGGTTCTGGCCCTGGCGATTGGTGGGTGTGCTTCGGTTGCAGATATCAAGCAGACCCCGCCGACCTTGGCGGTCATTTCCGGGAAGAAACCTCAGGAATACGCCGCGTGTGTGGTACAGAAACTGTCGGCGACCCGCCGGCCGCCGCAGATCGAACCGCATAAGGACGGTGGCGTGCAGGTGATCGTGCCGCAAAAGTTTTCAGCCGACCCATCGGCGATTTTTGAAATTGATGAACGTTCCAGCGGTAGCAGCATCAAGCTCTACGAGAGTATGTCCAATGTGCCGATCCGTCCGGGTGACGTGAAAAAGGCTGGCGAAGAGTGCATTTCCGGCTGATAAAGCGCGCTTCACCCGCGACTCGAATCCGATAAAAGAGCCTGGCCCCGCACGCGTGGGGCCGGGCTTTTTTTATGACACGTTTTGAGTGTTGTCGCGACGGGCTCATTCCCCTACCATTTGTAGGCTTATGCCATAAACGCCTAAGCTTATAACTATAAAATGACTTGATGGGCCACATCGCCAAATCCCTCACGCCGGGGGAAGTACAGGGCGTGGCCGAGTATTTCGCGTCGCTTAAACAGGAGGCCAAGCCATGAGCCCGTTTATGCATGGCTTGGTGCTGGCGGCGTACGGTCTGTCGTCAGCGTATGCCGCCACGATTGCCATGGAAGATCAGTCGCAGTTGCCGCCATCCGCCAGCCACGCGGCGGTCGCTCAATTCCAACCGCCTCAAGAGCGCGATCTGCCTGACAACGCCTACGGCAAGCTGGTCAAGCAAGGCTACGCGCTGTTCGTGGATACCAAGCGCTTGGCGCCGACATTTGTCGGTAACGGACTCAATTGCAGCAATTGCCATCTGGATCAGGGCCGGTTGGCCCATTCGGCGCCGCTGTGGGCGGCCTACCCGATGTACCCGGCCTATCGAAAGAAGAATGACAAGGTCAATACCTTTGCCGAGCGGTTGCAGGGCTGTTTCCAGTTCAGCATGAACGGTGGCACCCCGCCGGCTGCTGATAGCCCCGAAATTACCGCACTCTCCGTGTATGCCTACTGGCTGGCGAGCAAGGCACCTTTGGGCGTGGAGTTACCGGGCCGTGGTTACCCGGACGTGGTCCAGCCGGCCAAGGGTTATGACCTGTCCCAAGGTGGGCAGGTGTACAAAGAGCAATGCGCCGTCTGCCACGGTGCCGAGGGGCAGGGCCAGAAGGTGGGTGACAGCTACGTAATGCCACCGCTCTGGGGTAAGGATTCCTACAATTGGGGGGCGGGGATGCACCGTATCAATACGGCGGCTTCTTTCATCAAGCACAACATGCCGCTGGGCAAGGGTGGCAGCCTGAGTGATCAGCAAGCCTGGGACGTGGCCGCCTACATCAACAGCCGCGAACGGCCGCAGGATCCGCGACTGGTGGAGGGTTCCGTGGAGAAAACCAGGGTTAAATTCCATGCCAATGACGGGATCAATCTTTACGGCCAAACCGTAGAAGGCGTGCTGATTGGGCAGGGCATCCGTTAAACTCTCGGTCAATCAATGCAAAAATGCCGCGCAAACTCTCGGTTTGTGCGGCATTTGTCTTTTTAGGGAAGTCTTTCATGAAGCGTGAACACGTCAGGGCGCGCCAGGACGAAGGCCAGATATCGGCCACTCACATCATCCAGAACCCAGCCGACCTGGGGGAGTGGATCGTTTTCTTCAAGAAAAGCGGCGGCCGCAGTTTTTTCCTGGTAGACGATCAGGATGAAGTCGAGTCTTTCCCGCGTCTGGATGAGCTGGTGGAGACTATCCGTGGCCTGGGAATCAAGTTTGCCGATATTCAGCTGTAGGCGTAACGCTTACTTGCAGACCACCACCACGCTGCGGCTTTTGAAGTTGCCCACGTCCTGGCCGAGGGTCTTTTCACTTTCCTTGAGCGAGGGTGTGCCTTCGGTGCCGACGATACGGTAGCCGGTGCCCGCACACGAAGCGTCAGCCTTTTCGTAGCAACTGGCCCAGGAATTGGCTTCGCCCGAGCAGTCGATGGTCAGGCCTTGTTCGCCGTTTTTCAGGAAGACGTCGGAAGTGGTGGTGCACCCGGCCAGGGTCAGTACCGCGGTCAGTGCCAGAATCTTGTTCATATAGGTTCATCATCGAGGGTGTTGGAGGGGCGCTGACACTGTCGTGGGGCGTTCCGGCGAGATTATAGCGAACTGCCATCTACGTACAGACAAACACAAAAAAGCCCCGTTCATCGGGGCTTTTTGCGCAGGGCGTTGACGCTTACTTGCCCTTGGGCCGTTTGCTCGATGCGTGGCCCGCTTCATCCACAAACACTTCGGCTACGGCAATAGCCTGGCTTTCGCTCGCGAATGCGCCAGCGACGCTGTCGCCGTGGAAGTTGATCAGGTGCCAGCCGTCCGCTCGCTTGGTGATCAGGTAGCCGTTCACGCCTTTTGGTTCTGACATCTATCAAGTATCTCGTGGTCTGGTTCAAGGGCGTAATGATAGCGCCAAATGTCGCGGGGCCGCGCAAGTTATTCTCGGTCAGTGTTCTGAGCCTGAAAGCATGCTAAAAAGGTTGCAGCCCTCTGAAAACAGGAGGTGCAGGCATTTTTTGCCGTGCCGGTGAAAATTCCCTCAACAACGTGAGCGGAACTTACGCCGACATTTTTTCTCTATGATGACATCGCAACGCCAGCAGGACCCATTGTAAGGTGACTGCGGCCTGATTAGACTGCGCCGAATTCCGTACGCACAGCCCTTTGTAAGGACTCATATGATCAAGAAATGCTTGTTCCCAGCAGCCGGTTACGGCACTCGCTTCTTGCCAGCGACCAAGGCCATGCCCAAAGAGATGCTGCCGGTGGTGAACAAGCCACTGATTCAGTACGGCGTCGAAGAGGCACTGGATGCCGGCCTGAACGAAATCTCCATCGTGACCGGTCGTGGTAAGCGCGCACTGGAAGACCACTTTGACATCAGCTACGAGCTGGAAAACCAGATCAAGGGCACCGACAAGGAAAAATACCTGGTCGGTATCCGCAAACTGCTCGACGAGTGCTCGTTCTCCTACACCCGTCAGACTCAGATGAAAGGCCTTGGCCACGCCATCCTCACCGGTCGTCCACTGATCGGCGACGAGCCGTTCGCCGTGGTACTGGCGGACGACCTGTGTGTGAACCTGGAAGGCGACGGTGTGCTGACCCAGATGGTCAAGCTCTACCAGAAATACCGTTGCACCATCGTTGCAGTGATGGAAGTGAACCCGACCGAAACCAACAAGTACGGCGTTATCGCCGGTGACGACATTGGCGATGGCCTGATCCGCGTACGTGACATGGTTGAAAAACCAGCACCGGAAGACGCGCCTTCGAACCTGGCGATCATCGGTCGTTACATCCTGACCCCGGATATCTTCAAACTGATCGAAGAAACCGAGCCAGGCAAAGGCGGCGAGATCCAGATCACCGACGCCCTGCTCAAGCAAGCCAAAGACGGCTGCGTGATTGCCTACAAGTTCAAGGGCCAGCGTTTCGACTGCGGCGGCGCTGAAGGCTACATCGAAGCGACCAACTTCTGCTACGAGCACTTCTACAAGACTGGCAAGGCTTACTGATTCACGGTAAACGTCGCCTGCTCTGAAAAAGCCACCTTCGGGTGGCTTTTTCGTTTTTCAGCCCCATCTAAGTCGGTATGCTGATGTCCTGCCGAGGAGAGTGAAATGGCCTACGATTTTGACCTGTATGTAATTGGCGCCGGTTCCGGCGGTGTTCGCGCGGCGCGCTTTGCCGCAGGCTTTGGCGCCAAAGTGGCAGTGGCGGAAAGCCGCTACCTGGGTGGCACCTGCGTGAACGTCGGCTGTGTGCCGAAAAAGCTGCTGGTGTACGGCGCACATTTTGCCGAAGATTTCGAACAGGCCAGCGGGTTTGGCTGGTCTCTGGGCGAAGCGAACTTTGATTGGGCGACCCTGATCGCCAACAAGGATCGTGAGATCAACCGTCTCAATGGGATCTACCGCAACCTGCTGGTGAACAGCGGCGTAACCCTGCATGAAGGGCATGCGCGCCTGGTTGATCCGCACCAAGTCGAGATCAACGGCGAACGTTTCACCGCCAAGCACATTCTGATCGCTACCGGCGGCTGGCCGCAGATTCCGGAGATTCCGGGACGTGAACACGCCATTGGCTCCAATGAAGCGTTCTTCCTCAAGGCGTTGCCCAAGCGCGTGCTGGTCGTCGGTGGGGGTTACATTGCCGTCGAGTTCGCGGGGATCTTCCATGGCCTGGGTGCCCAGACAACCCTGCTGTATCGCGGCGACCTGTTCCTGCGCGGCTTCGACGGTGCGGTGCGCACGCACCTGAAGGAAGAGTTGACCAAGCGCGGCCTGGACCTGCAGTTCAATGCCGATATCGAACGCATCGACAAGCAGGCCGACGGCAGCCTCAAGGCGACGTTGAAAGACGGCCGCGTGCTGGAAGCCGACTGTGTGTTCTACGCCACCGGGCGTCGCCCGATGCTGGACAATCTGGGGCTGGAGAACACTGGCGTCAAACTCGACAAGCGCGGCTTCGTTGAGGTGGATGACCAATACCAGACCGCCGAGGCATCGATCCTGGCCATTGGCGACGTGATCGGTCGTGTGCAACTGACACCGGTTGCCCTGGCCGAAGGCATGGCTGTGGCGCGTCGTCTGTTCAAGCCTGAGCAGTATCGCCCGGTGGATTACGCGATGATTCCGACGGCGGTGTTCAGCCTGCCGAACATCGGCACCGTAGGCCTGACCGAAGAAGAAGCGAAAGAGCAGGGCCATAAGGTACAGATCTTTGAAAGCCGTTTCCGGCCAATGAAGCTGACCCTGACCGAGTGCCAGGAAAAGACCCTGATGAAGCTGGTCGTCGACGCCGACACCGACAAAGTGCTGGGTTGCCACATGGTCGGCCCGGACGCGGGTGAGATCGTGCAAGGCCTGGCGATCGCGCTCAAGGCAGGCGCGACCAAGCGGCATTTCGATGAAACCATCGGCGTGCACCCTACGGCGGCGGAAGAGTTCGTCACCCTGCGCACGCCTGTGGCGGGCTGATCAGGCGTTGGGGGTTGCCTCTGGCGCCGCCGCAACGGTGGCTGCCAGGCGCAACGCCTCGATACTTGCCTGGGCCTTGATCAGCTCAAGCTCCAAGGTCTTGTTGGTGTGCTGGTGTTCGGTCAGCGCTTCCTGGCGTGACTGGCTCTCCAGCACTGCCACCCGCAGGCGTTCCTGAAGCAGGGTGCGTTCGTTATCAATCAGGCTGACCTGTTCACTTAGCTTGAGCTGTTGGGCCTGATCCTTGCGGGATTGCTCCTGCAGCGCCGTCAATTCCTTCGCCGTCACCCGATGCTCGATCAGCAGTCGCTCATTGTCGCGATGCAGTTGGGTGATTTCATCCTGACGCACCATGGCGCTCTGCTGTGCCTGGCGCAGCTCGGCCTGTACCTGCTGCAATTGGCCTTCGTGGCGGCGCTGTTCCTGTTCGCGCTGTTCCTTGATCGCATTGCGGTAATGCTCCAGGGCGTCGCGCGCATGCAGGTGCTTTTCTTCCAGCGAACGAATCTGTTCGTCCTTGTCGTTGATCCGTAACTCGTAATCACTGCACGCCTGGTTAAGCCCGGCGTTACGGGTTTGTTCGGTCTGCAGGCTGGTAGTGGCGGTTTGCAGGGCGGCGCTTTCTTCTGCCAGGGCTGCGGCCTGGATATCGAGTTGTTGCTGGAGTTGGCTTTGGGCGGCTTCCAGCGCCTCTACTTGGGCGAGCAGGGCGGTCTTTTGTTGCTCGAACTGTGCCAAGGCCAAGTCGATTGGCTCCTGGGCTTTCTCTTTCAGGCGTTGAGCCAGTCGCGCCACCAGCTCGCCAAGCTCGTCGTCGATCGGTGCTTCGGTGATGGTGACTCGGGTTTCGCTCTCATCCAACTCCTTCAAATAGCGATGAATCGTGGTTTTCGAGCCCGTGTTGCCCATCTCGATGCGTACAGCGTCGATGCTGGGGTTCTCGCCGCGGGCGAGGATCGCCAGGCGTGCCGTTTGAACTACTGCTTTATTAATGCCGCCGCGAGCCATGGGGTCTCCGTCGATTTCGTAGTGTGGTACATGGTATGTATATACGTACTATATCACGGATAAAAAGCCGTTGAAATTCATAAATTAACAGATGGGATATTGGCGTATTATCCCGTGTCATGCGCATTTAACCGGCAAATACACCTGCCAGCAGTACATAAAGGCCTCCCATGAGCGATCTGGATCGTTACCTCAACGCCGCCACCCGCGATAACACCCGCCGCAGTTATCGCGCGGCCATCGAGCACTTCGAAGTGAGTTGGGGCGGGTTCCTGCCGGCGACCAGCGATAGCGTGGCGCGCTATCTAGTCGCTCATGCGGGGGTATTGGCAGTGAATACCTTAAAGTTGCGGCTCTCGGCCCTGGCGCAGTGGCATACAAGCCAGGGCTTTCCCGACCCGACTAAAGCGCCGGTGGTGCGCAAGGTCTTAAAGGGCATCCGCGCCGTGCACCCGGCGCAGGAGAAGCAAGCCGAGCCTTTGCAGCTCAAGCATCTGGAGCAGGTGGTGGCGTCTCTTGAGGTTGAGGCGACAGCGGCAACGCAGGCGCAGGATCAGCCCCGATTGCTGCGCGCCAAGCGCGACACGGCGCTGATCCTGCTGGGTTTCTGGCGCGGCTTCCGTAGCGATGAGCTGTGCCGCCTCGACATCGAACATGTGCAGGCGACGCCCGGCGCCGGGATCAGCCTGTATCTGCCGCGCAGCAAAAGCGACCGCGACAACCTCGGCAAGACCTACCACACCCCGGCATTGTTGCGGTTGTGTCCGGTGCAGGCCTACAGCGAATGGCTCAGCGCCTCGGCCCTGGTACGCGGCCCGGTGTTTCGCGGCATCGATCGCTGGGGCAACCTGGGGGAGGAGGGCTTGCACCCCAACAGTGTGATCCCGCTGCTGCGCCAGGCGCTGGAGCGCGCCGGCATCCCTGCCGAGCAATACACCAGCCACTCGTTGCGCCGTGGCTTTGCGACTTGGGCGCATCGCAGTGGCTGGGATTTGAAGTCGTTGATGAGTTACGTCGGCTGGAGCGACATGAAATCCGCCATGCGCTATGTTGAATCCACGCCCTTTATTGGCATGACCTTGGCGACCCAGCCGCTGCTTTGAGATTTCTTCTATTAATACAGTCACCTGATAGGGAAAACCAATCGTCAGCATCAGGTTTGCCAATGAGCCATCCGCCGAGAGAGTGGGTAGGATTCACTTCATCAACTTCTTCACCCCTTTTACAAACCTGACGGAGAGTCAACGATGCCTATCATCAACAGCCAAGTAAAACCGTTCAAAGCGACCGCCTACAAAAACGGCAACTTCGTAGATGTGTCCGACGCCGACCTGAAAGGCAAGTGGTCCGTTGTGTTCTTCTACCCAGCCGACTTCACCTTCGTTTGCCCAACCGAGCTGGAAGACCTGGCTGACAACTACGCCGAATTCCAGAAGCTGGGCGTCGAAATCTACAGCGTGTCCACCGACACTCACTTTGCCCACGCTGCCTGGCACAACACTTCGCCAGCCATCGGCAAAATCCAGTACACCATGATCGGCGACCCAACCCTGACCATCTCCCGCAACTTCGACGTACTGATCGAAGAAGCTGGCCTGGCAGACCGCGGTACTTTCGTGATCAACCCAGAAGGTCAGATCAAGATCGTTGAGCTGAACGACGGCGGTGTTGGCCGTGACGCTTCCGAGCTGCTGCGCAAAATCAAGGCTGCCCAGTACGTCGCTGCCCACCCAGGCGAAGTGTGCCCAGCCAAGTGGAAAGAAGGCGAAGCCACCCTGGCTCCGTCCCTGGACCTGGTCGGCAAGATCTAAGTCTGTGAAGTCTCAAGGGCGGGAATCCGCACTTAAGTAAGCTGCATCCGCCCTCAAAACGCCCGGGCGAGATTCGCTCGGGCGTTTTTTTGTCTGCAATAAACCGAATGAACAGGAAATCGCCCGTATGTTGGACGCCAATCTTAAAGCTCAGTTGAAGTCATACCTGGAACGGGTCACCCAGCCGATCGAGATCGTCGCCTCCCTCGACGACGGCGCGAAATCCCAGGAAATGCTTGCCCTTTTGCAGGATGTTGTCAGCCTCACTACTCTGATTACCCTGAAAACCGATGGTGATGATGCGCGCAAGCCTTCGTTCTCCATCAACCGCCCGGGTGCCGATATCAGCCTGCGTTTTGCCGGCATCCCCATGGGCCATGAATTCACTTCGCTGGTGTTGGCCCTGCTGCAAGTCGGTGGCCACCCGTCGAAGGCCAGTGTCGAAGTGATTGAACAGATCCGCGCCCTTAAAGGCGAGTTCAGCTTCGAGACGTACTTCTCGCTGTCCTGCCAGAACTGCCCGGACGTGGTCCAGGCGCTGAACCTGATGGCCGTGCTCAACCCGAACATCCGCCACGTCGCCATCGACGGCGCGCTGTTCCAGGCAGAAGTCGACGAACGCCAGATCATGGCAGTGCCCAGCGTTTACCTGAACGGTGTGAACTTCGGCCAGGGCCGCATGGGCCTGGAAGAAATCCTCGCCAAGCTCGACACCAGCGGCATTGAAAAAGCCGCCGAAAAAATCAGCGCCAAAGACGCCTTTGATGTGCTCGTCGTCGGCGGTGGCCCAGCCGGTTCGGCGGCGGCGATCTACGCCGCACGTAAAGGTATTCGTACCGGCGTCGCTGCCGAGCGCTTTGGTGGTCAAGTGCTGGACACCATGTCCATCGAGAACTTCATCTCGGTACAGGAAACCGAAGGCCCGAAACTGGCCAGCGCCCTGGAAGCCCACGTACGCCAGTACGACGTGGACATCATGAACCTGCAGCGCGCCAGTAGCCTGATCCCGGCGAAAAACGCCGGTGACCTGCACGAAATTCGTTTCGAAAGCGGTGCGACCCTCAAGTCCAAAACCGTGATCCTCGCCACCGGTGCCCGCTGGCGCGAAATGGGGGTGCCGGGTGAGCAGGAATACAAAGCCAAGGGCGTGTGCTTCTGCCCGCACTGCGACGGTCCGTTGTTCAAGGGCAAGCGTGTGGCGGTGATCGGCGGCGGTAACTCCGGCGTTGAAGCGGCCATCGACCTGGCCGGTATCGTCAGCCACGTCACCTTGCTTGAGTTCGACAGTAAATTGCGCGCCGACGCCGTGTTGCAGCGCAAGCTCTACAGCCTGCCGAACGTTGACGTGATCACCAGCGCGCTGACCAGTGAAGTCAAAGGTGATGGCCAGAAAGTTACCGGCCTGGCCTACAAGGATCGCGACAGCGGCGAGTTCAAGACCATCGACCTGGAAGGGATCTTTGTGCAGATCGGTTTGCTGCCCAACACCGACTGGCTCAAAGGCACCGTGGAACTGACCCCTCGTGGCGAGATCATTGTCGATGCGCGTGGCGAAACGTCACTGCCCGGTGTGTTCGCTGCCGGTGACGTAACAACGGTGCCGTACAAGCAGATCGTGATTGCGGTGGGCGAGGGCGCCAAGGCTTCCTTGAGTGCGTTCGACCATTTGATCCGCACCTCTGCTCCGGCGTAATACCGAGCCCGGAAATGAAAAACCCCATGAGCGATCATGGGGTTTTTTCGTTACAGCGGTGCGGGCTGGATAATCTCGACCCAGTAGGCATCCGGGTCCTTGATGAACGCCAGGCTCTTCATGCGGCCATCGCTCAGGCGCTTCTGGAAATCGCAGCCCAGGGCTTCGAAACGTTCACAGGCCGCGACAATATCCGGCACCGAGATGCAGATATGGCCAAAGCCACGTGGGTCGGTATTGCCGTTGTGGTAGGCGAAGTCGGCGTCGTTTTCGGTGCCGTGGTTGTGGGTCAGTTCCAGGATGCCCGGGATCGACTTCATCCACTGGGTGCGCTCGGCGGCGTCGGCCGGGATCTGGGATTTGTCCACCAGGGCCAGGAAATACAGGCTGAATTCGGCTTCCGGGAAGTCACGCTTTTCAACCAGGGAAAAGCCCAGGACGCGCGTGTAGAAGTCCAGCGACTTAGTGATGTCCTTGACCCGCAGCATGGTGTGGTTGAACACGAAGTTGGCGGTGGCGGTGTCAGGTTGGGCAGTGACGCCCGGGAAAGTGTTCAGTTCGTGCAGGCTCATGGGCCCTCCAGAAAAAATGGGGCAAACGCGGCTCTAAGACGTGAGCGGTTCCTTGGCTTGCGGCTGGCATCCGTGCAGCCGGGCCATGATACGCAAGGCGCGCCCCCGGCGCCAAATGAAAAAGCCCACGCAGGCCTTGCGACCCATGGGCCTGGGGCTCAAACTTTGGCGCTTGAACCTTGGGTGTTTTTTGTCATGATCGAACGTCGTAAACCGCTGTTGAGTGCTGTGTGTTTGCTGTTGGCCAGCCCCTTCGTCATGGCCGCCGACCCTGAAATTCATTGGCCCAGCGGCTGGCAAGTCGAAGAAGTCGTGGCGGATGGAGAAGCGCCAGCCACACCACGGCCCGTGTCTCGGCAGCGCGCGATCAAGAATGATGAAAATGGCGCGACCTTGATGGTCATCGAACTGACCGGCACGCCCATTGAGCCGGGCCATAAGGTTAATCTCCCAGGTGTATTGCTGGAGATGCGCAAGTCCATCCAGAAAGATTTTGCCCAGGGGGGGTATCAAAGTGTGTGCAGCAAGATGCACCCTACAACCTTGAGTCGCCTTGAAGCACTGGAAACTACTTGTGTGATTACCGAAAACGGCCGTCACGTGCTTTCACAAACATTGGTGGGTGCGGTCGATACCGATAACGCCTATGTTTTTTCATACGCCGGTCAGGCGCAAGCGTACGACGCCAGCAAGGACGAAGTCAGTTCGGTGCGCGATAGCCTGAAACTTTAAGTATGTAATACCCGTGGGTTCTGAACATGATGAAACGTTATTTAAGTTCGGTTTCGAACCATTGAAATGAAAAAGAAATGAAAAAGCCCCGCCTAGGCGGGGCTCTTTGTTAGTGCAGTGCAATCAGCCGCGAAGCCAGGAGTCTACAGTGGCGGCGCCGTACTGTTCTTTCCAGGCCTTGAGGCCGCGATGGTTGCCACCTTTGGTTTCGATCAGTTCACCGGTGTGCGGGTTCTGGTAAACCTTGACCACGCGAGCGCGGCGCTGTTTTGGTGCGGCAACGGCAGCAGCACTGGACTTGCCCGGGTTTGGATCAAGAATGGAAATGATGTCGCGCAGGCCTTTGCCATAGGTCTTCATCAGGGCTTGAAGCTTTTCTTCGAATTCGATTTCTTTCTTCAGGCCGGCGTCGTTCTTCAGGGATTCCAGCTGGGCAAGCTGTTCTTGAAGGGCTTTTTCTGCTGCGCGAAATTCGGCGAGTCTGGACAAAATCTGTACTCCAATAGTGTATTTGGCTGATATCAACTGCAGACAAAGCTATAAGCCAAGCGCTTTAAGGCGACCCAAGAAAGAAGTCGTCCCGCGAATTCTGCACAGGCAGGAAAAATTGTAGTAGTTAATCCGCTACGAGTAAATCATGTCTTTTGTCTAAATAAGATTATTTCAACACCGGTAGTGCAGGGCTATTCAATGGCCGACCAGGGATTTAATAAATTCATTGCAGGGTAATGGCTTCCCGAACAGGTAGCCCTGCAGGAAATCCACGCCTTGGGCCGCCAGGTATTCACACTGTTCAGCGGTTTCCACACCTTCGGCGACGATACCCAAGTCGAGCTTCCCGGACAGTTCTATGATGCTGTCAAGAATATGCCCTGATAGTGCATCTGCGCCGATCATGGCGACAAAACTCTGGTCGATCTTCAAATAGTCCACATTGAAATTACGCAAGTAACCGAGGCTGGAATGCCCGGTGCCGAAGTCATCAATGGCAATCATCACGCCCAGTTGATGCAACGCATCGAACAGGCGACGGGTGATGTCGGTGGGTTCGATCAGCTCGCGTTCGGTCAACTCCAGCACCAGTGTCACCTCGCCTACAGGAAAGGCGGCGAGGAACTCACGACAGTCATCCACCAGTGCCAAGTCCTGGCAGTGGCGCGCGGTGATGTTCACGCCGATATGGAATCCAGGGCGGAACCGCGCCGCGTGGGGCGCCAGTTGTGCAGCGGTCTGACGCAATAGGGCGCGAGTCATGGGGACGATCAGGCCCGAATGTTCGGCCAGCGGGATAAACAGGTCGGGGCGTACCAGGCCTTCTTTAGGGTGTTGCCAGCGCATCAATACTTCGCAACCGGCCCACTCACGGGTATCACCGCGTACGACTGGTTGGAAATACGGAATGAATTCATGGGCACCCAACGCCCGTTGCAGTTCATGGGTCGGCGCCGAAGAGCGCTTTTGCAGCCAATGGGCCAACACGCCCGCCAGCACGCCAAAGAACACCACCAGGCTGAACAGTGCCGGGTATCGGGCCTGCATATACCGCCAAACTTCGCCGGCCGGCATGCCCGCGTCGACACTGTAGTGAAACCGCTCGGACGCCAGGCGATGATGGGCCACGGCGAATACGGGCACCTGCGTGTCGTGCACCTTTCCATCCGCCCCCAGCCAATTCGGGCCAACCTGCAGCACCAGGTCGGCGTAACGGCTGATCAGGCGCAGCGCGTTGGTCAGGTGGTAACCATCAATCGAAGCAAAGGCGGCCTTGTCGCCGTCGACCAGCCGGTAGACCAGCAGTGCCGTGTCCGGCGTCACCGGGTTGCCATTCATCAGCCATAAGCGGCCATCCACATAGTCGTCCGGGTTGACCGGCGACGCATAGGTGCCGCCGAACAGCGAACTGCAGTAGATATTTTTTTGCCAGGACAAAGTGGTCGCCCGCACGAACGGCCGGCGCGTGACCTGTTCGCGCAGCGCCAACTGCGCAGCGTCATCACAGGGTCGTCCCGCCAATGGCAGCAAGGCCTGGGCGGCGAGGGCGGTGTTGTCGAGCATCAGGTCGAATTGGCGCACGGCTTCCTGCGCCGTCTGGGCGGTGCTTTGTTGCAGGGTGCGTTCGGCTTGCCAATGCAGAATGACCACCCCGAGTGCAATCGGCAGCAGCGCACTGAGCGCGGTGATCACGTTGCGAGTGGCGCGTTTTCGCGGGCCGTTGACGGTGAGGGGCATGAAGTGAACGGCCTGTTGCAGGATCAGATTCAATTGATGATAGAGGTCCAGGCCAAAATAAGCTCGCGGTACCTAGCGTTTAGCCAGTAGCTGCCACTACCACGCCAAAGCTTGGGCAATGCGAATGAAGGCGAGAGCCGCAGGGGACGCGTGCCGCCGATCCAGCACGGCCAGGCCCACCCGGCGCGGCACACGCGGTGACAGCGCGCGCTGTACATAGCGTTGATCGCGCCAAATTGGCAACGATGACTGCGCCACCACGCTCACGGCATCGCCGCGACCCACGGTTTCCAGGGTGCTTAGCAACTGCGAGCAGCGAAAACGCACGTTAGGGGTCAGCCGCGCCTCGTTGAACAGACGCAGCACCAATTCAGACGAGCCGGCCTCAGTCAGCGCAAAGGGGTCGTTGCACAATTCCTTGAGGCTGACCTGCTCGCGGGCCGCCAGCTTATGGTCGGCTGGCAGCAGCGCTACCATCTGGTCCTCGAACAGCGCGAAGGTGTCGAAACGTTCCTGTTCCAGCACCACAAAGCCGATATCAATCCGGCGTTCGTCGAGCCATTGCATGACTTGCCTGTCCGGCCCTTCGTCCACATGCACTTCGATGCCGGGATACTCCAGGCGAAACCGGTTGAGGATCTTCGGCAGCAGGTAGGTTGAGGATGTCGGTCCGAAGGAGCCGATGCGCAACGTCCCGCGTTTCATGCCCCGAGCGTCCGCGGCCTCTTGTTGCAGTGTATTGGCCAACCCCAGCATCGCGCGGGCGCGTCCCAGCAATTGCGCGCCGATATCACTGAGTTCCACCTGGGCCTGGTGCCGCCTGAACAATGCCACGCCCAGTTCCTCCTCCAGCCCCTTGATCGCATGGGACACCGCCGATTGGCTGATGCCCAGGCGGTGGGCGGCGCTGGTAAAACCTTGCAGCTCGGCCACCAGGGAGAATATTTCAAGTTGAGTCAGGGTCATGAGTGAAAGCTCATTTTACGATGACTCTGTATTACCAGAACAATGGGCTAACCCTCAAGCCATTAGAGCCACCGCCCGTGTATTCAACCTCGGATCGCATCACTTACTTCAAGTTGGCCGCCGTCACCATGATCTGGGGCGGTACCTTCGTCGCCGGTCGCTACCTGAGTGAGGCGGTTGACCCTCTGCTGGCGGCCAGCCTGCGCTTTTGCCTGGCCAGCCTGGCATTGTTGGTGTTCATGGGGGGCGCACGTATTCCCTTGGCGCGCCCAAACCCGCGGCAGGCCGCACAATTGCTGGTGCTGGGTTTTTTCGGCATCTTTTTCTACAACCTGTGTTTCTTCTACGGGTTGCAGTACACCAACGCGTCACGGGCGTCATTGATCGTGGCCCTGAACCCAGCGGTGATTGGCTTGGCGTCCTGGTGGTTATTCAAGGAGCGCCTGAATAGCATCAAGGTCATCGGCATTGCCTTATGCCTGGCGGGCGCCGCCGTCGTCATCATCAGCCGCAACCCGCAGTTGCTGGGCGAAGGGGCCGGCAACTGGCGGGGCGATCTGCTGATCTTTGGTTGCGTGGTGGGGTGGGGCATCTACTCGTTGTTTTCCCGCGAACTGAACCAGAGCCTCGGGCCGCTGCAGACGGTCACCTGGTCAATCCTGTTGGGCACCCTGATGCTCACCGTGACCTCGCTGATCACGGGCCGTTTTAGTGTGGAGGCCATTGGCCAACTGCATTTTTCGCAGGTCATGAGCCTGTTGTACCTGGGTGTGCTGGGGTCGGCGCTGGCCTATATCGGCTACTACGATGGCATCCGACGTATCGGCGCGACCCGCTCCGGGGTATTCATCGCGCTTAACCCACTCACGGCCGTGATCTTTGGCGCCTTGCTGCTGAGCGAACAGTTGACCGCGCCAATGCTGATCGGCGGTGCGGTGATCCTGCTGGGCATCTACCTGTGCAACAAACCCCTTGCGCAGGCCAAGGCAATGGGGATTTGATAAGAGTACGGACAAACACTGTTACGCTGTGTAGAATCGATTTACGCATACAAGAATATGGACTTGCGCTCACGCAAGCCTAAGCCGTCAGAGACCGATGACACCATGAAGCTACTCGGCTCCCCCCTCATCTTTGGTGACTTCCTCGCCCGCAGCGTGCGAGGCCTCTCCTGTGCGCCGCCTGTGCACCTCATCCTTGCTGGCAATTGAATCCGTCACTACAAGAATGATGAGGCGCCAAATCATGGCAGATCTATACGAAAACCCAATGGGCCTGATGGGCTTTGAATTTATCGAATTCGCGTCGCCGACGCCGGGCACCCTGGAGCCGATCTTCGAGATCATGGGCTTCTCCAAGGTCGCGACCCACCGCTCCAAGAATGTGCACCTGTACCGCCAGGGCGAGATCAACCTGATCCTTAACAACGAGCCCAACAGCATCGCCTCCTACTTTGCGGCCGAGCACGGCCCGTCGGTGTGCGGCATGGCCTTCCGCGTCAAGGATTCGCAAAAAGCCTACAACCGCGCGCTCGAGCTCGGCGCCCAGCCGATCCACATCGAAACCGGCCCGATGGAACTGAACCTGCCGGCGATCAAGGGCATCGGCGGTGCGCCGCTGTACCTGATCGACCGTTTCGGCGAAGGCAGCTCGATCTACGACATCGACTTCGTCTACCTCGAAGGCGTGGAGCGCAACCCGCAAGGCGCAGGCCTGAAGGTCATCGACCACCTGACCCACAACGTCTATCGCGGGCGCATGGCCTACTGGGCCAACTTCTACGAGAAGCTGTTCAACTTCCGTGAAGCGCGCTATTTCGATATCAAGGGCGAGTACACCGGCCTGACCTCCAAGGCCATGAGTGCGCCGGACGGCATGATCCGCATCCCGCTGAACGAAGAGTCGTCCAAGGGCGCCGGGCAGATCGAAGAGTTCCTGATGCAGTTCAACGGTGAAGGTATCCAGCACGTGGCCTTCCTCTCTGACGACCTGGTCAAGACCTGGGACGCGTTGAAGAAGATTGGCATGCGCTTCATGACCGCACCGCCGGACACCTACTACGAAATGCTTGAAGGCCGCTTACCGAACCACGGCGAGCCGGTGGATCAACTGCAAGCGCGCGGCATCCTGCTGGATGGCTCGTCCGTTGCGGGCGACAAGCGCCTGCTGCTGCAGATCTTCTCGGAAACCCTGATGGGCCCGGTGTTCTTCGAGTTCATCCAGCGCAAAGGTGACGATGGCTTTGGCGAAGGCAACTTCAAGGCGCTGTTCGAGTCCATCGAGCGCGACCAGGTGCGTCGTGGTGTATTGGCCACCGACTAAGCAAGCGTAAAAAAGCCCGGCCGAGAGATGTCTCGGCCGGGCTTTTTATTGCCTGTGCATCAGGCTCTACGCTGACGCACCAAATGCTTGAACCCTTCAAACACCAGCACCATCACCGCCAGCCAGATCGGGATGTAGGTCAACCACTCGCCGCCCTTGATCCCTTCACCCAAGATCAGTGCGACGCCCAGCAACAGCACCGGCTCCACATAGCTGAGCAGCCCGAACAGGCTGAATGCCAGCAAACGGCTGGCAATGATATAGCTCACCAGCGCCGACGCACTGATCAGGCCCAGCATAGGAATCAACGCATACAGCTTCGGGTGCGTATCCATCACCGCAAAGCCTTGCTCGCCGCTCTGCACAAACCACCAGGCCACCGGCAGCATGAGCGCCATATCCAGCCAGAGGCCGCCCAGGTGGTCGGTCTTGAGGTATTTGCGCACGATGAAATAGAGCGGGTAACCGATGATCACCACCAGTGTTGCCCAGGAGAAACCGCCGGCCTGGTACAGCTCGTTGAGCACGCCGAGGCCTGCAAAAAACACCGCGACCCGCTGTAAATACGACAGCTGCTCGCCCCATACCAGGCGCCCAGTCAGCACCATGGTCAGCGGTAACAGGAAGTACCCCACCGACACATCCAGGCTGCGCCCATTCAGCGGCGCCCACATAAACAGCCACAGCTGCACGCCGAGCAACGCTGAAGACAGCAGCACACCCGCGATCAGACGGGGCTTGCCGGCTAACATCCGTACCAGCTCCCACACCCGCCGCCATTCGCCGCTGACGATCATGAAGACCGTCATGCACGGCACGGTGAGCAGCATGCGCCAGCCGAAAATTTCCAGGCCGCTCAAGGGGGTGAGCAATGATGTGAAGTAATACATCACAGCGAACAACGCCGAGGCCGAGACCGATAACACAACACCTTTAGACACACTGTCCTCGCGAAAAACCATGGGTACAAAAAAGAGGGGGATTGCAGGAGGGGATTATGGTGCTTTTAGCGTGAGAGGGTTGCGCTGTTTTGGGGCGTTTTTCAGGAAAATTTCTCGCCGTGGATTCGTTGGGATCCGCCCTGTGGCCTGTGGGCCACAGGGGGCTTGCAGATTAACCGCGCGCCACGCGGCCCGAGACGAAGTGCTCCACATCATTGAACCCGGGCGTGGAGGAATGCCCCGGCGTCACCAGCGAGTCGATGAACGCTTCATCCTGCGCCGTGATCTTCACGTCCAACGCGCCAAGGTAGGCGTCCCACTGCTCCTCGGTGCGCGGCCCGACAATCGCCGAACTGACCGCCGAACTGTTCAACACCCAAGCAATGGCAAACTCCACAATCCCCACGCCTCGGCCTTGGGTGTACTGCTGGATCTGCTGGGCGATGCGCAGCGATTCCACGCGCCATTCGGTTTCCAGGATGCGTTTGTCCTGGCGCGCCGCACGGCTGCCGGCTTCGGGCGCTACATCCGGGGCGTATTTGCCGCTGAGCACACCACGCGCCAATGGGCTGTAAGGCACTACACCCAAGCCGTAGGCGACTGCGGCGGTGATCTGCTCGACCTCAGCCTGACGGTTGACGATGTTGTACAGCGGCTGGCTGATCACCGGTTTGTCCACGCCCAGGCGCTCGGCCACGCGGATCACTTCGGCAATGCGCCAGCCGCGATAGTTGGACAGGCCCCAGTAGCGGATCTTGCCCTGGCGGATCAGGTCGCCGATTGCCGACACCGTCACCTCCAGCGGGGTCGTGTGGTCTTCACGGTGCAGGTAGTAAATGTCGAGGTAGTCTGTGTCGAGGCGGCTCAGGCTGGCTTCCAACGCATTGAAGATACGCTTGCGGCTCAGGCCGCTACGGTTGGGCAACCCGTCGGTGGGGCCGATGGCAACCTTGGACGCCACCACCCAATCCTCGCGGTGACGGGCGATCGCTTCGCCGACGATTTCCTCGGAGCGGCCGCCGGTGTAGACGTCCGCCGTGTCGATAAAATTGATGCCCTGGTCCCAGGCCTTGTCGATGATGCGCAGCGAGTCCTCGGTGCTGGTCTGTTTGCCAAACATCATGGTGCCCAGGGTCAAGGCACTGACCTTCAACCCGGACTGGCCCAATGTGCGGTAGATCATGGATAGCTCCTCTTGGCCGAAACGTATGCCATGCAATACCAGACTCCAAGGCTCTGGGACAAGCCCCGCACGCGTTTCTTCACGCGCTCAGTAGCGCCTGACAACGACCCTGTAAAAAGCGATGCAACACTTTCACCCGTTCCGATACTTGCAGGCGGTGGGGGCACATCAGGTTGAACGGCGTCGGTTCGCCCTGCCAATCAGGCAGCAAGGGCACCAGCCGACCGGCCTGGATGTCACGGGCAATATCCAGGTTGGCTTTGTAGGCGATGCCGTGGCCGGCCAGCGCCCAGCGCCGCACGATTTCGCCGTCATCGCTCAAGTAATCGCCCGTCACCTCAACCTCCTGCAGCGCCGTGTCCTGGCGAAAATACCACGTGCTGTTGGCCCGGCCCTGACGCATGTAGCGCAGTGCGTTGTGTTGCGCCAGATCGGCCGGTGTTCGGGGCGTGCCATGGCGCGCCAGGTAGTCCGGGCTGGCGCAGGGGATGCGGTGGTGCCCAGGCACCACCGGCAGTGCTACCAGGCTGGAGTCCCTGGGCACACCAAAGCGCAGGGCAATGTCGACGGTGTCGCGGAACAGGTCGGCATTGCTGTCGTTGAGCAGCAATTGCAGACGGATGTTGGGGTGTTCGAGCTTGAACTCGTCCAGCCAGCCCAGCAGCACATTGCGCCCGAAATCCGAAGGCGCCGCCAGTTGCAGTAAACCACTGAGACTCTGGCCCTGCTGCTTGATCGCCTGTTCGCCTTCCGAGAGCGCCTCCAGCGCTACCCGCACGCTTTCGAGGTAGCGCCGACCTTCCTCGGTGAGGCGCATGCTGCGCGTGGAGCGCGCCAACAGGCGGATGCCCAGGCGCGTTTCCAGGCGTTTGAGGGCGATGCTGGCGGCGGCCGGGGTCAAGCCAAGCCCGCGCGCGGCGGCGGACAAGCTGCCGGTGTCGGCGGTGCGCACGAAGACTTCAAGGTCGAGGGTTGAGCTCATTTGTAAAAATCCTTTAAAGATCTTGTCGTTTTACCGGGATTTTTCGCTGATTGCCAAGCTGGGAAGATGAACGCTCATTTTCTCGAGCAGGAATTTTCCCCATGACTTCTTCCCTCAACGGCAAAACCGTCATCGTGATCGGCGGCAGCAGCGGCATCGGCGCCGCTGTGGCCCAGGCCGCCGCTGCGCGGGGTGCACAAGTGATATTGGCCGGGCGGCGCTTGGTCTCCGGTAACGAAAACGACCTGCGCAGCGAACCGGTGGACGTCACCGATGCAGCCTCCCTGCAACGCCTGTTCGAGACCGTGGGACGTTTTGACCACCTGGTCTACACCTCGGGGCCGACGGTACGCGCCAAGACCTTGCTTGAGACCGACCTGGCCGAGGCCCAGGAAAATTTCAACGTAAAACTCTGGGGCTCGCTGCGAGCGATTCAGCTGGCACTGCCTTTTCTTGACGAACACGGCAGCATCAGCCTGACCTCGGGGCAACTGGGACGTAAATTGGCGCCGGGCCAGTTCATCAAGACCGGCATTAACGCCGCGACCGAAGCACTGGGCAAGCAATTGGCCAAGGAGCTGGCACCGCGCCGGGTCAACGTGATCAGTCCAGGCGTGATTGACACACCGGCGTATGCGGGGTTGGCTGAAGAACAGCGCCTGGCGATGTTTGCCAAGGCCGGCGGCGCTTTGCCGGTCGGACGCGTGGGGCAGGCGGAGGAGGTCGCGGCGGGGTATGTGCTGGCCATGGAGAATGGCTTCATGACCGGCGCCGTGATCGACATCGACGGCGGCGGCCTGTTGTAAACACCGCACAAACACTGCGGGGGGCGGCCACACCACTCCCCACATGTGACTGCGTTAGACCTTCAGGGTACGCGTCATCCGCAACGCCAGCACACTACCCGCCACGATCACCGCCGCCAGCAGGTACAGCGCCACATCCGTTGATCCGGTGGCATCTTTCACAAACCCCACGATGTACGGGCTGAGGAAGCCGGCCATCTGGCCCATGGAGTTGATCAGCGCCAGGCCACCCGCCGCCGCGCCGGCACTGAGCATCGCGGTGGGCACCGGCCAGAACATCGGCAGGCCGGTCAGCGCACCCATGGTGGCGATGGTCAGGCCGAGGATCGCAATGGCCGGCGTCGTCGCGAAGTTCACCGCAATCACCAAGCCAATGGCGCCCATCAACATCGGCACCACCAAGTGCCAGCGACGCTCTTTGCGCAAGTCCGCGGAGCGACCCACCAGCAACATGAACACCGCCGCCAGCAGGTAAGGGATCGCACTGAGCCAGCCGATCACCAGGTTATCGCTGAAGCCCAGGTTCTTGATGATCGACGGCAGCCAGAAGTTGATCGCGTACACGCCGCTCTGGATGCAGAAGTAGATCAGGCCGAACGCCCAGATCGCTGGGTTCTTGAACACTTCGGCCAGCGAATCGGTCGTGGTTTTCGGCTTGTTGGCCAGGTCGGTCGCCTGGTCGGCTTCCAGCACTGCGCGCTCGTGCGGCTTGAGCCATTTGGCGTGGGCAAAGCTGTCGCTGAGCAGGAAATAGGCGAGGGCGCCCAAAATCACAGTCGGGATACCTTGCAGCAGGAACATCCACTGCCAACCGGCCAGGCCGCCTTGGCCCGCCGCGAAGTGGTTGAGGATCCAGCCGGAGAACGGGCTGCCCAGCAGGCCGGAAACCGGAATGGCCGACATGAACAGCGCCATGATCCGCCCACGGCGGAAGGTCGGGAACCACTGCGAGAGGTACAGCACCACGCCAGGGAAGAAGCCGGCTTCGGCGGCACCGGTAAACAGGCGCAGGGTGTAGAAGTGGGTCGGTGTGGTGACGAACAGCAGGCAGGTCGACAGCGTGCCCCAGACGATCATCATCAATGCAATCCAGCGCCGTGGACCGAACTTGGTCAGCGCCAGGTTGCTCGGCACACCGCACAACACGTAGCCGATAAAGAAGATCCCGGCACCGAGGCCGTACACGGTTTCGCTGAATTTCAACGCATCGAGCATCTGCAACTTGGCAAAGCCAACGTTTACCCGGTCGAGGTAATTGAACAGATAGCAGATGAAAATGAAGGGGATCAAGCGCAGGGTAACGCGCTTGTAGATGGCGTTTTTATCGTCATCGGTGGCCAGTGTGACGGCGGCGCTCTGTGACATGGGAGTCTCTCTTTATTATGATTTTTTGCGATGCGAGGTTAACGTTGATCGCCCACTGAGTCTCGGCCACCTGGCAGGCCGCTGTCTTTGTGCGTGCGCACAGTGAAGCCGCTATTGCGCTGTGCCTATGAACAACCATCGTTTTCTAGGAAATTAGCCCCATGTTCGAGCTGGATCATGACCTGGCACAGGATATTGTCGATCGAACCATGGCGATCCTGCCCCATAACGTCAACGTCATGGACAGCCAGGGCCTGATTCTCGGCAGCGGCGAGCCCGAACGTATCAACACTCGCCATGAAGGCGCACAACTGGTGCTCGCCAATGGCCGCGTGGTGGAAATCGACGGCCAGACCGCCAAGCACCTCAAAGGCGTGCAACCGGGCATCAACCTGCCGCTGCTGCATGACGGCCGCCTGATCGGCGTGCTCGGCATCACCGGTGAGCCGGAAGGCCTGCGCACCTACGCCGAGCTGGTGCGCATGACCGCCGAAATGCTGGTGAGCCATCGCCACCAGCAGGCCGAGCAACAATGGCGGCGCCAACGCTGTGACGATCTGCTGGCCTTGCTGCTGGCCGATACCGGCGACTCACCGCGCCTGGTGGACGAAGCTCAACAGCTGGGGCTCAAGCCGCAGATGGCGCGTACACCGTACCTGTTCGAACTGGGCGCGGGGCAATCGGCGGAAGCCTTGAGTACCTGGCTGACCTCGCGTTACCCGGACAGCTGGTGCGTCAGCTCGGCGCAATATTCATTGTTATGGTGCCGTCCGGCCGCGATACAGGTCGACAACCCACGGCTGCTGGAAAAGCTTGAAGGCCTCGGCTGGCATATCCTGCGCGTCGCCGTTGGCGGGCAGGCGGATGGGCTGGCGGGGCTGCGCCGTTGCTATCGACGTGTCGGTGATTTGCTCGCCTATGGCCGCGATGTGCTGCCGCAGTCACGGCTGCTGACCCTCAACCGCTATCGCCTGCCCGTGATGCTCTGGCGCCATCGCAACGACGATGCCCTCGACGAACTGCTCAACCCCCTGCGCAAAGTGCTGGCCAAAGACAGCAATGGCCAACTGCAGGCCACGCTGCGCAGTTGGTGCGAACACGACGGGCAAAGCCAGGCCTGCGCCGATGCGCTGGGCATTCACCGCAACAGCCTGCGTTACCGCATGGAGCGCATTGCCGAACTCAGCGGTGTCGACCCGTTGACCCTGGACGGCATGCTTGCGCTCTACCTCGGCGTGCAGTTGCTGCCCCAGGCTTTGTCGGAATGAACAACAAAGCGCATCCGCACTTGTGCACCGGACTGGCGTCAGCGGCCGTGCCAACTGGCAGCATGGGCGTTATAAAAACCGGAGAAAGCCCATGAAAATCATCATCGCCCCCGACTCGTTCAAGGACAGCCTGAGTGCTGAAGGCGTCGCCCAGGCCATTGCTGACGGGCTGGCGCAGGTCTGGCCGGATGCACAGTTGGTCCAGTGTCCAATGGCGGATGGCGGTGAAGGCACGGTGGATTCGGTGCTGGCGGCATGTCACGGCGAGTTGCGGCGCCACACCGTGAGAGGCCCGCTCGGCGCAGCGGTTCAAGCACGTTGGGGCTGGTTGGCTGACAGCCACACCGCCATCATCGAAATGGCCGAGGCCAGCGGCCTGCAACTGCTGCCGCCGGAACAGCGCGATGCCTGTGTCACTACCACTTACGGCACCGGCGAACTGATCCGCGCAGCCCTGGATGCCGGCGCCCAACGCATCATCCTGGCGATTGGCGGCAGTGCCACCAACGACGGTGGCGCGGGCGCGATACAGGCGCTGGGCGTGCAACTGTTCGATGCACAGGCGCAACGGCTGCCACCCGGCGGCCTGGCCCTGTCGCGCCTGGCGCATATCAGCCTTGAACAGCTGGACCCGCGCCTGGCGCAGGTCCGCTTCGAAATCGCTGCGGACGTCAACAATCCGCTGTGCGGGCCCCACGGCGCGTCGGCGATTTTCGGCCCGCAGAAGGGCGCCAATCCCGAGCAAGTGCAACAGTTGGACGCCGCCCTTGGTCACTTTGCCGATCACTGCGCCCGCGTGCTGCCCAACGACGTGCGCGACGAACCCGGCAGCGGCGCCGCCGGCGGCTTGGGCTTTGCCGCCAAGGCGTTCCTGGGCGCGCAGTTTCGTGCCGGTGTAGACGTGGTCGCCGAATTGGTCGGCCTGGATGAAGCTGTGCGTGGCGCCGACCTGGTGATCACCGGCGAAGGCCGTTTCGACGCCCAGACCCTGCGCGGCAAAACCCCGTTCGGCGTGGCACGTATCGCCCGGCAGCACAACGTGCCGGTCATTGTGATTGCCGGCACGCTGGGCGAGGGCTATGAGCAGATGTATGCCCATGGCGTGGATGCCGCTTTCGCCTTGCCTTCGGGGCCGATGAGCCTTGAGCAAGCCTGCAGCGAGGCGCCGCGCCTGCTGCGTGAGCGGGCGTCGGATATTGCGCGGGTGTGGCGATTGGCGGTGCGCACCCGCTAATCAATCAAGCCCGCTGCCAACTGATCAACCCACCGCTTCTGAAACTCCAGCAGCGCCGCCTTGGGCTGCTGCAGCTCGACCAGTGCCAGCATCGGGTCTTCCACGGCTGTGCGCACACCGGACAATTCCTCCAGTGTCGCCAAGCCGCAAAACGGCACATAGGCTTCGCTGTAGCCGCCTTCATGCACCAGCACCAGGCGCCCCTGGCACAGGCGTTCGGCAGCCTGGCGCACGCAACGGGTCATCAGGCGAAACGACTCGCTGTGCAGCAACATCCGCGCGAGTGGGTCGACGGCGTTGGCGTCAAAGCCGCAGGCGACGATGATCAGCTCCGGCTGGAAACGCTCCAGCGCCGGTACCACGATGCGCGTCATCGCATGCAAGTAAGCGTCGTGGCCGCATCCCGGCGGCAAGGGAATATTGATGTTCGCTCCCCGCCCGGCGCCGCGACCACGATCCTGTTCACCGCTGTAGCCCGGCGGATAACAACCGTCCTGATGCAACGAGATCGTCAAGACATCCGCCCGCGCCTCAAAAATCGCTTGCGTGCCGTTGCCATGGTGTACGTCCCAATCGATCACGGCGACCTTGCCCAGCCCGCTGCGGGCCTTGGCGGCTTCGATGGCGATGGCGATGTTGGCCAGGAAACAGAAGCCCATGGCGCTGTCCGCCAGGCAGTGATGGCCAGGCGGGCGAGACAGCGAGTAGGCGTTATCCGCGAGGCCCTTGAGCACGGTGTCGACGGCGGCCATGGTCAGGCCGGCGGAGAGCCGGGCAATCTCGTAGCTGCCCGGGCCTATCGGCGCCTGCGGCCCAAGCTCGCCACCACCGGCATCACTCAGCGCCTTGAAGCGCTGCAGGTATTCGCGGCCATGGACGCGCAACAAGTCGGTTTCGCTGGCGACCGCAGCGTTGTGGATGTCCAGGTGATGGCTTAACCCAGACACATCCAGCAGGCTTTTCATGCGCCGTTTGGTTTCGGGGGACTCGGCATGCCCGCTGCCGGCCGGTGGCTGCACCCAGCCACCCACGGGCAAGGTCAATGCATGGGCGCTGGCGCTGTGCCAAAGGCTCATTTCATCAAAGAAAAACGCGGTGGTTCGGTTCATACAGGCTCCATTTCAACGACGGGTTTGGGACGGCTGGCGAGGATCATTGCCAGCGACAACAAGGTGATCACGGCGCCGCCGATCAACAGCGCCGTAAAGCTGCCACTGATCTCGATCAGTCGGCCGGCGATTGCCGGGCCGATGGCCAGGCCGCCGCCGATCACCAGGTTCGAGGCATTCATCAGCTTGCCGCTGTGATCCAGGTCAGCGAGGCACGCGAGGATCAGCGGCAGGATGAAGGTCCAGGTGAACTTGAACAGCAGCGCTGCCAGGGAGAAGCGCATCAGCGTCGGTTGGCCCAGTAGGAGCAACACGGCGGCGGCCATCAGGGCATAGCCCACCAGCAACAATCGCAGGCGCGACTGGCGTGGGCCGATCAGCGACGCACAGGCGGCGCCGGCGATCCCGATGACCGTCGCAACGGCCAGCACCTCGCCGCTGTCTTGCGGCGATATCCCGACACGGGCGCCCAGGGCGCCGATAAACGTCCAGACCCCGCCAAGGCTGATGTAAAAGGCCAGCACCGCACCGACGCCCAGCGCGGCGTGCCATCGCGAGCCGGACACCCGCGCGGTTTCCGCTGCTTGTGGCGCCGGGGCGGCGTTGGGAAAACTGCGCGCCAGGGGTAACAACAGGGTCATCAGGCCGGCGAGGATCAGGTAGCAGGCACCCAATCCATAGCGCTCGAACAAACCGGGCAATACCGCCAGGCCGATGGCGCCCACGACCAGTTGCCCCATCACCCACAACCCGTAGACGCGACTGGGGTTGGCCGTGGTGGCCGCACTGGCCAGGCAGATAATCATCAATGAACCGCCCGCCAAGGCACTGGCGAAGCGCAGGGTCAGCAGGTGGGTGTAGCTGTCGGCAAGCATCGACAGCAGGTTGGCGGCGATAAACAACCCGGCAGCGGCCATGGCCGCCAACCGCCAGTTCACGCGCCTTAGCCACCACAGGGCGGGCAGGGTCGCCAGGCTCATCGCGCCCAGTTCCACTGAAAACAAGTCGCCGATCTGCGAGGGGCTCAGTTGCCATTGGGCGCCCAACTGCGCGGCCACGGCGGGCGCGGTCATCAGGATGGTCGGGGTGATCGCGGCAAACAGCACGATGGCGGCGAGCAGGTTCCAGGAAACGGACGCTGGGCGAGGCCGATCCTGTGTTGCGTGGGAATGAGTGTGCATGGTCAGGCTCCGGAAAGGGGGTTCAGAACACGTGGACCAGGCGCAGCAAGGCCTCGGTGCCGGCATAGCCGTTGGATGCCGCGACGTTTTGCGAAAGGCTGAACATCACTTGGTTCTGCTGATCCAGCCAATGCCCGACCTCGAACCCCAGCTGGGTGTAGCGCTTGCGGGTGTCGTCGATTCGCTGACGGTTGATGCGCAGCGCGCCACCCTCGGCCTGGATCAGGCGAAATGCGCCGTAGGTGGCAGGGCTGAAGTCGTAGGAGGCAAACGCTTGCAGGCGATACAGCGGGTCTTGCTTGAGTTCGCTGCCAAAGTAGTCGTCATTGGTGGCGTACAGCTGGGTTTCGAGGTTGGCTTCCAGCACCCATTTTTCGCCGATGCCCTGGGTGTAGTTGTAGACAAAGGTCGCGCCCCAGCGATTGCCGCCGGGCGAGACGTCGGGGTTGTTGCGGTGGTATTCGCCCACCGGCACGGTGATCAGGCTCAGCAGGCCGCTGTAGGTGCGGGACGCCGGGTCATTGATGAAAAACAGCGTGCCGCCGACCTGTGGATCGCCGAACCCGCTTTCTCCGGTGTGCCGGGTCGCGCCCGGCAGGCGAGCATTGATATCGGCAAACGGCACAATGAACTGCGGGGTGCAGAGCGTGCCGCAGGCATCGGTGAAAAACACCTGCCGGTAAGCGACGGCATTGACCTTGAGTTCGGCCTTGCCGGTGGTGTCGGCCGGGCCGTGAAAGTCCCCGGCGCGGGTGGCCGGCAGGTACAGCACACCGAGTTGGGTGCCGGGCGGTGCACTGAAGAAATCCCGGGCATTGAGGTCGGCAGCCTGGCTGTCGAGGCACAGTAAGGTGCCGCCGAGCAGTAAAGGCAAGGTGCGCAGGGTGGGTTGAGTCATGGCAAGGTGTCTCTTATGGGTGAGGGCAGGGACTGAAAGTTGGGCAAAAGCCGCCCGTGGCCGCCAAAACGGGCAGCGCAAAGAAACTAAAAAAACGCGGGATTATTCAGGTGGGGCGTGCACCAAGTGCGCAATGCGTGCTTTGTCTCTGACCCCGAGCTTGCTGTAGATCGTGCGCAAGTGGTGGCGCACGGTATTGGGCGAGAGCCCAAGGTCGCGGGCGACTTCCTTGTAGGTCTTGCCCTCGCCGAAGCCCTGGGCTACAGCGTTCTCCCGTGGGCTGAGCTGGGGCAGGGCACGGTTGACGCGCGCGGCCAACAGGAACTGGTCGCCCACCGCGGACACCTGGATATGGATCTGCTTGCCCTCATGGCCACGCTCATCCAGTGGCACCGGCAAGGTCGGACCACTCCATTGCGGCCATTCGTTGAGCAGCAAGTCTATAAAGCCGCGTTCGGCGCACTGCAACACGCCGTGCGGGCCGCATACCGCCAAGGCCAGGTTGCGCGGGCTGATCAGGGTTTCGCGGGTGGCCACCAGCGTGCGGATCTGGTTGGCCGAGACCGCTGCCACCAAGTGCAGCATCAGGTGGTTGAGCAGCTGGCAGTCTTGTTCGGCGAACCGTTGCGCTCCGGGCTTTCGATACAGGGTCAGGTGATCGCTGAGGCTGGTTTGCGGGTCAATGTGGATGACACACAACAGTTCGCCGATGCCGTACCGGTCGGCCAGCCAGTTCAAGCCAGTGCCGCTCGCCGGGTCCGACATATCGATGATCACCGCCTCGCCGGGCTGAGCATGCACGCGCCCGACGGTCACATCCAGATGACGGATGGACTGCCAGTCGGTCAAGTAAGCCGGCGGCAAGTGGTACAGGCAGCTGCTGTGTTCTTCCGGCAAATCCCCGATCAGCGCCGCGCGGCCCCACCAGGCACTGTCGAAGTGCAACAACTGACTGACGCGCGCCAATGCGTGGTGCTGGAAGTGCTCGATGTCCTGGTGTTGGGCCAATCGCTGCAGATCCAGGATCAGGGTGCTGAAGGCCTGCAACAGGCCCGAAGGGTCAGGACGGCTCATGAGTGTTCCTCTGTGCGACTTTTTATTGTTCTGGTCACAGGGTGAAGGCCGGTACGGTGAAATGACGTGGCAGGGCCTGGGCCAAGTATCGGTGCAGCCGAGTACGATCGCTATCGTTCAGATGCAGGATGCGGCCGATGGGTGTGTGGGATCTTTCGGGAGGTGCCACGGCGCTTTTCCCGCTTCCGGTTTTCCCCCTACACTGGCCGGTCACTTGTCTTTCAAAGGATGAAACACAATGCACACGCCTGAACCTCATATCGTGATCCAGCGCTTTACCGAGGCCCACCTTGAGGGGGTCGCCGCGCTCTATAACGAACCGGCCGTGTGCCGTCAGGTGCTGCAGATGCCTTTCCAGTCGGTCGAGGCGTGGCGCAAGCGCTTGGTGATGGACAACGAGCGGCGGCTACAACTGGTGGCGGTGCACGGCGGCGAGGTGATCGGCCAGCTTGGCCTGGAGCAGTACCTGCGCGTGCGCCAGGCCCACGTCGGCTCGTTCGGCATGGGCGTGGCGACGGCGTGGCAGGGCAAGGGCGTCGGCTCGCGGTTGTTGACGGCAGCGCTGGACGTGGCCGACAACTGGATGAACCTGCGCCGGGTGGAACTCACGGTGTACGCCGACAACGAAGCGGCGCAGGCGCTGTACCGCAAATTCGGCTTTGAAGTTGAAGGCGTGTTGCGCGATTACGCCCTGCGTGACGGTCGGTTTGTCGACACCGTGAGCATGGCGCGCCTGCGCACGTCGGCTTAATCCTGCAAGGCGAACGCCACCGCAGCCTGCGCATGCAGCTCGGTGGTATCCAGCAGCGGCAGGCGGCTGTGTTCGGGTTTGATCAGCAGGCTGATTTCCGTGCAGCCGAGGATGATCGCCTGGGCACCGCGTGCGGCCAGGGACTCGATCACCCGTTGGTAGACCTGGCGTGATGTGTCGCTGATCACCCCGACGCACAATTCTTCATAGATGATCCGGTGCACCGCCTGGCGTGCGTCCGCCTCGGGCACCAGCACGGTCAGGCCTTGGGCCGCCAGGCGGGATATGAGGAAATCCTGCTCCATGGTGAACGCGGTGCCGAGCAGGCCGACTGTGAGCGTGCCGGCGTCCACGGCCGCCGCGCCGGCTGCGTCGGCGATATGCAGGAACGGAATCGAGACGGCCGCTTCAATACGCGGCGCCACGAGGTGCATGGTGTTGGTACACAGCACCACGCACTCCGCACCGCCGGCCTGCAGGCGGCGCGCGGCATCTTCGAGGATCAGCGCGGTATCGTCCCAGCGGCCGGCGTGTTGAGCCTGCTCCACTGGGCCGAAATCTACGCTGTACATCAGCAGTTGCGCCGAACGCAGCGGGCCGAGTTGGTCGCGCACGCGTTGGTTGATGATGCGGTAATACTCGGCGCTGGACTCCCAGCTCATGCCGCCGATAAGGCCGATGGTGCGCATGCGGTGCTCCTGGCAAGGAAAGTCGCTTCACCTTACGCATCAGCCGCGGATTAGTCATACGCAGTTGCCGGCGAAATGACCGGTGCAGTTCTACAGGTCGAGGTTGATCCAGCCCGGCTTGGCCTCTTCCGGTGCCACGGCGTTGATCTGCTTGCCGGTCGCCCGCTCTACGCGCCGCGCCACTTGCGGGTCATCGGCAAAAGGTATCAGGCTGGCGTCGTCCAGGCTCTGCTCAGACTGACCGCGCAAGCAGTATTCCACCGCGCCATACAGGCACACCACCATCAGTAAGCCGCCCATATCAGGCAATCCGCGCGTCAAGTTGAGCCACGCTCAGGTCGGCGACCCGCACCGTGCGCCACGTGTTGTAGGCCATCAGCACCATCCCGGTCAGAAAGAACACGCCCCCGGCAAAACGCACCACGAACCCCGGATGACTGGCCTGCAAGGCTTCGACAAACGAGTAGGTGAGGGTGCCGTCATCGTTGACTGCCCGCCACATCAGGCCCTGGGTTATGCCATTGACCCACATCGAGGCGATGTACAGCACGGTGCCGATGGTCGCCAGCCAAAAGTGCAGGTTGATCAGCGGCACGCTGTGCATCTGCTCGCGCCCGAATACCTTGGGGATCATGTGGTACAGCGAGCCAAAGGTGATCATCGCCACCCAGCCCAACGCCCCGGCGTGGACGTGGCCAATGGTCCAGTCGGTGTAGTGGGAGAGGGCGTTGACGGTCTTGATCGCCATCATCGGGCCTTCAAATGTCGACATACCGTAGAACGCCAGCGACAGCACCAGAAAACGCAGGATCGGATCGGTGCGCAACTGATGCCAGCCTCCGGACAACGTCATCATGCCGTTGATCATCCCGCCCCAGCTCGGCGCCAGCAGGATCAGCGACATTGCCATGCCCAGTGACTGCGCCCAGTCCGGCAGCGCGGTGTAGTGCAAATGGTGCGGGCCGGCCCAGATATACAGGGTGATCAACGCCCAGAAATGCACGATGGACAAGCGATACGAATACACCGGCCGGCCGACTTGTTTGGGCACGAAGTAATACATCATCCCCAGAAAGCCGGTCGTCAGGAAAAACCCTACCGCGTTATGCCCATACCACCACTGCACCATGGCATCGGTGGCCCCGGAATACACCGGGTACGACTTGAACCCGTCCACCGGGATTGCCAGGTGGTTGACCACGTGCAGCATGGCGATCACCAGGATAAACGCGCCGAAAAACCAGTTGCCCACGTAGATGTGCTGGGTTTTGCGCCGCACCACCGTGGTAAAGAACACCACGGCATAGGCCACCCACACCACCGCCATCCACACCGCGCCGGAGAATTCGATCTCGGCGTATTCCTTGGTGGTGGTATAGCCCAGCGGCAAGCTGATCAGCATGATCACGATCACCGACTGCCAGCCCCAAAACGTAAACGCAGCGAGGCGGTCGGAAAATAGCCGAACCTGGCAGGTGCGCTGCACCGCGTAATAGCTGGCGGCAAACTGTGCGCTGCCGGCAAAGCCGAAGATCACCAGGCTGGTGTGCAAGGGCCGTAACCGGCCAAAAGTGGTCCAGGGCAGATCCAGGTTCATTTCCGGCCAGACCAGTTGCGAGGCGATCCACACGCCCATCGCCATGCCGACCACGCCCCAGACGAGGGTGGCGATTACAAATTGACGCACGACTTTATAGTTATAGGCCTGCCCGATGGTTGCGGTGCTCATGCTTGTCCTCCCACGGTTCCAAGTGGCGGCACTTTAGGAAGTGTGGGCAAAACAAAACAGACTCAGAAATACCTCATTACGGCGGATCAGCTTGCTTGGAGCCGCCGGGCTCATTACAAAAAAGCCGTTAATCGTACGGCCAGTGGCTGCATCTGCCATGATCGACGCTAGTTACCTGGCCCACCCAAGGAAATCCGCAATGGACGATGTACAGCAACTGGGCGAGATGCTTCGTCACTACGCCGATAGCGAAGCGCACAAGAAACAGCAATTCGATGTGCAATCGGCCCGCTGGGCGCAAAAGCTCGCAGAGCTGTTCGGGCAGATCGAGCAGTGGCTGGAACCGGTAAAGACCGTGGGACTGCTGGAGGTGCATCGCGAGGCCTACGTTGCCAGCGGCCCGAGCGTGCCGGTGGAGACATCGACCTTCAAGACCGAAAAACTGACCGTACAGATCACCGGCAAGCCGGTCGAGTTCGTGCCCGATGTGATGGGTGTGGGTGGCTTGATCTCCGTGTCCGTCATGGGCTTGACCGCTGCGCGGCACGGCAGCGTTTCCTTGGTGCTGCCCGCGGACAAGAACGACTGGCTATGGAAGAAAACCAATGGCCTGAAAGACCCCGACACCTTTGGCTTCGACGCCAACTTCCTGGCCTCGCAGTTGCAAAGCCTGATTCCACGCGAACGCGGCTGAGTGTCAGCGCGGGGTCGCCACGACCGCTGGGCTGCTGGAGCATCGCCGGCCGGTCAAACCGACTCGTGCAATAACGCTAATTTTTCAGGATTGGCTATACCTACAGCTCAACATTTCGATGATGACTGCCAGGGAGTTCAATGATGAAACTAAGGCTACTGATCAGCACGCTGTGCGTTGCGTCAATCGCGATGGCAGGCTGTGCCAGCAAGGTCACTCAACCGGATGAGTATTCCGGCTTCCTCTCGGACTACAGCCAGCTCAAGGAAGCCAAATCCCCTTCGGGTGCCGAAGTGATGCGCTGGGTCGACCCCAAACTGGACCTGAGCCGCTACACCGCGGTGTACATCGAACCGACCCAGTTCTATCCCAAACCGCAGGCGACCGCGAAAATCCCCGACAGTACCCTCACGGGTATCAACGCCTACTACAGCCAGGCGCTTAGGCGGGAGCTGGAAAAATCCCTGCCCCTGGCCAATGGTCCTGGCCCCGGCGTGATGGTGGTACGTGCGGCGATCACCGCCGTCAGCAGCAAGACCGAAGGCCTCAAGCCTTATGAGTTCATCCCCGTGGCTCTGGTTGCCGCGGCGGTGAGTACCGGCACCGGCATCCGTGATCAGGAAACCACCTTGGGCACCGAGGCGCAGTTTCTCGATGGATCGAGTGGCAAGGTACTTGCCCAGGTGGTGCGCAAAGGCACCGGCAAGCCATTGGCCAATGACTCGCAGGTGATGAAAGCTGAGGATGTGAAAGGCGTGATTGATGGGTGGGCGTCCGACTTGCATCAGTCGTACCTCAAGCTCAAACGCCTCTAAATCCGCAGGGATTGGCTTTGTATCGCAGGGACATGCCCTAATGCCCGTCAGTTAAGGAGCAGCAAGAGCGAAAAGTAACCCGTGGCGAGGGAGCTTGCTCCCGCTGGACTGCGCAGCAGTCCCAGTCTTTTGAAACAAAGAGCTGGGGCCGCTTCGCGACCCAGCGGGAGCAAGCTCCCTCGCCACAGGTACGGTGCTCACCCTTAACTGACTGGCATTAGGACATGCCCGGCCTGACGCTGTTGCGGCCGGGCATGGGTGTTACTTGAGCGGGGTCAGGGGAGGCAGCTTCCATTGACCGCTACCGACCTCAGGCTTGGGCAGGTAAATGCGCAACACCGCATAGAACGGGCCCGGCGGGGCCGGCAACCAGTTGCTCTGTTCCGCTTTTGGCGGCTCGTGGTGCTGCAGCGCCAGGGTCAGGCCGCCATCCGCGTCGCGCTTGAGGCTGGAGAGCATCCGCGAGTTGATCAGGTAGCGTTTCTTGTGGTTGGGCACCAGCAGCTTGGTCTTGGCGTCGTACATGGTCAGCGACCAGAACGCATCGGCTGGCGGTAACTGGTCTTTGGCGAAGTGCACGGTGTAGCTATGGCGTGCGCCGTTGGCCGGTTTACCCTCGCTGTCGACGACGTAAGTCAAGTAAGCCGCCTCGTCGGTGGAGTTGCCGAAAAGCTCCGTGTCGGCACCGGCATAGCGGTACAGGTAGTTGTTTTTAAGGTGGTCGCGGCTACCGAACAGCTCCCCGCTGGGGACTTGTTGCGTGTCCAGTTTGTCTTTCTTGAACGCGGCAAACTCGGCCTTGCCATCAGCGATGCCGTCTTCGAGGGCCTTGCGCTGTTCGGCGGTCAACTGGTTGACCTTGAACGGTGCACCTGGCGCGACACCGATCTTGGCAAAGCGTGCCAGCAGGTCTTTTTCACTGTCCTGGGGCGCGGCGAACGCCAGCATGAAGTTCAGGTAGCGGAACAATTGTGGGCTGTCGCTCATGGTTGCCGTCGGCTTCGGCCATTCGATTTTCGGCGCCTTGGCCGGTGCGGCGAGCTTCACATAGCTGCTCAGCGACTGCACTTTGTAGCCACTCTGGATCTGCTTGACCTTGTTCAGGTCTTTTTCATCAAACAGCTGCGTGCGGTACAGGGCGTAGGCGATATTGCTTTCGCTGTAGATCACGCGGTCCACATCCACCGGTTGCTGGCCCTTCCAGTCCGGGCCGGCGATCATGTAGTGGCCGCCGTTGTTACCGGTGCTGCGAGTGCCCAGGTAGGCAAAGTTCTGCGTGTAAAGGTCGATCAACTGCACCGAGTAGTAACGGTCGTCTTCGATTTTGGGCAGGGTCAGTACGAGCGGTTCGCTGCGCAGGTCCATCCACACGAAGGAGTAGGGCGTGTCCGGGTTCGGTGTGACGACCCCGGTGTCCTTAGGCGTAAATACCTGGGCGGAGTGGCCGATACGGTTGATCGGCGCCTTGAAATTGGCACCGCCCTTGTCAACGGCTTGGGTGTAGAGCGTCTTGTACATCTCCACCACCGGGAAGCCATACAGGTAGGCTTCCTTGGCAATGGCCCGGGCTTCGCTGGGCGTTGCGGTGAAGTCGGCCCAGGCGCCGGTACTCATGAATATCGAGAGGCTCGCCAACAGCAGGCGCGTCGGTTTTCCAATCATGTTGTTGCGTCCTTCCAGAGATCTTTTTTGAGGGCATGGGATTAAACCGCCGAGTTAACCGGTTTATTGGCCGAACGTCACGTTAATCCCTGCAAACAAACGCCAACTGTGCACAAATCGTTGCCCTGGCGGGACGGCGCACACGCCAAGAGGGGGTCTCAGGCGGCGGGCAGCATCGATTTGACCTTGTCGCGCAATTGATCAATGGAAAACGGTTTGGCGATCACCTGCATGCCGGCGGGCACGTCGATATTCTCCGCATAGCCGCTGGCGAACAGGATAGGCAGGGTAGGGCGCAGTTCACGCACCTTGGTGGCCAGCTGCTTGCCGTCCATGTCCGGCAGGCCGACGTCGGTCATCATCAGGTCGATGACATGTTCGGTGTTTTCCACGATTGCCAGCGCTTCTGCCGCGTCGGCAGCCTCCAGCACACTGAACGCCAACTCCTCCAGAACATCGACGATGAGCATGCGCACGATGGCATCGTCTTCAACGACAAGGATGGTGGAAGTGACTGCGGACATAATATGAAATTCCCAAAAAAGGCGAGGGTTTACACGCGGCCGTTCTGACAGGCCTCTTCCTTGAGTAAGCGCGCACTCGTGACAAGTTCCCGCAGGCCGTAAAAACAATGCGTTAGAAAAGACCATAGAGAATAGCCTGTTCCCATGTAGGAATCTGTACAAACCCGTTCTAGAAAAATAGTCTTGCCCGCCCGTTTGGGGCAAACTCCCGGTTTTTCCACCTTTGGCCAAGGCATGCCCATGACTCCCGCTTCGTCCGTCGATGAAAAGAGCTTCCGTACACTACTGAGCCGAAACGTGGCGTTGCCCCTGGGTGTGGGCGTGCTCAGTGCTGTATTTTTCGTCGTATTGATCACCTACCTGCTGTCGGTCATCCAGTGGGTGGAACACACCGACCGGGTTATCAATAACCTCAATGAGTCGTCCAAGCTGACGGTGGACCTGGAAACCGGCATGCGCGGCTTCCTGATCACCGGTGACGAGCATTTCCTCGACCCTTACGAAGTGGCCAAGCCGCGAATCATTGCCGACCTGCGCAATTTGCAGGAACTGGTGGCGGACAACCCGCAGCAAGTGGACCGTCTCAAACGCCTGGAGGCCATGCAGGCCGAGTGGAACAACTACGCCCAGTCGATGATTGATATGCAGCGCAGCAGTGGCGACTACCGCAGTGCGGTCAAGGCCGGCCGCGGCAAGCGCCTGACCGATGAGATCCGCAAGGAATATGACGATGCGGTGGCGATGGAACAGCAGTTCCGCATCGCCCGCAATGAAGAAGTCACCCGCACCACCGTGATCAGCGTCACCCTGTACCTGGCCTTTGTACTCGGTTTGAGTGGCTTTCTGGCTTACATTGGTCGTAAGAATTTAGTTTCTTTATCAGATAGTTACAGCGCAAACCTCGCGTCCCAACAGAAGATCGCGCGGCGGCTGGAGCAACAGGCTTGGTTGCGCAATGGCCAGACTGAATTGGCTGAACAGGTGCTCGGCCAGCTGACCCTGAACATGCTGGGCCGCAATATCCTGCAATTCTTTGCCCAATACATGGGCTCGGTCGTCGCCGCGCTGTATGTGCGCGAAGAGCACGGCGGCCTCAAGCGCGTGGCCACCTACGGTTTCTCCCGCGAGCAGGAACAGCGTGAGCAAGCGATCTACAGTGATGAAGGCATCGTTGGCCAAGCGGCCCAGCTGGATCGCCTGATTCGCCTGGACGATGTGCCGGTGGACTACTTCAAGGTCAGCTCCGGCCTGGGTGAGGGTGCTGCACGCAGTGTGCTGGTCATGCCCACCAGCGATGATGATCGCGTCAATGGCGTGCTCGAGCTGGGTTTCCTGCGGCCGCTGCAAGAACGCGACGAGGAGCTGCTGGAACTGATCGCCGGCAATATCGGCACCTCCATCGAGGCCGCCCGTTATCGCCAGCGCCTGCAGGAAGTGCTGGCCGAGACCCAGCAGCTCAACGAAGAGCTGCAAGTGCAGCAGGAAGAGCTCAAGACCGCCAACGAAGAGCTGGAGGAACAGTCGCGCATCCTCAAGGAGTCCCAGGCTCACCTGGAAACCCAGCAAGCGGAGCTTGAGCAGACCAACGAGCAACTCGCCGAACAGACGCAGACCCTGGCCGAGCAGCGCGACGCCATGGACCGCAAGAACGTCGAACTCAACCAGGCCCAACTCGAGCTGGAAGACCGTGCCGAAGAGTTGCAGCGCTCCAGCAAGTACAAATCCGAATTCCTCGCCAACATGTCCCACGAGCTGCGCACGCCGCTGAACAGTTCGTTGATCCTGGCCAAGTTGCTGGCCGAGAACCCCCAGGAAAATCTCAGCGCCGAGCAGGTCAAGTTTGCCGAATCGATCTATTCCGCCGGCAATGACTTGCTCAACCTGATCAACGACATCCTGGACATTTCCAAGGTGGAAGCCGGCAAGCTCGAAGTACGCCCGGAAAACTCCAGTGTGGCGCGTCTGGTAGACGGCCTGCGCGGCATGTTCGAACCGCTGGCGGCCGATCGCAAGCTGGGCTTCCAAGTGGACGTGCAGGAAGGTTCGCCGACCATGCTGTTTACCGACCGCCAGCGCTTGGAACAGATCCTCAAGAACCTGCTGTCCAACGCGATCAAGTTCACCGAGCAGGGCGACGTAAGCCTCTCTGTGTCGCGTGCACCGGGGGAGGGCATTGCCTTCACGGTTCGCGACTCCGGCATCGGCATTGCCCCGGACCAGCAGGAAAGCATCTTCGAAGCCTTCCGCCAGGCCGACGGCACCACCAATCGCCGTTATGGCGGCACCGGCCTGGGCCTGTCGATTTCCCGCGACCTGGCGGCGCTGTTGGGCGGCTACATCAGTGTGGCCAGCGAGCCAGGCAAGGGCAGTATCTTTACCCTGGTGTTGCCGGAGCAGTATGTCGAGCGCGAGGCAGACGCCGCCCCTGTCGAACCGCCGCGCCAAGTGGTGATGGCACCCGCACCGGTCCCCGTCAAGGTGTCACCGTTGCCGGTGGCCGACGCCAAGCTGATTCCGCGCTTCGCCGACGACCGCGACAAGACCCCGTTTACCACGCGCTGCATTCTGGTGGTGGAAGACGAGCCGAATTTCGCCCGTATCCTCTTCGACCTGGCCCATGAACTGGGCTACCACTGCCTGGTGGCCCACGGCGCGGACGAAGGCTACAGCCTGGCCGAGGAATACATTCCCGACGCCATCCTGTTGGACATGCGCTTGCCGGACCATTCCGGGCTCACTGTTCTGCAGCGCCTGAAAGAGCACGCCAACACCCGTCATATCCCGGTGCATGTGATTTCCGTGGAAGACCGCGTCGAAGCCGCCATGCACATGGGCGCCATTGGCTATGCGGTCAAGCCCACCACCCGCGAAGAGCTCAAGGACGTGTTTGCGCGCCTGGAGGCCAAGCTGACCCAGAAGGTCAAGCGCGTGCTGCTGGTGGAAGACGATGACCTGCAGCGCGACAGTATTGCCCGCCTGATCGGCGACGATGACATCGAGATCACCGCCGTCGGTTTTGCCCAGGAAGCCCTAGACCTGCTGCGTACCAATGCCTACGACTGCATGATCATCGACCTCAAGTTGCCGGACATGCTCGGCAACGAGCTGCTCAAGCGCATGGCCACCGAGGACATCTGTTCGTTCCCGCCCGTGATCGTCTACACCGGGCGCAACCTGACTCGCGATGAAGAGGCCGAACTGCGCAAGTATTCGCGCTCGATCATCATCAAGGGTGCCCGCTCGCCGGAGCGCCTGTTGGACGAAGTCACACTCTTTCTGCACAAAGTCGAATCCCAGCTGTCCCATGACCGCCAGAAGATGCTCAAGACCGCCCGCAGCCGCGACAAGGTGTTCGAGGGGCGAAAAATCCTGCTGGTGGACGATGATGTGCGCAATATCTTTGCCCTGACCAGCGCCCTGGAGCACAAGGGCGCGGTGGTGGTGATCGGCCGTAACGGCCGTGAAGCCATCGACAAACTCAATGAAGTCGACGATATCGACTTGGTGCTGATGGACGTGATGATGCCGGAAATGGACGGTTACGAGGCCACCGCCTTGATCCGCCAGGACCCGCGCTGGAAAAAGCTGCCGATCATCGCGGTGACGGCCAAGGCCATGAAGGACGACCAGGAACGTTGCCTGGCGGCCGGTTCCAACGATTACCTGGCCAAGCCGATTGATCTGGATCGTCTGTTCTCACTCATTCGCGTATGGCTACCGAAGATGGAACGCATTTAAGTGGAGCGAAGTTTTTTGGAAAAAAGCAGCGACATTGAGCTGCGCCTGTTGATCGAGGCGATTTACCTCAAGTACAGCTATGACTTCCGGGATTACTCCGGGGCGTCGGTCAAGCGCCGTGTGGCTCATGCGTTGCGCCAGTTCGATTGCGCGACGATTTCCGCCTTGCAGGAGCGCGTGCTGCACGACCCGGCGGCGTTCATGCAGTTGCTGCAGTTCTTGACGATTCCGGTGAGCGAGATGTTTCGCGACCCGTCGCACTTCCTTGCGATCCGCCAGGAGGTGGTGCCGCTGCTCAAGACCTATCCGTCGATCAAGATCTGGATCGCCGGCTGCAGCACGGGCGAGGAGGTGTACTCCATGGCCATCCTGTTGCGCGAAGAGGGGTTGCTGGAGCGTACGATCATCTACGCCACCGATATCAACCCGGCGTCGCTGGACAAGGCCAAGCAGGGCATCTTTTCCTTGGAGAACGTCCGCGCCTACACCGCCAACTATCAGCAGGCCGGCGGCCAACGTTCATTTGCCGACTACTACACAGCGGCCTACGATTACGCGATCTTCGATAAAACGTTGCGCGAGAATGTCACCTTCGCCGACCACAGCCTGGCGACCGATAGCGTATTCTCAGAAACTCAATTAATTTCATGCCGTAACGTATTGATTTACTTTAATAAAAAATTGCAAGATCGCGCATTTGGTTTGTTTCATGAGTCGCTGTGTCATCGCGGCTTCTTGGTGCTGGGCAGCAAGGAAACCCTGGACTTCTCCGCGTACGGCAAGCAGTTCGAACCCTTGGTCAAACAGGAACGGATCTACCGAAAACTATGAATCAAGCGGCTGCCAGCCCGGCAAAGGTCCGGGGTATAGAGGCTATAGTCATCGGCGCCTCCGCCGGTGGCGTAGAGGCGTTGCTGATTGTATTTGGCCAATTGCCGGCAGATTTCGGCTTGCCTATCGTCGCCGTATTGCACCTGCCGGACGAGCGCCGTAGTCAATTAGCCGAGGTATTTGACCGGCGCGTCGCCATACCGGTGGTGGAGGCGCGCGACAAGGAAACGCTCAAGCCGGGCACCCTGTACTTTGCCGGTCCCGGCTATCACTTGTCGGTGGAGCAGGATCGCAGCTTGTCGCTGAGCCAGGAAGACCGCGTGCACCATTCGCGACCGGCCATTGATTTCCTGTTCGAGTCCGCCGCCGAAGCCTACGGCAAAGGCCTGATGGCCATCCTGTTGACCGGCGCCAACCACGATGGCGCCCGGGGCCTGGCCTACGTCAAGCGACAGGGTGGAACCACCGTGGTGCAAGACCCCACTGAAGCACGTGTCGACGTCATGCCCCGGGCTGCGCTGGCGCTGCACACACCCGACCACATTCTGACGTTGAGCCGCATTGGCTCATTGCTGGCTTCCCTGGAATATTCCCCATGTTAAGTACTGTCCAGGCCAAACTGCTGATCGTCGACGATCTGCCGGAAAACCTGCTGGCCCTCGAAGCGCTGATCAAGCGCGAGGACCGCCAGGTGTTCAAGGCATTGAGCGCCGACGAGGCCTTGTCCCTGTTGCTGGAGCACGAGTTCGCCATGGCGATCCTCGACGTGCAGATGCCCGGCATGAACGGGTTCGAGCTGGCCGAATTGATGCGCGGTACCGAGAAAACCAAGAACATCCCGATTGTGTTCGTCAGCGCCGCCGGCCGCGAACTCAATTACGCCTTCAAAGGCTACGAAAGCGGCGCCGTCGACTTCCTGCACAAACCGCTGGATATCCATGCGGTGAAGAGCAAGGTCAACGTGTTCGTCGACCTGTATCGCCAGAGCAAGGCGATGAAGCAACAAGTCGAAGCCTTGGAGCGCAGCCGTCGCGAGCAGGAACTGCTGCTCACGCGCCTGCAGGCCACCCAGGCCGAGTTGGAACAGGCGGTACGTATGCGCGACGACTTCATGTCGATCGTCGCCCACGAAGTGCGTACGCCCCTGAATGGCCTGATTCTCGAGACCCAACTGCGCAAGATGCACCTGGCGCGGGACAACGCCGCGGCGTTCGCCCTCGACAAGATGCACGCTATGGTCGACCGCGATGAGCGGCAGATCCAGAGCCTGATCCGCCTGATCGAAGACATGCTGGATGTGTCGCGCATTCGCACCGGCAAGCTGTCCATTCGCCCGGCGCGCTTCGACCTGGCGCAGTTGGTGAGCAACTTGGTAGAGAACTTTGCGCCGCAAGTGGCGGCTGCGGAATCGTCCATGCAGCTGATTGTGGACGGCCCTGTGGAAGGTAACTGGGACGAGTTCCGCATTGAGCAGGTGGTCACGAACCTGCTGACCAACGCCCTGCGCTACGGGGCCAAGAGCCCGGTGGAGGTGCGCGTGTACAGCGAACATGGCGAAGCTCGCGTGGAAGTGCGCGACCACGGGATCGGCATCAGCGAAGACAACCAGAAACGTATTTTCCAACAGTTCGAGCGTGTGTCCGCCAGTCAGGTGGCCGCAGGCCTGGGCCTGGGACTGTTTATTTCCGAGCAGATCGTTGCAGCCCATGGCGGCACCATCGAGGTCGAAAGCCAGATAGGCGAGGGCGCCCTGTTTCGGGTGTGCCTGCCCCTTGAACCGTCGGCATGAAATCAATCGTCATTTCGACGCAACCTTCTGCGTGACCCCATGGTCGTAATTGCAGCAATTGACCGAACAAAGGCTTCCCATGAGTGAAGATGCGCAAGATGTCGTTCTGATCGTCGAGGACGACGAATCCATTATGTTTGTGCTGGGTGAGTACCTGGCCGGCCTGGGCTATCGGGTGTTGAAGGCGATTGATGGGGAGCAGGCCTTCGAAATCCTGGCGACCAAGCCGCACCTGGACTTGATGGTCACCGACTACCGCCTGCCGGGTGGGATTTCCGGGGTGCAGATCGCCGAGCCTGCGATCATGTTACGGCCTGAACTGAAAGTGATCTTCATCAGCGGCTACCCGCAGGAAATCCTCGAGTGTAACAGCCCGATCACGCGCAATGCGCCTATCCTGGCCAAGCCGTTTGATCTGGATACGCTGCAAGAGCATATCCAGCGATTGTTGTCTTAAACATGGCGGAGCCAACCAGGGCTCCGCTCATTTCTCGGGAACCGAGTGGGTTCAGACTGTCCGGATTTCCTTCCAGCGCCGTGTTCCAAAGCGTCCGTGATGCTTAGGACGATGTGATAGGGGCGTCATACAGTTTTTTGAGCTCTGGACTGAAGACACTGTTTTTCACCTGCCATTCGTCATCATGATCGAAGACCTTAAATTCCAGCTTGTTACGATCATTGCTGTGGGTTCTATAGCTCGCCCCCAACTTTTTATCGTGAAAGAGTTTTTTCAGGCCTGCCTCCATGGCATCGGCACTCGAAAAGGTCGCGATACCCAAGTTGGGGTCATAAAAATAAAATGACTTCTCCGTGCCCTCTATTTTGATACCGGCGGCCATTGCATGGCGGGGAGAATCAATCATGATTGATTTTGAAACGGTAGAGTTGGCGAGTTCATTTACCATGTCTTGATAGGAGAGCTGCCGGGTAGATTTCCCCGCATGGAAAGCAGTCTTCGGGCCCACTTGGATTTGAAGCTTATTCAGCGTTTTCATAAACTGCCTGGAGGCGGGAGCTTTGGGGAAAGCGGCAGCGGTGTACATATTTCTTATCAGCACTTTTTCCTTCCCTTGCTCGATAGCGCTCGCCATGGCCCGTGAAAGAGCGGCGCACTGTCCGTCAGACAGTTGAGCGGTTTGGGAAAGGTAGATAACTTGTGGGATAGGGACGACCTTGCCGAAGCCAGGTTCTATAACGCTGATGAAACGCGCCGACGCTTTTCGGCCGAACGCATAGGCAATATCATCGTATTTCCTGACCAGAGTCCCCAGCTGCTTTGCCGTCAACGTTTGTTTGTTGGCCAGTTCCATCAGATCCTTGATACTTTTAGCGCTGGATAAACCTTTCACACTCTGTAATGTTCCAGTGTTATAGCCTTCATCAAAATCAGCGCTTTCTGGACCATTGCGATGTTTCGCCACTTTTTTCCCCCAGTTTTCAATCAGGGAGTCCTCAATCTTCCGGCGACCATCGCTCGCGGTCGCCCACGTTGCGAAAGAACCCGCCTCTAAGCGTGCTGAAGGCAGGAAATCGTTTAACGCGGGACCATAGGGTTGCCGGGTAATGGGGTTGTAGGCGTACCAGTTGTTATTTTTAAAGACCGCGGCCCCCTCTGCAAAATCGCTGTCAAGTTTGAATGTGCCGATTGAAGCGCGATCGAACTGTTTACTCGCGCTCACCATGTCATAGCTCGCCCTCGCGCCTCGTAACTGCCGGATATCCTGGCCCACGTCAGCAATGATGTGCCTCGCCACGTTTCGCGCGCCGCGCCCAGCGCCTCGCAGTAAGTCGGTTGCGCCGTCCAAGGGGTTGATCAAGCTGAGCGTTCCACGCCCCAGGGTCTTTGTAATGCGCAGCGCCTTACCACCGGCTGACAGGGTGCCATTTGCAACTTTCGCGGCTTTACCAACGACGTTTGCACCTGCCGTCAGAATGCCGAATATGTCGAGCGACAAGTCGACGATGCCTTCACCGATATTGCCATCGGTAAAGTTTTTGATGGCTGATCTGAGCGGAATCAGGTTAAGAACGAATTCATTGAATTTCTTGTAAAAGGGCACTTCGGATTCAACGGTGGTAACCCCTCGCGCCTCGGTTTCCAGCGCTTGCCAGAAGCTGGTGACCTTGGCCACCGTGGCACCGATGGCTGACGTTCTGGGGCTGGAAAAGCTATTCAGCGGGCCGCCCGTATCCGTTTTCGCGTGTGCGAGCTGCTCTCGCTGATTGGGCTTGCTTTCATCGCGGATGGAAAGCGTGACCGGTACCATGTCCGTGTAGGGCGTGTTGATGTTTCGCCGCTCGCCCCCTTCAATACCCAGCCCAGGTTGATAACCCGGTTGGAAGTCACCCAGGTCCCGGCGCTTTTCGAGCGTGTTCTTTTGCACGTTCACTTCGTAGGTGTGCGAAACCCCGTCACGCACCACTTTCAACAGGACAGGGTTGCCTGCCGACATCGCCCGGAAGATCATCTGACCCTGGCCAACACGCGTCGTGCCTTTAAATTCCCGGAAGAGCGATAGACTCCCGTATTCAATATTTTTGCGGTCTTCCAGGGGCAACTGCGATATCAGGTTCTTGACTTGCGTGGCGACGCTTTTATCAAGGGCCTGGCCGAATTGTGCAAATTCAACATGGAACTGTTGATTGACATCCCTCAGCGATTGAGTCTTGCTCAATACACCGTCAATCGTGAAATTGGGTGTGTTTGCTTCAGAGCGGCCTGGGCTTCTGCTTGGGGGCGTATAAGGCTCAAGCACCCAGCTGTTAGGCGTTTTGGATCTGTCGGGGAGACGAGGATGATAGGGCCGCATCGGAGGGTTTTGCAGCATGCCTTCGATATATAGGTCCAGTATCGAGTAGGGCCCCGGCCGATCTTTATCGTAAGTGGCGAGCACTATGCATTTGAGCTCCAGGCGCACATCATCGCCCAAAACCTTGCGCAACTCCGCCAAGGCGATTTCCCTGCGGGAAGCCGGCACAGGCGCGCTTTGTGCCTCGGATGCGTGTCTCAATTCGATGAGTTGCTCGTTGTAGGCCTGAGCCACTGTGTTCATGTCTTCCGGCGAGGTCACCTGGGGGACGATGCTATTGGTAATGCCCCATTCCTTGAGCGCTTCATGATGCGCGATGTATTCGATCTGGCGTTGAGCCGCCGAGACTGGCTGGATCTGCGCATTCAACATGATCTCCCCGTATGTCATCGTCGCGGCGCGACCAGGCGCCTCAGCCTCAATGCGCGCCACCGCAATACTGAAGTTGACGTGGACGATGGAGCCATGGGTGACCGTCGGAGGAATATCCTTCACCAGTAACTCCGGCGCCCTTGAGGCCAACAGCAAGTGGGCCTGGATCAATGCTTTTTCGGGGGTTGAGGCTCGGCGCGTTTGGAAATAAAGGTAATCGGCCACGCTCTGGGCGGTTTTGGATAACGGTTGGCCTTTGAGCTGCTGCCCGGCCAAGTCAAAGCCGTCGACATGCTTTGCCGGCAGTGCTGAGCGGGCGGCTTCGGGCGCGTCATGCCACTGCAGGTTCAAGGCGGCCATCAACCAGTCATTGGCGCTGCCGGAGACCGACAGCGCGTCAAACCTGGCTTTGATCGCCTCGCCCAACGCTTGCCCCTTCGGCGATTGGATGATTCGGTCGAGCACTTGCTGCGGGTTACGCAGCTCGGACGGTTCAAACGCAATACCCCGCATCAACGACTCCAGCACACAGCGGGTGGACGCCAGGTTCAGGTTGCCGACATCACCGTAAAGCAAGAACGCAGACAGTTGCCGTTGCGCCCCCTCGTCAAGCGGTCGAGGCCAGGACGTTGCACCTCCGTAGTTGCCGTATATCGGGCTGCGGGGTGCCGGCGCGAGGAGCAACGACCTGAGGTTCTGCGCATCCTCTGCGGTGACTGGACTATCAAAGCCGTGGTACTCAAGAAAGTCCTGCAGGCTGACGGCTTCCCCTTCCGACAGCCCCCTGTCCCGTTCATATGACGAGTCGGGATGAACAGTGAAGGTGGTATCACGCAAATACTTGGGAATCTCCGAAACCTCCAGGTTGCCAGTCTCCAAAACTGAAACCAGGTGCTTGAGCGACACCGCCACGTCGTGCCGGTTGTTGATGTTGCCAAGTGCAACTTTCTGATTGTCTAAGGCATCCTCGCTACGCTGCTCCTGAACGCCAGGGAAATGAGCCGGGTCCAGTAAACCAAAAGTCTTTTCCTGTTCAAGTTCAGCCGAACGTTGTTGAAATTCCAAGGCTGTGTTTTGTTGTTGCTCAAAGTAGAAGCGCCCAACCAGCCAAGCGGGCGCACGGTCGGGGGAATCAGGCGATGGCAGCGGGAAAGGCATGTTTTTGTCGGATATGACCAGACCTGCATCCACTAACGACGCCCTGGCAGCAGACCATCGCGGGTCCTCGCTACCGCGCTTCTGCATAGACGCCGTGAGCGAGACATCCGGCGCTACCTTGTAGCTGATCTGACCGGTTTTCGGCAGAATTTCAATCGATCCTGGAAGGGCTCTGACATATCGCCGCCATTCAACAAAATCCCGAGATTGAGCAGCATTGCCCAACTGAGTCCACCATTGGCCGAACGTCGAGCCCGGAGGGACATCAACCATGATGGCGTTGTCGTTGACCTTAGCCCCCGTAAACCCCAACAACGCTTTAGCGTAGTTTTGCGCCAGTTCAGCGTCGCTCTTGGTGCGTAGGGAATCAGTAGCGGTGGGTAATGGGGGGCCGGCAGGTTCCGATACCACGCCTACTATGGCCGAAACCTCGGTGGCGGGGGCTTCGAGGCGAACGGGGGAAGGGAATGCACGTACAGAACTGCTGGAAATGCTCATAGGGCGGCGGCTCAATCGTCAGGATTAAAGTCTGCCGGGAAAAATTCTAACTCCCAGCGGTAACTTTACGTGCCTCAAGCGCCCCTATGATTCCAGTTCTGAACCGTATTTTTGTTTCTGTCTTTTACCTCCTTCAGGTCACGCTCGAAAATTGCCCGCCTGGTGGTTGACGTCACACAACCTACATCACGCCTGAATCATCTCCCTGACCTTCGCCGTCAACAGGTCAAAGGTAAACGGCTTGGTGATCAATTGCATGCCAGGGTCCAGAAAACCTCCCCGTACGGCGGCGTGCTCGGCATACCCGGTAATGAACAGCACCTTGAGTTCCGGTCGGATCTGCCGGCCGATTTCCGCCAGCTGTCGGCCGTTCATGCCGGGCAAGCCAACGTCGCTGATCATCAAGTCGATACGCTGCTCGGATTCGATGATCGGCAGCGCCGTATCGGCATCCCCAGCCTCGACAAAGGCGTAGCCCAGTTCCTTGAGCACCGCACTGACCAATACACGCACGGCGGGGTCATCTTCGACGATGAGCACCGTTTCGCCCGCGTTGGCGAATGGCAATAACGTCGGGTTGACCGCTTCATGCGTTGCCATTTCACCGACAAACCGTGGCAAAAACAGGCTGACCGTGGTGCCTTTTCCCACTTCACTGTGGATCGTCACGTGGCCACGGGATTGGCGCGCAAACCCGTAGATCATCGACAACCCCAGGCCGGTACCCTGGCCAATCGGTTTGGTGGTGAAAAACGGATCGAACACGCGGCCCATCACGCTTTCCGGAATGCCGCAGCCGTTGTCGCTGACGCTCAATTCCACGTAGTCACCGGGTTTCAGGGTGCCATAGGCCGCCGTGAACACATTGTCGAGATGGCGATTGGCGGTCTCGACCGTGAGCTTGCCGCCACCGGGCATCGCGTCTCGCGCATTGATAACCAGGTTGAGCAGGGCGCTTTCCAACTGGTTCGGGTCGGCTTCGGCGGTCCAGAGCTGGTCGTCCAGGCGCATGTCCAGCGTAATGCTCTCGTTGATGCTGCGCTGCAACAACTCGCCCATGGAGAACACCAGTTGGTTGATCCCCACGGGTTTTGAATCCAGTGATTGGCGACGGGAAAACGCCAGGAGTCGATGGGTGAGGCCCGCCGCCCGGTTGGCCGAGGTCACACCGAGGTCGATAAGGCTGTCCAGATCGTCCAACTTGCCCCGGGATACACGCCTGCGCAGCAATTCCAGGCTGCCGATGATGCCGGTGAGCATGTTGTTGAAGTCGTGGGCGATGCCGCCGGTCAATTGGCCGACGGCTTCCATTTTCTGCGATTGGCGCAAGGCTTCTTCATTGCTGCGCAATTGCGCCGTACGTTCTTCGACTTGCTGTTCGAGGGTCTCCAGCGTGCGCTGCAAGCGCAGTTCGCTCTCGCTCAAGTCAATCAGGCGGTCACGTGCTTCGTACTGACGGCGCCGACCGCGCAGGGCGGTACTCACCAGGCTGATCAACGTCACAGGGTGGAACGGCCGCTCCAGAAACGTCACGTTGCCCAACAAGCCGCTCAAGTGGGATGAGCCATTCTGTTCGCTGCCGCCGTGATGGGTCATCAGCACAATCGGCAAATCCGACCAGGCCGGCTGCTGATGCAAGTACTCCAGCAAGGGTTCCAGATCAACCCCGCGCAAGGCTTCAGCTGCAATGATCAGTAAGCCTGCACCTTGCTCCAGCGCTTCGCACAGTTGCACCAGGCTGCCGACAGTGACGCCGGCGTAGCCAGCCTCGTTGAGCATCATCAACGCCAGCGACCCGTCACGGCCCATTGGCGCAAGGACGATCGCACGCTCGGAGACGGGAGAGAGCGCCGTCACACCCCCTCATCCTTGAGCAAAGGGGAGCCTGCGCCCATGTAGGTCGGTATGCCGCGCAACACGCCTTGGAAGTTATCAAGGGGCTCGCCAACGGTCATGCCCTGTCTGCCGATTCGGTATTCGCGAATGGTGGCTTCATGGGTGCCGGTGCGTTTCTTGATGATCGAGATGGCTCGACGCACCTTGCCCAAGGCTTCGAAGTAGCGCAGCAGGATCACCGTGTCCGCCAGATAGGTGATGTCGACGGGGGCCTGCATATCACCGACCAGCCCGTGTTGCGCGACCGTCATAAAGGTCGCCGCGCCCCGGCGATTGAGGTACAGCAGCAGTTCGTGCATATGCAGGATCAGCGCATTTTCTTCGGGCATTGCCGCCTGATAGCCGTTGATGCTGTCGATGACCACGGTTTTGATTCCGCGTTCGTCGACGCAACGCCGCACCCGGTGCGAGAACTCGCCCGGCGACAACTCGGCGGCATCGACCTGTTCGATCAGCAAGTTGCCGGTTTCCTGCAGGGCGGCGAGGTCGATACCCATGTTTTTCATGCGTTCGAACAACAATCCCAGCTCTTCATCGAAAATAAACAGTGCAGCTTTTTCGCCGCGCTCCACGGCAGCGGCGGCGAAGATCATCGAGATCAGCGACTTGCCGGTACCGGCCGGGCCGAGAATCAGGCTGCTGGAGCCGGTCTCGACCCCGCCGCCCATCAACGCATCCAGCGCGGCAATGCCGCTGCTCAAGGTCTCGCGTTTATAGCCCCCGCGATGCTCGGCGGCCACCAGGCGTGGGAACACATGGACGCCATCCTGCATGATGGTGAAGTCATGAAAGCCGCCCCGGTATTTCTGGCCGCGGTACTTCACCACACGCACCCGGCGCCGCTCGGCGCCATAGTTGGGGGTCAGCTCTTCCAGGCGGATGACGCCATGCGCAACGCTGTGCACGGTCTTGTCGAGGGATTCGGTGGTGAGGTCGTCCAGCAACAGGACGGTGGCGTCGTAACGCACAAAGTAGTGCTTGATCGCCAGGATCTGCCGGCGATAGCGCAGGGAGCTTTGCGCCAGCAGGCGGATTTCCGAAAGGCTGTCGATGACCACGCGGGTCGGCTTCACCCGTTCCACCACCTCGAAGATCTGCCGGGTGGCCTCGCCCAGTTCCAGGTCGGAGGAGTACAGCAGGCTTTGCTGGTGGTCGGCGTTGAGCAGGCTTTCCGGCGGCGTCAGTTCGAAGATATGAATGTTGTCATCCAGGTCCCAACCGTGAGACGTGGCACCTTGACGCAACTCGCGCTCGGTTTCCGATAGGGTGATGTACAGCGATCGCTCGCCGCTTTTCGCCCCCGCCTGCAGGAAGTGCAGGGCGACCGTGGTTTTACCGGTACCGGGCTCACCTTCCAGCAGGAACAGGTGGCTGCGCGAGAGTCCACCGGCAAGAATGTCATCGAGACCTTCAATGCCAATGGCCGCTTTTTCGGATAGTTGCGCTTTGGATGTAGACAAGAAGTGCCCTCAGGTCACATACGAGTAGAGGATGCGCGGCCATGTGGACGCGCCATATTCTCTTGACCGTAGTGCTTTGCGGCGGTTCAACCTTTTACTGGGGAAATGAGCGCGAGGCCACGTTTTACAAAAATGGTGGCCACGCTATAAGCCCTGCTGCAATGCCGGGTCGTCCGGGTTCTGTTGCTCAAGTTGCGCGAGCAACACTTGGACATTTTGCAACTGGCCGCTTTCCTTCCAGTAATTGACCAGCAGCACCCGCGCCTTGCGATTGGCCGGGTGGCGCTGGATGATTTCTTCCAACTGGCGCTGGGCCGCTTCCAATTCCTGCTGGGCGTGCAGGGTGGTGGCCAGGTCGTAGCGGTAGTCCTGATTGTCCGGCTCCAGCTCCACCGCTTTCGACAGGCCCAGCAGTGCGTAAGGGCGTTCGCCATGGTGCAACAGCCACAGGCCAAGGGCGTGTTGCAGGTAGGCTGATTCAGGGTGCGCCGCCAGTTGGCGCGCCAGCAATTGGCGGGACTCTTCGGACTTGCCCTGTTTGTCGAGGAGTTCGATCTGCGCTACCACGGCTTGCAGGTTGTCCGGTTGCAAGCGCATGGCCTGCTCAAGCGCATGTTGCGCGTCCGGCAACAGGGCGCTGTGGATGTAGAGACGCGCCAGCTGAATCCAGCCTTCGGCGGTTTCGGGCTGGGCCTTGAGCTTTTTCACAAACTCATCCAGCACTTGCTGCAAGGGCCCGAAATACAGGCCCAAGGTGTCGGGCGACAAGCCCAGCAACGCATTGGCGGCGGCAAACCGTACTTCCTGTTCAGGATCATCCAGCACCGGGCCGAGCAACAGTGTGCGCTGACCGGTCGGCACCAGGCCGACAATACTGTGGATGGCGGCCTCGCGTACCTGGGGTGAATCGCTGCTCAAGTCTTTGTCGGCCAGCTTCAAGGCTTGGGGGCTGGGGTAGTTGGGCAGCTCGGCATGCAGCGCCACCCGGCGCTCGGGCGTCAGGTCTGGGCGGCCTAACTGCTGATACAACACGCGCGCCGCCCCAGGCTCACCGTTATGCGCCTGTTTCAAGGCTTTGGCGTAACAGTGGGCAATGGCGGGAGGCACGGCCACTGGGGTGGACCGAGAGAAATACCAAGTGAACAGCACAATCAACAACAGGGCGCACAGGCCGATGATGGAGTAACGGCGTGACTTTGACATGCAGGCGTCCGAAAGCTAAGGCAGCTAATACAAAGCCACCAGCTTCGGTCAGACCACGGCGAGTGTCAAACCCCTCTCAGGTGAGCACGTATTCCACCGGTTCCAGCGTCGGCGGCAGCTCGGTTTCACCGAGGGCCGCGAGTACTTCGCGCTCAAGGGTGCGCAGGATGGCATTGCAGGGCAGGTCGTTCTCATCAAAGCCGAACGGGTCCTCAAGGTCATCACCGATTTCATCCAGCCCGAAAAACGTGTAGCTGACGATGGCGGTGAACACCGGCGTCAACCAGCCCAGCGGCTCAGCCATGGCGAATGGCAGCAGGATGCAGAACAGGTAGATGGTGCGATGCAGCAGCAGGGTGTAGGGGAAGGGCAGTGGCGTGCTTTTGATCCGCTCGCAGGATGCCTGCACCTGACTGAGGCTGACCAGTCGCGCTTCCAGCTGGGTGTAGCGCCATTCACTGATCGCACCTTTCGCGGCCAACGCGGAAAACCGGGCCCCCACCTGTTGCAGGACATTGTCGGGGAGGTTGGGGTGGTTCGGCTGGAACGTGCTCCAAGGCTGTATTGCCTGGGCTTCATCCTCGTGGCGCAACCGCGCGATCAGGCCATGCGCGAAGCCACACAGGCTGCGCAGCAACCCCGCACGTTCGGCCGGGTCACTGAGCACTTGGGTTTCGCGAATCAACGAGCGCACATCGATGATCATCTGCCCCAGTTGCTTGCGACCTTCCCACCAGCGGTCATAGCAGGCGTTGTTGCGAAAGCTCATGAAGATCGACAGCGACAACCCCAGCAACGTGAACGGCGTGGCATTGACCTTGGAGAAATACGCCGGGTGCAGGGTTTCCACCAGCACGATCACCGAGGCCAGCAAGGTGACCAGCAGGCTGCGCAGGGCGATGCGCTTGGCGATCGAGCCCTTGAGGGAAAACAGGATGCCCAGCAGGTTGGGTTTGGGGCGGACTATCATTCAGGGGCGGGCTTCGTGAGTGGCGCAGGCCATCAGGTTAGAAGCAAGCACCCCAGCCGTCCAATCGCTTGGGCCGACCGGTTGATCGGCGAGCTCGATGACTGGCCAAAACAGTCAGCCAGGTTGAGGGCTTTGACCATTGCCGCTACAGCGCTGCGGGGCGACTATTTCGACGATTCGGACCGTTCAAGGAAACAACAATGCAGATTGAAAACAAGATCTTCCTGGTCAGCGGCGGTGCTTCGGGCCTCGGTGCGGCGACTGCCGAGATGCTGATCGCTGCGGGTGCCAAGGTGATGCTGGTAGACCTGAATGCCGATGCCGTGGCCGCCAAGGCCAAGCAGCTGGGCGACAATGCCCGCAGCTGCGTCGCGGACATCAGCCAGGAAGCGGCGGCCGAAGCCGCCGTGCAGGCCACCGTCGCAGCCTTTGGCGGCCTGCATGGGCTGGTCAACTGTGCCGGCGTGGTGCGTGGCGAGAAAATCCTCGGCAAGAACGGCCCCCACGGCCTGGCGAGCTTTGCCCAGGTGATCAACGTCAACCTGATCGGCAGCTTCAACCTGTTGCGCCTGGCGGCCGCCGTTATCGCTGAAACCGAGGCGAATACCGACGGCGAGCGCGGCGTGATCATCAACACCGCCTCGGTGGCGGCGTTTGACGGGCAGATCGGCCAGGCGGCGTATGCCGCGTCCAAGGGCGCCATCGCCAGCCTTACCCTGCCTGCCGCACGTGAACTGGCGCGTTTTGGCATTCGCGTGATGACCATCGCCCCCGGCATCTTCGAAACGCCGATGATGGCTGGCATGACCCCGGAAGTCCGCGACTCCCTGGCGGCGGGTGTGCCGTTCCCGCCACGCCTGGGCAAACCCGACGAATACGCCGCGCTGGTGCGGCACATCATCGAAAACAGCATGCTCAATGGTGAGGTGATCCGTCTCGACGGCGCCCTGCGCATGGCTGCGAAGTAAGGAGCAACCCGCATGACTGATCCTATCGTTATTGTCAGCGCCGTGCGCACGCCCATGGGCGGGTTCCAGGGCGATCTCAAGAGCCTGACTGCGCCGCAGCTGGGTTCCGCCGCGATTCGTGCCGCCGTCGAGCGCGCCGGTATCGCCACCGATGCCGTGGATGAAGTGCTGTTCGGCTGCGTACTGCCCGCCGGCCTCGGCCAGGCACCGGCGCGCCAGGCTGCCCTGGGCGCCGGGCTGGACAAGGCCACGCGCTGCACGACCCTCAACAAAATGTGCGGCTCGGGCATGGAGGCGGCGATCCTGGCTCACGATTCACTGCTGGCCGGCAGTGTCGACGTGGTGATTGCCGGGGGCATGGAAAGCATGTCCAACGCACCCTACCTGCTGGACCGTGCGCGCAGCGGCTACCGCATGGGTCACGGCAAGGTGCTGGACCATATGTTCCTCGACGGCCTGGAAGACGCCTATGACAAAGGCCGCCTGATGGGCACCTTTGCCGAAGACTGCGCCCTGCACAACGGTTTCAGCCGTGAAGCCCAGGACGCGTTCGCCATTGCTTCGTTGACCCGTGCACAAGAGGCCATTACCCATGGCAGCTTCGCCGCCGAGATTGTCCCGGTTCAGGTCACCGTGGGCAAAGAACAGAAAACCATCCAGCATGATGAGCAGCCGCCCAAGGCCAAACTGGACAAGATCGGCAGCCTGAAACCGGCCTTCCGCGAAGGCGGCACCGTGACAGCGGCCAACTCCAGCTCGATTTCCGATGGCGCGGCGGCGTTGGTGCTGATGCGCCAGTCCGAGGCGCAGCAACGTGGCCTCAAGCCCTTGGCGGTGATCCATGGGCATGCCGCGTTTGCCGATGAGCCGGGTCTGTTCCCGGTGGCGCCGGTCGGGGCGATTCGCAAACTGATGACCAAGACCGGCTGGAACCTGGATGAGGTTGATCTGTTCGAGATCAACGAAGCCTTTGCCGTGGTCAGCCTCGTGACCATGAGCAAGCTGGAAATCCCCCACGCCAAGGTCAATGTCCATGGTGGTGCCTGCGCCCTGGGCCATCCGATCGGCGCATCGGGTGCGCGGATCCTGGTGACCTTGCTCTCGGCCCTGCGCCAGAGAGGCCTCAAGCGCGGCGTCGCCGCGATTTGCATCGGTGGTGGTGAAGCCACGGCCATGGCCGTCGAATGCCTGTATTAAGGAGCCCAGATGCTGCCCAATGACGAACAACTGCAGATCAGCGACGCGGCCCGGCACTTTGCCCAGGAACGCCTGAAACCCTTTGCCGCCGAATGGGACCGCGAGCACCGTTTCCCCAAGGAAGCCATCGGTGAGATGGCCGAACTGGGCTTTTTCGGCATGTTGGTGCCGGAACAGTGGGGCGGTTGCGACACCGGTTACCTGGCCTACGCCATGGCCCTGGAAGAAATCGCGGCGGGTGATGGCGCTTGCTCCACCATCATGAGCGTGCACAACTCGGTCGGTTGCGTGCCGATTCTCACATTCGGTAACGACCAACAGAAAGAGCACTTCCTCAAGCCGCTGGCCAGTGGCGCCATGCTGGGTGCCTTTGCGCTCACTGAGCCCCAGGCCGGTTCCGACGCCAGCAGCCTGAAAACCCGTGCGCGCCTGGAAGGCGACCACTACGTGCTGAACGGCTGCAAACAGTTCATCACCTCCGGGCAGAACGCCGGGGTCGTGATTGTGTTTGCCGTGACCGACCCGGCGGCGGGCAAGCGCGGAATCAGCGCTTTTATCGTACCGACCGACTCGCCGGGCTACACCGTGGCCCGCGTCGAAGACAAGCTCGGCCAGCATGCGTCTGATACGTGCCAGATCCTGTTTGAAGACGTGAAAGTGCCGGTGGCCAATCGGCTTGGGGAGGAGGGCGAAGGCTACAAGATTGCCCTGGCCAACCTCGAAGGCGGCCGCGTGGGCATCGCCTCGCAATCGGTCGGCATGGCCCGCGCCGCCTTTGAGGCGGCCCGTGACTATGCCCGCGAGCGCGAAAGCTTTGGCAAGCCCATCATCGAGCACCAGGCCGTGGCCTTCCGCCTGGCGGACATGGCCACGCAAATCGCGGTCGCTCGGCAGATGGTGCATTACGCCGCCGCCCTGCGCGACAGCGGAAAGCCGGCGCTGGTGGAAGCCTCCATGGCCAAGCTGTTTGCCTCGGAAATGGCCGAGAAAGTCTGTTCGGCCGCCTTGCAAACCCTGGGCGGTTACGGTTACCTGAGCGACTTCCCGTTGGAGCGGATCTACCGCGACGTGCGGGTCTGCCAGATTTACGAAGGCACCAGCGACATCCAACGCATGGTCATCTCACGCAATCTCTAAGGAGCCGATACATGAGTTACGAAACCATTTTGCTCGACGTCCAAGGCCGCGTCGGGCTGATTACCCTCAATCGTCCAAACGCCTTGAACGCCCTGAATGCGCAACTGGTCAGCGAATTGAACCAGGCATTGGACGGCCTGGAAGCCAACCCTGACATCGGCTGCATCGTGTTGACCGGCTCGAAAAAAGCCTTTGCCGCCGGCGCCGACATCAAGGAAATGGCCGAGCTGACCTACCCGCAGATCTACCTCGATGACCTGTTCAGCGACAGCGACCGCGTGGCCAACCGCCGCAAACCGATCATCGCAGCGGTGAACGGCTTCGCCCTGGGCGGCGGCTGTGAACTGGCGTTGATGTGCGACTTCATCCTGGCCGGTGACGGCGCCAAGTTCGGCCAGCCGGAAATCAACCTCGGCGTCCTGCCCGGCATGGGCGGCACCCAACGGCTGACCCGCGCGGTGGGCAAGGCCAAGGCCATGGAAATGTGCCTGACCGGGCGTTTTATCGACGCGGTAGAAGCGGAGCGCTGCGGGATTGTCGCGCGTATCGTGCCGGCTGATGAGCTGCTGGAGGAAGCCTTGAAAGTTGCCACGCTGATTGCCGGCAAATCGGTGCCGATCAGCATGATGGTCAAGGAAAGCGTGAACCGCGCGTTTGAAGTGAGCCTGTCCGAAGGCGTGCGTTTTGAGCGCCGGGTGTTCCATGCAGCGTTTGCGACGCAGGATCAGAAGGAAGGCATGGCGGCGTTTGTGGCCAAGCGTGCACCCGAGTTCAAGGATAAGTAACCCGGCCTGACAAACACTGGATGTCAAATGTGGGAGGGGGCAAGCCCCCTCCCACAGGGTTTATGCGGTGTGACAGTTAGAGTAAACCGTTTTTTTATGAGTAATTCTTCAGTTCCCGCGCAATGACCATCCGCTGAATCTCGCTGGTCCCTTCGTAAATCTGCGTGATCCGCGCGTCCCGGTAGTAACGCTCCACCGGATAATCTTCCAAATACCCGTACCCACCGTGAATCTGCATCGCGGAGGAGCAGACCTTCTCGGCCATTTCCGAGGCAAACAGCTTGGCCTGGGAGGCTTCCGACAGGCATGGCTTGCCGGCGCTGCGCAGGCGTGCGGCGTGCAGGATCAGCAAGCGTGCAGCATTCAGTTGGGTTTGCATGTCTGCCAGCAGATTCGCCACGCTCTGGTGCTCGATGATCGCCTTGTTGAACTGCACACGATCACGCGCATACGCCAAGGCGGCCTCAAACGCTGCACGGGCGATGCCCAGTGCCTGGGCGGCAATGCCAATGCGCCCGCCTTCCAGGTTGGACAGGGCAATCGCCAGGCCCTTGCCACGCTCACCCAGCAGGTTGGCCTCGGGCACCGTGCACTGGTTCAACGTCACGGCGCAGGTGTCGGAGGCGCGGATGCCCATCTTGTGTTCGGTGCGGTCCACCACGAACCCCGGAGTGTGCGTAGGCACCAGGAACGCCGATATCCCTTTCTTGCCCAGATCAGGGTCTGTCACGGCAAACACAATGGCCAGCTTGGCACGCTTGCCGTTGCTGACGAACTGTTTGGCGCCATTGATCACCCACTGGCCGTCACGCAGCTCGGCGCGGGTGCGCAGGTTGTGGGCTTCTGAACCGGCCTGGGGTTCGGTCAGGCAGAAGCAGCCAATCGCCTGGCCGCTGGCGAGGTCTGCCAGCCAGGTTTGCTTTTGCGCATCTGAGCCGTAGTTGAGGATTGGCCCGCAACCCACTGAATTATGGATACTCATCAGTGCGCCCGTCGCACCGTCACCGGCAGAAATCTCTTCGACGGCCAGGGCGTAGGCAACGTAATCGACGTAGGTACCCCCCCATTCTTCCGGCACCACCATGCCCAGCAGGCCCAGCTCCCCCATCTTCGCCACGAGGGCGTCGTCGATCCAGCCAGCTTTTTCCCAGGCTTGGGCGTAGGGTGCGATTTCACCACGGGCAAAGTCACGCGCCATGTCGCGGATCATCACTTGTTCTTCTGTATATTCAAGGTCTTGCATGGCTTATTTCACAACCTTCTCGAAGTGATGGAAGAAGCTCTCTACATGGCTGAGCGCCAGCCCATGCAGGGTGGGCGGGTTCCAGCGTGGGCTTTTGTCTTTGTCGATAATCAACGCGCGTACGCCTTCGATCAGGTCGCCGCGTTCGAACCATTGGCGGTCCAGGTGCAGTTCCAGGGCAAAACACTGCTCCAGCGACAGGCGCCGGCCACGGCGCAGCATCTCCAGGGTAACGGCCATGGCCAGGGGCGAGCGCGTCTGCATCAGGCTGACGGTGTTGAGTGCCCATTCGTGGCTGTCGGCAACGGTGACTTGCTGCAATTGCTCGACGATGCTCGGCACATCCGGCAGCGCGAAGAAGTGGTCGATGGCGGGGCGCAAAGCGGCCAGGGGTGCATCTGGCAGTTGCTGCACCGCCAGCCTGGCAAGCGCGCCTTGCAGGTCCTTGAGCGGCGAGTCGTGCCATCTCAAGTTGTCGAGCTTCTGGTCAAGGTCGGCCAGTTTGTGGCTGTCCAGGTACCAGTCTGCCAGCCCGCAATAGAGCGCATCGGCCGCGCGGATCTGCACCCCGGTCACGCCCAGGTAAATCCCCAGCTCGCCGGGAATACGCGGCAGGAAGTAGCTGCCGCCTACGTCGGGGAAGTAACCGATGGCCACTTCCGGCATCGCCAGGCGACTGCGCTCGGTGACCACGCGCAAATCCGCACCTTGCACCAGGCCCATGCCGCCGCCCAGGACAAAGCCGTCCATCAGCGCCAGCACCGGTTTAGGGCAGTGGTGGATGGCCAGGTCCAACGCGTATTCCTCGACGAAGAAGTCCTGGTGCAGCGTGTCGCCATTCTTGAAGCTGTCGTACAGCGAACGAATATCGCCGCCGGCACAAAAGGCTTTTTCGCCGGCGCCGCGCAGGACCACGGCATACACCTGCGGATCATCCGCCCATGCCTGCAACTGGGACGTCAGGCTGCGGACCATCTGCAGGGTAAGGGCATTCAAGCCGGCGGGGCGATTGAGGGTAAGGTGCCCGATGTGGTTGCGGACTTCGGCGAGGACTTCGTCCTGAAGTATTGCTGCGTGGCTTGCCTCGGTTGAAACCTGAGCAGTCATCGATAACTCCCTGCTTTTATTATTCTTTATCAAGATGTTCGCGCACGAACCATCGTGTGATCGTACCAGTGCAAATTTGCACAGTACAACCCTCAATCATGCAGGTCGTTTTTGCATTTATGCAGGGAAAGAATGGTGGCCTCAAGGCACCCGACTGGCCAGCACCTCACCAATACTGCGGCGCCTGGCGTGGGTCTCCGCCGCGTGGATCAACTGCTCCAGCGCCGTAGGCTCCACATCGTAGAACTGCTCCATTTCAGCCAGCGCCAGTTTCAGGTCGGCAGCGGTGATCGCAGGGTCGTGACCGGCCTTGGGATCGTTCAAGATAACCGGCGAGGACTCGATGGCACCCTTGGGGTAGCGCGTGCGCGTGGCATTGTTGTAAGCCAGTGCACACGTCAGCAAGGCCCCGGCGCCCAGCAATACCGCGCCCAACTCATACCAGCCCAAGGCGGCGGAGGCCGGGTCGGCCAGCACCAGCGTCATGGCCAGGCCCCCGGCCGGCGGATGCAGGCAGCGCAACCAGCACATCAGCACCACCGTCATGCCCGCCGCCAGGCAGGCGCCGCCCAGGGAAGGCCCGAGGACGCGAGCCACCAGCAGCGCCAGGACACCCGCGCACAGGTAGCTGCCGATGATCGACCACGGCTGCGCCAAAGCGCCTGATGACACCGCAAACAACAACACGGCCGACGCGCCGAGAGGGCCGAGCAGATGCAGGGCCACGTCCATGCCAAATACTTGGGCGCATAGCCAGACACTGGACAGGGTGCCCAGCGCCATGCCGATCGCGGCACGGCTCCATTCGGTGGGACGGGTGTTGATAGCAGCAGGGAACCAGCGAGCGAGCATTGAAAGGGCGTCCATAAACAGCGGGCAAAAAAAAGGCTTGTCTGGTCGCCCGGAGAAGCCCTTTGGACGTTCCAACATTTGGGGGAAGGAACAGCTGCAGTGTGCCGGGCTGGGAAGCAGGGCGCCAATGCATATTAATGAGGGTTGAATGCAAGAATATTGAGTTGTAGGGGCTATCCGATCAGCGAGCTGCACATTTTACCCAGCACGCGATTATTGAAGTCTTCATCCAAAAAGCGTCTTTGCAGGTTTTCCCGTAGCCCTGGCTCACTGGCCAGCGGCCCGTTCAGCGCCACCAGGGCATCACGCAAACCCATCAATCGATCCAACGACGGCACGGGTAGGTAGCCCGAAGGCATCCCATCACGGGTCCAGGAAGCAGCGGGATCAAGCGAAACTTTATCTGGCACGGTGCTCTCCTCCAACGTCCTTGTTGTAATCCATGACCTGTGGCGGTAAATGAATACCGCACGCAGGCGAGTTTACAGTCGGGTTTTGGACGCAGGAAAGTGAAATGGCATCAGCCATTACGTAAAGCTACGTAGGAGTTCTCTGCGCCGGGGAGCGCCGGCGCAGGGCTCAAGGTTGCGGGGTTTTGACCAGGTGCAGCAGCACGTAAGGGTTGCGGTCAAATTCACCGGCCAAGGTCGGGGTGATGGAGCGAAAACGCGGGTCCGTCATGCCTTCGTAATCCGCTTCGCTCATCACTACCCAGGCGGGACCTTGGATCGGCTTCAGGTCGGCCGTTTGCTGGGTAAACAAAGGCACCTGGTCGCAGTCGAGGTTGACCATGTATTTGATCGCCTTGGCGTCTTTGCCCAGACCGTGCAACACCACTGGCGCGCGTTGCTGCATCACCTGTTCATGCACCTGCAGGGTAAACGTGCGTGTGTCGTAGACACTGCGCTCCAGCGGTTCGACCACCAGAATATACGTGGCCCACACCGCCAGCACTGCTGCAAAGGCTGGCCCGACTGGGCGCCAGCGGATCTTGAATAACGTCAACAGCGCCAACACCTGCAGCGCCCCCAGCACGCCGAACACCCACCCGAGGTGGCTCAACTGCTCCGGATAGCGCGGTCGCGCCAACAGCAAGCCGGCGATCAACAGTGTCGGCAGCAACGTCCAGATACCCAGCATCAGAACACGCAGCCAGGCAAAGAGCCGCCCGTGCGCAACTTGGAACGGATACGCCGCGATGATCGCCGCCATCGGCAACATCGGCAGCACATAACGCGCCTTTTTCGCCTGGGGAATCGACAGGCCAAGCATCACCAGCAAGGCCGCCGCCGCGCAATACCACACCAACTGCAACGCCGGCCCCGGCGCACGGCGCCCGCTGATCACCATTGCCAGCAGCACCAACACGGCCATGGGATAGGCCATGGCGTAGTTGCCCAAGGAACTGGTGAAGTAATACAGCACGCCGCTGGAGCCTTCGCTGCCATCCATACGGCCGAGGAACTGCATGCGAATCACGTCCTGCATGAAGCGCTCGCCGCCGCTGAGCTTGGCCATCAGCAACAGCAGGCCAACGCACGCCACCAGCAATGCCAGTGCCAATAAGCCGAAGCTGAACAGTTGCCGCCATTGCCGGTTGATCAGGTAATAGCTGCACAGCACGCCGGTCGGAATCACCAGGCCGATCGGCCCACGGATCGCAAAACCGACGATCAGCAACAGGTAAATCCAGTGCAGACGTTTACCCGCCCCAAAGTGATCGTGGGCATAACCCAGGTAAAACACCGCCAGGGCGATGGCGGCCAGCATCTGGTCGAGGGAAACCGCGCGGGTTTCGCTGATAAAGCTGCTGCTCAGCAACAGCATCGCAATGCTCAGCAAGCCCCAACGCTGGGAGTAGGGCGCCGTCAGGCGATACACCAGCATGACGATGACTGCCGACGCCATCGCCGTGGGCAGCCAGGCGGTAAGGCTGGTGACCTGGCCCAGCGGCACTGACAGCAGCCACGTCAGCAGCGTCGAGGTGGCCAGGTAATCCGCATAAGGCTGCCCATAGGTGGTGGGGAAAAAGCCTGGACCATGGCGCAGCATCTCCTGGGCGAACAGCACGAAGCGTGAGTCGAAGCCAATGATCGCCTGGTGCCAGCTGCCGGCGATAAACAGCAGCAGCGCCAGCAATCCCAAACCGAGGGATTGGCGGCGGATCGCTGGGCTTAACAGGGGCGGTCGGTCTTTGTTCACGTATCAGGCTTCCACGACCTGTTTTGCCACTTGAGCCACCCACTGCTGCTGGGGAATCGGCAACTGGCAGGAGTCGCCACGGCCGATCGGGTAATACTGGAACCCTTTGCGCGCCAGGCGTTCGCCGTCGTAGAGGTTACGGCCGTCAAAGATCACCGGGGTTTTCAGGCGCTGGTGGATCAGGTCGAAGTCCGGCGCCTTGAACTGTTGCCATTCGGTGCAGACGATCAGCGCATCGGCGCCGCCCAAGGTGGATTCCGGCGTACCCATCAGCATCAGGCGTGGGTCATCGCCGTAGATACGCTGGGTTTCCTGCATGGCTTCCGGGTCGAACGCACGTACATGGGCGCCGGCGGCCCACAACGCTTCCATCAGCACACGGCTGGGTGCATCGCGCATGTCGTCGGTGTTGGGCTTGAACGCCAGGCCCCACAAGGCGAAGGTCTTGCCGCGCAGGTCGCCCTTGAAGAACGCATTGATCCGCTCGAACAGCTTGCTCTTCTGGCGTTGGTTGATGGCTTCCACGGCTTCAAGCAGGTCGCTGGAGCAGTTGGCCTGCTTGGCGCTGTGGATCAGGGCGCGCATGTCCTTGGGGAAGCACGAACCGCCGTAGCCGCAGCCGGGGTAGATAAAGTGGTAGCCGATGCGCGAGTCGGCACCGATGCCCAGGCGCACGGCTTCGATGTCCGCCCCCAGGTGTTCGGCGAGTTCTGCGATCTGGTTGATAAAGCTGATCTTGGTCGCCAGCATGCAGTTGGCGGCGTATTTGGTCAGCTCGGCGCTGCGCAGGTCCATGAAGATGATGCGGTCATGGTTGCGGTTGAACGGTGCGTACAGGTCGCGCATCACGTCGCGCACTTCTTCGCGCTCACAGCCGATGATGATGCGGTCCGGGCGGCGGCAGTCGGCAACCGCCGAGCCTTCCTTGAGGAATTCCGGGTTGGAGACGATATCGAAGTCCAAGTGCCGGCCGGCCAGGTGCAAGGCTTTTTCGATATGTGCGCGCAGGGTGTCGCCGGTGCCGACGGGCACGGTGGATTTTTCCACCAGGATCACCGGCTCCTGGCGGTGACGGGCGACCGCATCGCCCACCGACAGCACGTACTTCAGGTCCGCCGAACCGTCTTCGTCCGACGGCGTGCCCACGGCGATAAACAGCACTTCGCCGTGTTCGACCGCGAGTTTCTCGTCATGGGTAAAGTGCAGTCGCCCGCTTTCCAGGTTTTCCTTGACCATCGCTGCCAGCCCCGGCTCGAAGATCGTCACATGGCCTTTCTGTAAAGACTCGACCTTGTTTTTGTCAACGTCCATGCAGATGACATCGTGACCGACTTCGGCTAATACGGTGGCCTGCACCAGACCGACGTAACCACTACCAAATACACTGATTTTCATGGGGCATTCCTGGGACTTGTAGCGCTAGCACGGCGAGAGTTGATAACCAGCACACCGAGGATGACAAGCGCCACCCCCAGGGTTTTTGAAACCGAAAAATCTTCGTTGAACACCGGCAGGCTGGCCGCCAGCAGATAGACCAGGGCGTAGCTGATGCTCAACAGTGAATAGGCACGGCCCAGCGGCAGGTGTTTGAGCGCGCCGAGCCAGCAAAGCATCGACAGCGCGTAGGCCAGGATCGCCAGGATCACCATGCCGAGCGCACCCAGGTCGATGCTGTTGTGGGTGAACGCGTCCAGCCATTCGCTGGGCAGCGGCAAGCGCGTCATGCTCCAGCGCATCCCCAGCTGGGCGGCACTGACCAGGCCGACGCTGCCCAGGGCCAGGGCAAACCCTTGGACCCGGCTCATACGTGACGCCCCAGCAGCACGACACCGCTGATCACCAACGCCACACCCAGCCAGTGGCGGGCATCGATGGGTTCATGAAAGACAAACCGCGCCACCAGCGTGACCAGCACAAAATTGAGGCTGAGCATCGGGTAGGCAATACCCACTTCCAGGCGCTGCAACACCAGCAGCCACACCAGCAGGCCCAGGCCCAGGCATACCAGCGCCGACCACAACCACGGCGAACGCAGTTTCAGTGCCCAGCCCTCCGGCAGGTCGCGCCAGCTTTCCACGGCGAACTTCTGCGATACCTGGCCCATGCAGGTCAGCAGGCATGCAGCCAATAACAGCAGCAGGGTGATCAAGGCGTCACCTGCGGGAAGATCAGAATCACGATATTGCCTTGTTCATAGCGCTTGCCGTCGGTGGGCAGCAATGCCACTTCGGCCACTTCGTCGTCGCCTTTGACGCGCATCACCACGCCGACCGCACCTTGTTTGCGCGCCTCGGTCATCCACTGCTGGACCTGGGTGACATCCACCTTGTGATGGCCGGCATCCGGGTAGGCGAGGCCGTACTTGACTTCGCCGACGGTGTTGTAGAGCGTCACGTCCGGGCGTGCCAGGCGCCACGACAGCGCGGACGCCGCGCCCAGGTCATTGCTCAGCAAGGCGGTGGCAGGTTGCAGTTCCTGCAGGTGGTCGATGATGAATTGATCAGGGGTCTTGTTGTACACCACCGAGTGCGGCAACGCGGCCGGCAACAGGGCGACCATCAGCCAGCTGCCGAGAATCGGCGCCGCCCACAGGCGCAATGGCTGGGCGGCCTGCAGCAGGTTGACCAGGATCCAGCCGAACAGGAAGGTGAACACCAGCACCAGGCTGAGGGTTTCCTGCCCGTGTTCGTACACCGGTTTTTTCAATTGGAACCAGCTCAACGCCAGCAGCACCACCACGCCAATGACCAGGTTCAGCCAGCCGTTGATACGCAATGCACGGTAACGGCCCTGGGCCAGTTTGTCGGCCAGGGTGTTGCCCATCAGCAACGCCAGCGGCAGCAGGCATGGCATGATGTAGGAAGGCAACTTGCCCTTGGCCAGGCTGAAGAATGCCAGCGGCATCAACAGCCACAGCAACACAAAGCCGATTTTTGCACTGCGTTTGTCCAGCCAAGCCTGTTTGAGCGTGGACGGCAACAACGCCACCCACGGCAGGCAGAACGCAACCAGCAGCGGCAGGTAATACCAGAACGGCTCGGCGTGCTGGGCGTCGTCGCCGGCAAAACGTTGGATATGCTCGTGCCAGAAGAAGAAATTCCAGTAGTCGGGCTCTTGCAGGTGAACGGCCAGCGCCCATGGCAGGCTGACGACAATCGCCACCACCACGGCGACCACGCCGTAGCCCAGCAGCTCACGAAAACGCTTCTGCCAGATCGCGTAGGGCAGGGCGATCAACACCGGCAGCAACCAGGCCAGGAAACCCTTGGTCATGAAGCCCATGCCACAGGCCAGGCCCAGCAGCGCCCAGGCCCCCAGCCGCCCGCTGCGCGTGGTGCTGTCGAAGCAAAACCACAAGGCCACGCCGGTCAGGTTGACCCAGAAGGTGAACTGCGGATCGAGGTTGGCGTAGCCGCCCAGCGCCGCGACACTGACAAAACTCATGTAGAGCACGGTGCTGACCAGGCTTTTCTGCGGGTCATTCCACAGCCGACGCGATACCAGGTACACCAGCAGGATGCTCAAGCCGGTGCTCAAGGCGGACGCAAACCGCACACCGAACAGGTTCTGCCCGAAGATTGCCTGGCCCAGCGCGATCATCCAGTAGCCCGCCGCCGGTTTCTCGAAGTAGCGGATGCCCATGAAGTGCGGCGACGCCCACTTGCCGGTCAGCAGCATTTCCTGGCTGATCTGTGCGTAGCGGGTTTCATCCGGGATCCACAGGCCGTGGGTGGCCAATGGCAGCAGGTAAATCACGCCAAACGCCAACAGGAGCAGGGGCAGGGCCCAACGGCGGATCATGCCTGCTGCACTCCGAGCCAGCCCTCGCGGCCGGGCAAGGCGCCGCGCACCAGCTGTTGCTGGGGCAGGGAGGTCAGGTCGGCAGGCAACAGGTCGCCCAGGGGTTTGAAGTCGATGCCGCGCTGCCCTGCCTGGGCGAGCAACTGGCGAAAATCATTGGCCATCAGAATCCCTTCTACTTCTGCGTGGATCGTGTAGACGTTGAGCTTCGACGCGCCAAAGCGGTCGAGGATGAAGGTGTTGAAGTCTTTGGCAGCCACCACCGGCCCGACGACTTCGTCGAAGGTCGGCAGGTCCACCGGAATTTGTGGGGTGCCCGCGCTGCCATCGGCCAGGGTTGGACGAAACAGGCTGGTGCCCCGGCAATCGCTGTTGTAGCGAAAGTTGAACCCTTGCTTGGCTTGCACGACGCGTTCATTGGCGCGCCAACCGGCGGCCGCTGAACAGTCGATGCGTTCGCCGAGGATGTCGCTCAGGGTCTCCACGCCGCGTCGAATCTGCTCGACCAGCTGCGCTTCGCTCCAACGCCCGGTGTTGGCTTGCCAGCCATGGTGATCCCAGGCGTGCAGGCCGACTTCATGCCCGGCCGCCTTGGCCTGGCGCATCAAGTGCCCCAGGTCGCGGCCGATCGGCTTACCCGGCCAGGCGGTGCCGGCCAGCAAAATGTCCAGGCCATACAAGCCCACGGCGTTGGAACGCAGCATCTTCCACAGGAACTGCGGGCGGATCAGGCGCCACAGGTGGCGCCCCATGTTGTCCGGCCCGACACTGAAGAAGAACGTCGCTTTTACCCCAGCTTCATCCAGGGTTTCGAGCAACCGCGGCACACCTTCACGGGTGCCACGGTAGGTGTCGACGTCGATGCGAAGACCTGCCTCCATTACTTTTTGTCCGCGATTTCAAGCATGGCTTCACGCAGGAAGAAGTCCAGCGTGTTGCCGATGGTTTCGCTCATCTCCACGGTCGGCTCCCAGTTCAGCAGGCGTTTGGCGTTTTCGATGCTTGGCTTGCGGTGCGCCACGTCCTGGTAACCGGTGCCGTAGAACGCTTTGCTTTCTACATCGCGGAAACCGGCGAACGGCGGGAAGTTGCCACGCAGCGGGTGCGCTTCGAACTGACGCAGCAACTCTTCGCCCAACTGGCGGATGCTGGCTTCGTTTTCCGGGTTGCCGATGTTGATGATCTGGCCATTGCACGCGTCATTGTCGTTATCAATGATGCGCGCCAGGGCTTCGATGCCGTCGGCGATGTCGGTGAAGCAACGCTTCTGCTCACCACCGTCGAACAGGCGGATCGGCGTGCCTTCCACCAGGTTGAGGATCAGCTGGGTGATGGCGCGGGAGCTGCCGATGCGTGCCGAGTCCAGGCGGTCCAGGCGCGGGCCCATCCAGTTGAAGGGACGGAACAGGGTGAAGTTCAGGCCCTTGGCGCCGTAGGCCCAGATCACGCGGTCCAGCAGTTGCTTGGAAACCGAGTAGATCCAGCGCTGCTTGTTGACCGGGCCAACCACCAGGTTGGAGGTGTCTTCGTCGAAGTACTGGTCCTGGCACATGCCATAGACTTCGGAGGTCGACGGGAAGATCACGCGCTTGTTGTACTTGACGCAGTAGCGCACCAGCTTGAGGTTTTCTTCGAAGTCCAGTTCGAACACGCGCAGCGGGTTGCGGGTGTATTCGATGGGTGTGGCGATGGCCACGAGCGGCAGGACCACGTCGCATTTCTTGATGTGGTACTCGATCCACTCGGTGTGGATGCTGATGTCGCCTTCGACGTAATGAAAGTTCGGGTGGCTGCGCAGGCGCTCGATGGCGTCGGAGCCGATGTCCAGGCCGTAGACTTCGTAGCGGTCGTCACGCAACAGGCGCTCGGACAGGTGGTTACCGATAAAGCCGTTCACGCCCAGGATCAGCACGCGGGTACGGCGCGGTTTGCGGCCGGACTCGGCGCCGCGCAGCACGGAACCGTCGACCAGGCCCAATTCGTTGGCCAGGGACGGGCCGGCCAGGTACAGGCCGTTGTCGTTGCGCTGGCCGAACTTGATTACCAGGGAGTCTTCACCGCACGCGATACGCAGCGGGTTGACGCTGATCACACGGCCCGGCGCCAGGCCTTCATTGCCCTTGACCACGTCGGCCTGCCACACGATTAGCTTGTGCTCGCCCACGGCGCAGAAGGCACCTGGGTAAGGTTGGGTCACGGCGCGCACCAGGTTGAACAGTTCCTCAGCCGGTTTTTTCCACTCCAACTTGCCATCGGCAGCGGTGCGGCGACCGAAGTACGTGGCCTGGCTTTCATCCTGGGCGGTTTCCGCCAGTTTGCCTTGGGCCAGTTGCGGCAGGGCGTCGCGCAGCAGGTTGCTGGCGGCGTCGCGCAGTTTGGCGTGCAGGGTCAGGCCGGTGTCGCTGCGCTCGATGATGACTTTCTGCTGGGCCAGGATCGCGCCGGCATCGGCACGCTTGACCATGCGGTGCAAGGTCACGCCGGTTTCGGTTTCACCGTTGACCAGCACCCAGTTGGCCGGGGCGCGGCCACGGTATTTAGGCAGCAACGAGCCGTGCAGGTTGAACGCGCCTTTGCGCGCCGTGGCCAGCAGCGGCTCGCTCAGCAGGTTGCGGTAGTAGAACGAGAAGAGGTAGTCCGGGTTCAGCTTGGCGATGCGCTCGATCCACAGCGGGTGGTTGGCGTCTTCCGGAGCGTGCACCGGGATACCATTGCGCGCGCACAACTGGGCGACGGAACCGTAGAAGTTGTTTTCCTTCGGGTCATCGGCATGGGTGAACACAGCGGCAATGTCGTAACCGGTATTGAGCAGCGCTTCGATGCCTGCACAACCAATATCGTGATACGCGAATACAACAGCTTTTAAACTCATGTTTAGACCTGATCAGCAGAAGTAGAGGTATGGGAGGACACCAGGCCGTCAACGACGACCACGGGAGCCGGTGCTGCCGGTTGGTTGCGCAGCACTTTTTCGATAAAGAAGCGCGGGCGGGCACGCACGTCGCTGTACATGCGGCCCAGGTATTCACCCAGCAGGCCCATGCCGATGAACTGGCCGCCGGTAAAGACGAACAGCACGGCGAACAGCACGAACAAGCCGTCGCCGGCCCAGTCGGCACCGAAAGCCAGGCGCATGACGATCAACGCGAAGGCAAACAGCATGCCCAGCGCCGCCAGGCTGAAGCCGACGATGGACAGCAGGCGCAGCGGGGTGGTGGTCATGCACGTCAGCAGGTCGAACATCAGGCTGATAAGGCGCATGGCGCTGTATTTGGATTCGCCGTGCTCACGCTCGGCGTGGTGCACCAGGATCTCGGTGGTGTGACGGGCAAAGCCGTTGGCCAGGATCGGGATAAAGGTGCTGCGTTCGCGGCAGGCGAGCATCGCGTCGACGATGGTGCGGCGGTAGGCGCGCAGCATGCAGCCGTAGTCGGTCATGGCCACGCCGGTGGAGCGCTGCACGGCCAGGTTGATCAGGCGCGACGGCCAGCGGCGAAAGGCCGAGTCCTGGCGATTGTTGCGCACGGTGGCGACCACGTCATAGCCCAGGGCGGCTTGTTCGACCAGGCGCGGGATCTCTTCGGGCGGGTTTTGCAGGTCCGCGTCGAGGGTGATCACCACTTCGCCTCGGCATTGCTCGAAACCGGCCATGATCGCTGCATGCTGGCCGTAGTTACGGTTGAGGATCACCGCCACCACGTTGCTGCCGTCTTCAGCGGCGGCGTCCTCCAGCAGTTGGGCTGAATTGTCGCGGCTACCGTCATCGACCAGGATGATTTCGTATTCGTAGGCCAGTTGCTTGCAGGCTGCGGTGGTACGGCGCAGCAATTCAGGCAGGCTCTCTTGTTCGTTGTAGACCGGGATTACGATCGACACGCAATGAATAGGGTAGGGTTTCAAAGATTCATGACCTCGGGGTTAGAGCAACTTGGAGCGTGAAAACAGCAGCAATCATTGGGCGAAAGTCCAGACCGCAGATTAAGAAAACGGCGCCAAAGGTGAAGCGTAATCAAGAGGTTAGACGATATAGCGCGGTTTGCTATGAAGTACTGCGCTAAAGATTAAGCGTAAAAATGTGGAACAGATATGAAAGGCAGATGAAAAACTCGTTTATTTGACAGGTAGACAGCTAGGGTTCAGCTAAACAACTAGGGGCCTGTAGGCTTTAGTTGGCTGGCGAAATGGGAACTGTTTGTAGGACGTTTGGTTTGATGTGGACGCGCACGCTCGGCCAGGAAATTTAAGTGAAGAATCTTCTCTGCAATGCGTCCCAAGTGCCGGTAAAGTAAGCCGTCTCTTGCCAGGGTGATCGGATGAATAGCGTGCAGCTTTTACGCGGCCAGTTGCGGCCTGCTTTGATAGGATCGTTGATCGGGTTGTTGATGAGCGTGGCGTGGGTCACGACAGTCCAGGCCGATGACGGGGTGGCGCTCACCAGCATTGACCAGGTGCCGGACGGTGTTGAAGTACGCGGCAAGCAGATCGCCGCCTATACCTGGGACGATAAACAAGGCAAGAACCTGCTGGTGCTCGCCGAGCAAATCAGCGAGCGCGACGACGACGGCACCCAGTCGGCGTTCGTGTATGCGGCCCAGTACCTGATCGACGGCAACCGCCCCAAGCGCGTGTGGATGCTCTACGACGATGTGCAGCATTGCGAATTCGACGCCTCGCTGCGCTTTGACAGGGCCGCGACCAAGGTCACCGACCTCACCGGCGATGGCATCACCCAGGCCACGGTGGGCTATTCGCGCACCTGCACCAGCGATGTCAGCCCCAATGAGTTCAAGCTGATCATGCATGTCGGCAAGTCGCAGAAATACCGTCTGCGCGGTGTCGACCGGGTCGGCGCGGCCTGGTGGGACGAAGAGGCCGGCGCCTTGCGTGGCATGCCGCTGCCCAAGGATTGCAGCGTCGCCGGGCAGCAGGCGCTGGTCAGCCAGTACAAGGAACAAGGCACCGAGTTGCCGTTGCCAGGGTGTTATGGCGACGAGAAAGACTTCGCCAAGGCGCCTGAGGCGTACCTGACGTTCATGCGCCAGCACTGGTTCGCGCTGATGCAGAAGCAGGACAGCGAATGGAGCCAGACCCAGGTCCAGCCCCAGGAGCCTACTGAGGAAGACGACACGGCCCCATGATTTTGTGCGAAGGCTGTCACTGGGTTAGACTCGGCCTTCGCCAATTCACTAAATAGCTCGATTAAACAAAGGCTTGTTCGAGTTATTTAATCCAAAGGCTGATCTACCTTGACTGAGTCTATCCGCAACCCGCTGACCCTTTACCTCACCCGCCTGGCACCCTCAAGCCAACTGACCATGCGCTACGTGCTGCAAGATGCGGCCGACCGCCTGGGCTTCGAAGACATCAACCTCGAAGACATCGACTGGCACCTGCTGCAACCCGAACACGTGATCGCCCTGGTCGCCGCCTTGCGCGAAGACGGCTATGCGCCCAATACCTCGTCGTTGTACGTGAATGCCGTGCGCGGGGTGATGAACGAAGCCTGGCGCCTGAACCTGATCAGCCAGGAACACCTGTTACGCATGCGCACCGTCAAGGCCACGCCGGGCTCGCGCCTGGGCCAGGGCCGCAACCTGCGGCGCAGCCTGATCCGCGAAATGATGGAAGTCTGCGCCGCCGACCCACGCCCCCAGGGCCTGCGGGATGCAGCGGTGATCGGCATTCTGTACGGCTCGGGCATGCGCAAGTCGGAGTCGGTCAACCTTGACCTGGCGCAGATCAATTTCGAAGAACGCAGCCTGCGGGTAATCGGCAAGGGTAACAAAGAGCTGATCAAATACGCACCGGACTGGGCATTCGCCAAGCTGCAGGCGTGGCTTACCTTTCGGCGTGAGCAACTCAAGGACGGTGAGCAGGATGACAACTTCCTGTTCAACCGCATCCGCCGGGGCAGCCACATCACCCGTGAACGCATCACCAAACATGCGATTTACTACATTGCCCGCCAACGCGGCGAGCAAGTAGGCGTGAAAATCATGCCCCATGACTTCCGCCGCTCGTTCATCACGCGGGTTATCGAGGAGCATGACCTGTCGATTGCGCAGAAACTGGCGCACCACACCAACATCCAGACCACCGCCAGCTACGACGTGCGCGACGACAATGAGCGGCGGAGGGCGGTGGATCGGTTCGACCTATAGGATTTCAGCTCCCACACGTACCTGCTCTTGCTTCAACCACTCAGGTCGGCTACTAGGCCGCCGTGCTCTTGCTTTTGATCTTGATCTTGATCTCAGGCGCCCCGTCAAACACGCTGGCCGAACGCAGGCTTGAATCCGTGGGTAACCCGGCAGGACGCCGGGTTAGCCGCCCCGCGCCATGGATGGCGCGTGGCGGCGGCCCACGGATTCAAGCCGGAGTGAGGGCACACCGAGCCTAGGCGAGGTGCCGAGTGTTGGGGCAAGAGCGCTTTGGTTACTTTCGCGCTTTTCGAAAGTGACCCGCCGTAAGGGCGGAACCCTAAGTGGCCGCTACCTAAATAACGGATATGTATTCCGTCTAATCCAACATCCCGGTCAGCTGTGAGGCCGCCTTCGCAGACAAGCCAGCCCCACAGTGAGGCATTAGAGGATCGGCTTACCGCCAGTCACCGCATAACGCGAACCCGAAATGTAGCTGGCCTCATCCGACGCCAACAGCACATAAATCGGCGCGACTTCCACCGGTTGGCCCGGACGCCCCAGCGGGGTTTCGCTGCCAAAGCTCTTCACGTCCTCATCCGGCATCGTCGCCACAATCAGCGGCGTCCAGATCGGCCCCGGTGCCACACTGTTGACCCGAATACCTTTACTACCGAGCAACTGCGCCAAGCCACCGGTGAAGTTGGCAATCGCGCCTTTGGTGGCAGCATAGGCCAGCAGCGTCGGCTTGGGCATGTCGGAGTTGACCGAGCTAGTGTTGATGATCGAACTGCCAGCCTTCATATGTGGCAACGCTGCCTTGCAGAGGCGAAACATCGCCGTGATGTTGATATCGAAGGTTTTCACCCATTCCTCGTCCTCGATTTCCTCGAGGGTTTCGTGGCTCATCTGGAACGCGGCGTTGTTCACCAGCACGTCGATGCGGCCGAACTGCTCGACTGTTTTGTCCACCAACGACTGACACACGCTTTTCTGCGCAATATCACCGGGTAGCAACAGGCATTGGCGACCGGCTTCTTCGACCCAGCGTGCGGTTTCCTGGGCATCCTCATGTTCATCCAGATAAGCGATGGCCACGTCGGCGCCTTCACGGGCAAAGGCGATGGCCACGGCGCGCCCGATGCCGCTGTCGGCCCCGGTGATCAGGGCGATCTTATTGGCGAGTCGGCCGGAGCCCCTGTAGCTTTTCTCGCCGCAATCGGGATACGGGTCCATTTTCTTCTGCGCACCCGGAACAGCTTGAGCTTGAGGGGCGAAGGGTGGGCGAGGGTAATCAGTCATATCAATCTCCATAGTTTGCAAAGGGGCTATGGGATTAGTAGTTACCCGCCGGTCGATAGTTGTAACGGATGCCGCCGAAGCCCGACGAGTGGTTAGCTTTAAGCTTTTGCAAAAACGGTATTTCCACTGCCCAACGATGGTCACCCGCGCGGGATTTATCCGTGGGCGTACCTGGCGCAATTGGGCAGCGATCAGGAGGAGGGCGGGGCACTCGCCAAGTGAGCCGGTAGACGACGCAGCGTCCACAGTGTAGTGAGCATCGCCGCGATGCCACACAGTGCGATGCCGATCAACATCGGCGCGGGTGTGTGATCGGCGAACACGCCGACCAGGGTCATGGACACTGCGGCGGTAATCATCTGGATCGCCCCCAGCAAGGCCGAGGCAGAACCGGCCACTGCGCCGTGATCCTCCAACGACAACACCCCGGCCGCCGGCAGCAGTAAACCGAGAAAACCGAAGCCGATAAACAGCATCGTCATCATCAAGGCCAAGCTATCGACCCATAGCGTGGTGGTCGCGAGCACGGCCATCACCGCCGCCACCGCTACCACCGACCCACGAATCAGCGGCGCCAGGCCAAAGCGCGCGCTGAGGCGGGCAGTGAGTTGGCTCATGGCGAAGAACGAGGCGGCATTCAGGGCAAACCCCAGGCTGAATTGAGTGGGTGTCAGGCCGTAATGCTCGATGTACACGAACGGCGCGCTGCCGATAAACACGAAGAAGGTCGCCAGGCCAAAACCGCACACCACCGACAAGCCAATGAATACCGGATCACGCAGCAACGCGCCATAGCTGCTGAAGGCGTTGCCCAAGGTCTTGCCCAGCCGACGTTCGGCCGGGTGGGTTTCGGGCAATTGCACGATGGTCATCACCAGGCACGCCACCGCGACGACCGCCAGCACGGCAAATACTTCACGCCAGCTCCACAGCGCGATCACCAGGCTGCCGGCGAGCGGCGCAAGGATCGGCGAGACACTCATCACCAGCATCAACAAGGCCATCAATTTTGCCGCTTCATGCCCGGTGTACAGGTCCCGCACGATAGCCCGGGGAATCACCATGCCTGCGCACGCACCGAACGCTTGCAGCGCACGAAAGGCGATCAGTGATTCGATGGTCGGCGCCAAGGCACATCCGACGCTGGCTACGGCAAAAATCACCAGGCCGGCATAGATCGGCGGTTTACGCCCGAATACATCACTGATCGGCCCGTAGAACAGCTGGCACACACCGATGATGACAAAGAACACGGTGAGGCTCATTTGTACCAATGCCGGCGAGGCCTGCAGGCTCGCGCCCAGCGTCGGCAGGGCCGGCAGGTAGATGTCGATGGCAAAGGGGCCGACGGCGGTGATCAAGCCCAGCAGCAGGGCGAGGTGGGCGATACTTCGAGACATGGGCAGTTCCGGGTGGAGCAAGGGTCGGTCAGCTTAAGGGATCCGCGCAGATCCGCAAACTTAGGCTTCAATAAGCTGCACGCGTGGCCGATAACATGACCAGCGGGGCTTCTACGGTTGGCATCCCAACCGGCTGACCAGGCATGGGGATATATGCATGACGATCAAACTACGCTTGATGCTGTTGATTACGACCGGGTTGCTCACGGCCTTGATCATGAGCTTGACCGGTTACCTGGGGAATAACCGGATGGGCGACGCCGTGCAGGACAGCGAGGTCAGCATGACCGTGCTGCGCAACCATATGGAAGCCGACATGATGCACGATGCGCTGCGCGCCGACGTGCTGTCGGCGATGCTGGTCGGCCTGGGTAAAAGCACCAGCACCAAGGCCGAAGTCAACAGCTCGCTCAAGGAACACGCCGAGCATTTTCGCCAGGTGTTGGCGGACAACCTCAAGCTGCCGCTGGACGATACGCTTAAGGCCAACCTGGAAAAAATCAAACCCAGCTTGGAAAGCTACATCGCCGCGGGTGAGCGTATCGTCACCCTCGCGCTGGACAATCCCGAGGCCGCGCGTGCTGAACTGGATACGTTCAATACCGCGTTCACCCGCCTGGAAGATCAAATGGCGACGCTGAGCGAGCTGATCGAAAACAACACCCAGCAAACCAGTGTGGGCACCCGGCAGACCATCAGCAACGCCAATCTCACCCTGGGTGCGGTGTTGATCGCCAGTCTTTTGCTGCTGTTGGCCCAAGGCCGCTGGGTCATGCTCAGCATCATGGGGCCGCTGCAAATGGCCAGCCGCATTGCCGACAGCATCGCCCATGGCAACTTGAGTGAGCCGATTGTCGAGCCCCGCCGCAAGGACGAAGCCAGCGCATTGATTCGCAGCCTCGCCACGATGCAGCGGGATCTGCGCGGCATGATCGAAGTGGTGCGCAGCAACGCGCAAGGGGTCAATGGCATGAGCGAGCAACTCAGCCACGGCTGCCATGAAGTGGCCGGCAGCAGCCAGCAGCAAAGCTCAGCAGCCACGACCATGGCCGCCGCTGCGAGTGAAATGACGGCGAGTATCGAGGAAATCACCCGGCATGCCGGACGCGCACTCGAGATGGCGAACCAGGCCGAAACCTTGGCCAAGGACGGCGGGCGGGTGATTCATCAGGTGGTCAGTGACATGGACGGCATTGCGCGCTCCGCTCAGCAATCCGCCCAGGTGATCCGCACGCTGGACAAGGAGTCCGAGGCGATCTTCAGCATTATCCAGGTGATCAAAGGGATCGCCGACCAAACCAACCTGTTGGCCTTGAATGCCGCGATCGAAGCTGCACGCGCCGGTGAGCAGGGCCGCGGGTTCGCCGTGGTCGCTGATGAAGTACGCAGCCTCGCCGGGCGTACCAGCGCCTCGACCCAGGAAATTGCCAGCATGGTCGGCCGCATCCAGCAAAGCACGCGGGAAGCCGTCACCAGCATGGAGGAGGGCGTTGCTCAAGTGGATAAGGGTATGGCGGTGACCGCCGAGGTGGAGCGGGCGATCCGCGAGATCCTCCAGGCCACCTTGAATACCACGGAAATGGTCAACGATATCTCCCGCACTATCGGTGAGCAGAGCCTGGCCAGCAATGAAATTGCCCATCAGGTGGAGATGATTGCGGGCATGTCGCAGAACAATAGCCGGGTGATCGCCACGACGGCGTCGACCACGGACGAGTTGTCCAACCTGGCAGGCAAGCTGTCGCAGTCTGTTGATCGATTCAGGTTATAACTTATTGATTTAACTCAACTAAATAGTCATTTAGTTGAGTTAGCTGTCGGGGCAGGGGGCTCACGGTTGGGCGAGGGCAGACGTACGTCGTTCGGCGATGCGCTCAACTGTTTGCATATGTTCCGTACCCCATTGGCACAGCGCGCCCAGCGCCGTGGCCAGGGACTGCCCGAAGGGCGTCAGGGAATATTCGACTTTAGGCGGTATTTCCTGGAAATCCACACGGGCAATGATCTCATCGCGCTCCAACTCCTTGAGTTGCTGGATCAGTACCTTATCGGTCACGCCGCCAATCGCGCGTCTTAATTCGCCATATCGATGAACGTTCTGGGCCAGATTGAACAGAACCAGTGGCTTCCATTTACCACCAATCATCGCCAGGGCGGCTTCGAGACCACAGTTGAATGAGTTATTGGCCATCAGGATACAGGCTCCAGAGGGGTACTTACTAAAAGGTGCATACTATTCAAAAGAATAGCGTAGATCTACAGTTGGGCCTCAACATTCTTTGGAGTTCATCATGAACAGGCTCAACGGCAAAATTGCAGTGGTTACCGGCGGCAACAGCGGCATCGGCCTGGCAACCGCCATTCGCTTTGCGGCTGAAGGCGCACAGGTGGTGATCGTCGGTCGCCGGCAGGAAGAACTGGACAAGGCGCTACACCTGATCGGCGCTGACGCCATCGCCATACAAGGTGACATTTCAAGACTGGACGACCTCGAGCGCATTTTCACTCAAGTCAAAGCCGATAAAGGCCGAGTTGACGTACTGTTCGCCAACGCGGGCCTGGGAGATTTCCAGCCGATCGGATCGATCACTGAGGAGTCGTTTGACCGTACATTCGGCATCAACGTCAAAGGCACGCTGTTTACCGTGCAGGCGGCGTTGCCACTCATGCACGCCGGCAGCTCAGTGATCCTGACCGGTTCGACCACAGGCACCATGGGCACACCGGCGTTCAGCGTATACAGCGCCACCAAGGCGGCGCTGCGTAATTTCGCCAGGAGCTGGGCACTGGATCTGAAAGGCACGGGGATTCGCGTCAACGTACTTTCACCCGGGCCGATCTCGACACCGGGTCTTGACCTGGCGCTTTCAGGCACGGGACAAAAGGAAGCAATCATCGACGACATGACTGCGCAGCTTCCATTAGGTCGTATCGGCAAGCCTGAAGAAGTTGCAGCAGCAGCGTTGTTCCTGGCATCGGATGAGAGCAGCTTCATGACAGGCAGTGAAATGTTTGTTGATGGGGGCTTTGCTCAGGTTTGAGTCAGATAGGGGTTTTGTCTGTTGAAATCTGACGGGCACTGCCCCTGATTACATAGTATCGTATTGCGCATAATGTATATTATGTTAAATCATGTACAATGCTACGCCGTTGCCCATACTCGTTCCGTTCATCTACGTTCAACTTTCGTATCAATGCAGGCCTACCAGGCGTCTGTCCTGTCCAGCACCCTGCCCCCATCGTCCTGATAAGCGCCGAGCCGCGCGGCATCAAATTTTGAATTGCCCCAGTAAGCTTCGCAGGCGATTACCGATCATATCCATCTCGTCGATTGTCTTGACTCCGAGCTGAGTCTGGGTGGCAACGGCGTCAATTGCGCGCGCGATCTGATGTACCCCGCGATTGATCTCTTCCGCCACCGAGGTCTGTTCCTCGGCAGCACTGGCGATCTGTGCGTTCATTGCATTGATAGTCGCGATCAGCTCGACAGTGTTGCCCAGGAATTCGCCCGCCTGGTCGGCCTGAGCATTAGCGCCTTGAGCGGCTTCGGTGGATTGGTGCATTGCATTGACCACCCCCCCGGTAGCGCTCTTGAGGCGCTCAACCATCGCCTGGATTTCCTCCGTACTCCGCTGGGTACGGCTAGCCAACGCTCGCACTTCATCAGCAACCACGGCAAAACCGCGCCCGGCAGCGCCTGCACGGGCGGCTTCAATTGCCGCATTGAGAGCGAGAAGATTGGTCTGTTCAGCAATTGAGCGAATGACATCGAGCACGGAGACGATAGACGTTACATCGCTTTGAAGATGCTTCATGGAGATACCGCTCTCATCAAGCTCAACGGTCAGCGCCTGAATTCGAGTAATGCTGCCATCGACAATTTGCCTGGCGTGTCGGGACTGCTTGTCGGTCTCAGCGGCTGCCTCTGCAGCATTTTGTGCGCTGACTGACACCTCCTGCGCCGCCGCCGACATCTGGTTGATCGCCGCCGCCACCAGGTCTGTTTCCTGACGCTGCTTGTCCATGGCGCGATCAATTTGTCGGCTCTGATCGGCCACACGACTGACGGACCCATTCAACTGCTCGCTCATGGCAACAGTCTGGCTGACAAGGCTGTGAATCTTTTCGATAAACGCATTGAACGAACCGGCCAGTTGTCCCAGCTCGTCTCGACTGACCAGCGGCAGCCGCCGCGTCAGATCACCCTCGCCCGCAGCGATTTCGTCAAGATGAGCTCGAATCAAGGTCAAGGGACGTAAACTGCGTTTGACGAGCACAAGAGACAGTGCCCCGATAATGCCAATTAATGCGGTAGCGATGAGGGCAATGCTGAACATCAAGTTGCGAACCCGCCGATCTACATCTGACCGCACCTTGGCGACCTGAAGTTCAATGCTGTCCAGATTGATCGCAGTGATCACTACCATGTCCCACTTGGGCAAAAAGAAACTGTAAGCCAGCTTCGGCACGACCTTATCGGTGTTGACCACCCCGCCTGAGTAAGTAACGAAGTGAGTTTCATTTTTTGCCGCTTCGACCATTTCGCGGTTCAAGTACTTCCCGTTGACGTCTTTGCGGTCATTCATATTGATGCCGACGCCTTCACTGCTTTCACCGCGAAACAGGCGTACAACCTGGCTGTCATAACCAATAAAATAACCGTCATCACCATACTTCACCTTGGATAAACGGCTAATCGCCAAGACTCGGCTGGAGCTATCTCCAGGTGCCGCTCGATCATAAAGTTCAGCGATGGAAGTGCGCGCGATGCTTGCGTAATCCTTGAGCCGGGTGCGGCTCTCCTCAAGCAATCGTTCGCGAGTTTGCGCGATCTCCTGCTCGGCCTGTGACTGTAAGGTGCCACGGGCGCTCAAACCTAAAACCAGAGCAAATAACATCACCGGCAATAAGGTCAGCAACAGTATTTTGGTTTTGAACGACATCATTGAATTCCTTGACCCATTTCCTTAAATCCGTCGCTGAAAAGGCGGCCCGCGAACATCGCGGAGCCGCGATCGGGGATCACCAGAGTGCGATGTCGTAGGTGAAGTACAACCGGTTACTATCCCGGCCACGGGAATAATCAGAGCGGTAAACGTAGTTACGCAGTCGTACCCCCAAACCTTTGAAGGTCCCTTGTTGCACGACGTAAGCGAGTTCGGCGTCACGTTCCCACTCCTTCACCGAGGTGTTGGACTTACCGTCGTTTCCGCTCAGGTAGCGGGTGGAAAATGTCAGACCGGGTACACCCGCGGCGGCGAAGTTGTAACCGTAGTTAAGCATCCAGGTCTTCTCATCTTCCTCGATAAACTTACCTATCCCGGCGTTGCTGAATGAGTACACAGTCGCGCCACTAATGAAGGGCAAACCGGCATCACCGCTCAGGGTCTGGTATCCGCCACCGAAGGTGTGGCCGGAGATGGCGTAGGAAAGTTGCCCGCTCAGCATGTTGTTATCGATCTTGCCGGTGTAGGCAGAGCCAGTGTCCACACTGTTGAAGTAGCGTAAATCACTGGTCAGCACACCGCCGCCCAAGGGTAGGTCGTGCTGGATACCTGCAAAATTCTGACGGTAAAAGTTTTCCAACTCCCCGTAGAAGTAACTCAACCGAATGGTTTTCCCGAGCTTATATTCGGCACCGGCATAGCTGAAATCTCCGGATTTATCACCACTGTAGCCGTCAGGAACAATCGGCACACTGTCGCTGGAATCACGCAGTTTGAATCGATCCAGATAGCCCCCGGTGAGGGTGAGGTTCTGGATGTCGAGGCTACTAATTTGAGTGCCTTGGTAGGTTTGCGGCAATAAACGCGCATCGTTGTAGATCAGCACCGGAGTCTTGGGGAGCAAGGTGCCGTATTTGACCGTTGTCTTGGCCAGTTGGGCTTTGGCGGTCATCCCCATACTTGCGAATTCGTTGGCCGCACGACCGTCATCATGGACGGGCAATAAGCCGGTACCGCTGCGCCCACGGCCGGAGTCGAGCTTGACCCCGAGCAGGCCAAGCGCATCAACACCAAACCCTATCGTGCCGGGGGTAAATCCTGACTGATAATCCAGCAGGAATCCCTGAGCCCACTCAGTTCGTTCGCTCTTGGCCGTCCTGGCCGCTTTGGCACTCAAGCCATGCTCGTCGCGGAAGTTTTCATTGAAATAGACATTGCGTAATTGCAGCTTGAGCTTGCTGTCATCGATAAATCCTTCTGCACTGGCACTTGCCAGCGGCAACAAACCAAGCAGTGAAAACAGCGCCTGTCGGGTATGCAAAGTGGTCATTGTCAAACTTCTCATTGTTGTTATTTAGAGTGCAGGACGTCGCGCGCCTCGCTGATGAGGCACGTCGGGAAAAAACAAACGGTGGAGTTGAATCAGGTGAAGAGACTAATCGCACCGGTCAACAGGGCTATAGCCGTGATCACCAGCGAAGTGAGAACTGCCCATTTGACGGTGGCTTTCTGGAAGTCGCCGATATCGCGATCAACCATCCCCACCAGCAACAGGGTCGAAGCCACGAGAGGGCTCATCAGATGCACCGGCTGTCCGAGTATCGAGGCCCGAGCGATTTCAACCGGGTCGATGCCATAGGCAGCGGCCGCATTGGCCAGGATAGGTACAACCCCGAAGTAGTAAGCATCGTTGGAAAGAACAAAGGTCAGCGGCATGCTGGTGATCGCCACTACTAGTGGGAACAGGTGACCCCAGGATGGCGGAATCCAGTCCACCAGCGTTTGCGCGAGGGAGTCGACCATCTTGGTGCCCGAGAAGATCCCGGCAAAGATCCCGGCGGCAAACACCAGCAATACCACCGTCATTGCGTTTCCGGAATGGGCGAGAATGCGCTCTTTCTGAATATCCAGTTGCGGATAGTTGATCATCAGTGCCAGGACAAAACCGATCAGGAACAGGATCGCCGAGTGCATGATCCCCATTACCAAGGCGACCATGACAGCGATCACCAGCACCAGATTCACGTAGGCAAGTTTAGGCCGCTTGTGTGGGGTATCGCCCAGAATCGCGTCGATGTAGCAATCACCGCCACCGCTCTGAAGCTGCACATTACCGATGCGCTTACGCTCGGCACGGCCGAGGAGGAAAGCGGTGAACACCACCCATATCGCGCCGCCGATCATGGTCGGCAGCAAGGGCACGAAGTATTCGCCGGCATCCAGGCCCAGTGCCGCGATCGCCCTTGTAGCGGGCCCACCCCATGGGGTCATGCCGCTCATGATACTCAATGACAGCATGGCGATGGTCGCCAGAATCATCGGATTCATACCGACACGCTTGTACAACGGCAGCATTGCCGCGCAGGTGATCATGTAGGTGGTTGTGCCGTCGCCGTCGAGCGCGACCACCAGTGACAGCAGCGCGGTGCCGATAGCAATTTTCATCGGATCGCCGTTTACGCGCTTAAGAATCTTGCGAATCAACGGGTCGAACAACCCGGCATCAATCATCAGGCCGAAGAAGAGGATGGCGAACAGCAGGAGCGCAGCCGAAGGTGCAACCATCTTCAGGCCGTCGAGCATCATCTTGCCCGTAGTGCCACCAAAACCGCCAATCACCGCAAACACAATCGGCACCACAGTCAGGGCGACAATTGGCGATAGGCGTTTCGACATTATCAGGTAGGTGAAAACCACCACCATGGCCAAACCAAGAAATGCGAGCATAGTTCAGTTCTCTTGTTCTTATCAGTAGCGTGGCCGATGCGCAGGCGCACGACCCCGTGCCCGCCAGATGGCACGATCAAAGGTGCCTGGCGGGGGTGTTTATTGAGTTATTCAGCTGCGGCCGGTTAGGCCTGTTCCGTGACCTTCAGGCCATCCCAGTCCGCGTTCTGGACTTGGGTTGGAGGCGCGGCGGGCGAAGGTTTGCCGTCCAACGTCCGCATCAGTGTTTCGCGATCGCAGGCATTCTCCGAAATGGACATCACCACGGTAGCCACGGCGTTGCTGGCAAGACTGGTCAAAGCCCGCGCTTCCGACATGAAGCGGTCGATACCGATCAGCAGGGCAAGGCCGGCTAAGGGAATGTCATGGATAACGGTCAGTGTCGATGCCAGCGCGACAAAACCGGCACCGGTGACGCCTGCCGCGCCCTTCGAGGACAACAGCATGATCGCCAGCATGGTCACGGTCTGGGATAGGCTCAGCTCGATGTTGCAGGCTTGAGCAATGAACACCGCTGCCAGCGAGAGGTAGATCGCCGTACCGTCGAGGTTGAACGAGTAACCCGTTGGCAGTACCAGCCCTACCACGCCTTTTTTGCAACCAAGCGCTTGCAGCTTTTCCAGCATCCGAGGCATCACCGGCTCGGTGGAGGAAGTCCCCAGCACCACCAGAAATTCTTCGCGGAAGTATCGCAACAACTTCCACAAACTGAAGCCATTCGCCCGGCAAATGCTCCCCAACACCGCAAAGACGAAGAAGGCACAGGCGATGTACAAGGTCATGATCAGCTTGGCCAACGAGCCCAACGAAGTAATACCGTACTGGCCCACGGTGAATGCCAAAGCGCCAAAGGCACCGATCGGAGCGAAGCGCATCAAGTAGGAAAAGATCTTGAACACCATCTGCGAGGCAGATTCCAGTACATCCAGTACCGGCTTACCACGCTCGCCTATGGCCGAAAGCGCAAAACCGCACAGCACCGCGATGAACAACACCGGCAGCACTTCGCCTTTATTGAAAGCACCGATGAACGTGTCGGGAATGATGTGCATGAAAAACTCGACCACTCCCAGCTTCGCGGCTGAATCGGTGTACTGCGACAAGCCCTTGGTGCTCAACTGGGTGGGGTCAATGTTCATGCCCACACCGGGCTTAAACACGTAGACCGACACTAGGCCGATGATCAAACTGATCACGGTCAACGCCAGGAACAGCAACATGGTCTTGCTCAACAGACGCCCTAGGGAGCGTTTGTCGCTCATGCCGGCGATGCCGGTGACGATGGTGCAGAACACCACCGGAGCGATCATCATCTTGATCAGCTTGATGAAGGCATCACCCAGAGGCTTAAAGGCAATGGCCTGTTGCGACCAAAAATGCCCAACCAGCACGCCCAACAGCACGGCGAAGAGAATCTGGAAGTAGAGCGATTTTACAACTTTCATGGCATCACCCATTTTTAGAATTGTTCTGATGCAAATACGGCAATGACTAGAGGAAATTATCCGGCGAGTCGTTGGGAAGCTGCGGCGTAGACAAAACCGGAGAAAAGCCTGCGCGATGTACGCACCACCGAGGCACGAATTGTCTCACCCCGAGTACCGGTGTAGGACAATACGACATCTATTCCACCACTTGGATGTTCAATGCGTACTTGTTTCAAGCGCGGCTCGCTCACCCCGCCAAGCAATTGCGCGACCACACTGCCTTCAGTCACACAAGCCGTGGCCAAGCCAATAGAACCCGTAATAGCCAACGCACGGTGACAGTTGTGTGGCATGAAGTAGCGCACCTGGATTGTGCCGCCAGATTTGGCCGGAGACACCAGTACGGGCTTGGGAATCACTTTATCACTGACATCACCTAGGCCCATTGCCAAGCCAGCTTGCAATCGCAAGGATTCCAGGCGACGCAGGAACTCTTTGTCAGCATCCAGTTCAGCAGGACTTTCATCACCGCGTTTACCTAGCTTGCCGGCCTCGACAATCACCATTGGCATTGCCATATCGATGCAGGTCACGGCAATACCATCGATCAGATCCTGCGTTCGACCCGTCGGGAAAAGTTTACCGGTCTTGCTGCCCGCAGCATCCAGAAAGGTCAGTTGCACAGGAGCCGCGGTACCCGGTACTCCATCGATAGCGGTGTCGCCTTCATAGCTGACACTGCCACCGGGGGTCTGAACCTCAGCATTTACAAAAGTCCCGGTGTTGAGGTTGCGAATACGCACGCGGGTCAGGTCTTTGGAGGCCTTGACCAAGCCCTCCTCGATGGCGAACGGGCCTACGGCGCAAAGCATGTTGCCGCAATTAGGCGCTGTGTCGACTCGACGCTGGGAGACCATGACTTGAACGAACAGATAGTCGACATCCGCGTCAGGATGCAGCGACGGGCTGACGATCGCTACCTTGCTGGTTTGCGGGTTACCGCCACCGATACCGTCAATTTCCAGCTCATGGCCAGAACCCATAAGGTTGAGCAGCAGCTCATCACGTTCTTCGATTGCAACAGGTAGATCCCAGGCGAGAAATACCGGGCCCTTGGAAGTACCACCACGCATTAGTACACAGGGAATTCGCTGCATGAATACTGACTCTTGTTGATCAATAGGAGTAATTGATGTCCTGTAAGCAAGAGTCGCAGGCTTTAAAAAATGTTTCCAATGCAAATATCAGCCTGATTATTGCGTTTAGCGAATGATAAATTTAGGATGATCTGGCTGAATTTCTCTCATCTGCTGAGATAAAAAATGAATTATGAGCTCAATGACATTCGATCTTTCGTGAAGATCGCAGAACTTGGAAGCTTCCACGAAGCGGCTGATGCATTGCACCTCTCCCAACCAGCGCTCAGTCGGAGAATGAAAAAGCTTGAAGAGGGATTGGGGACCGCCCTCCTCGATCGCACGACAAGGAGGGTAAGTCTTACTAGCGTTGGGAGAGACTTCCTGCCCAAGGCACGACGCTTACTGGATGACTTCGACGACTCAGTACTTAACATCCGAGAACTGGCGGAGCGGCAGAGCGGCCGTGTAACCCTCGCCTGTATTCCTACCGCCGCCTTCTACTTCCTTCCTTCGGTAATTCGGCTCTACAACGAGCGCTATCCACAAATACGCATTCGCTTGCTTGATCTCAGTGCGAACGAAGGGCTGGAGGCTGTTCTACGCGGCGAAGCGGACTTTGGCATCAACATGATGAGCGGCCAGCACCCAGACATAGAGTTCGTGCCATTGGTTAACGAGCCTTTTGTTTTAGCGTGTCGACGCGATCATGAGTTGGCGGAGCGTAGCTCGGTAACCTGGTCTGAACTCAGCAATTACCGCCTTATCGGGGTCGGTCGCCTAAGCGGTAACCGCATGTTGCTCGACCACGCGTTGTCGGGCTTGAGCTGGCGTCCGCAATGGTTCTATGAGGTACAACACCTTTCTACTTCACTGGGCTTAGTAGAGGCTGGGTTAGGGGTATCGGCGATGCCCAGTTTGGCGATGCCTGCGGTGGATCATCCCACGTTGGTGAGTGTCCCTTTAATAGAGCCCATAGTTAACCGATCGTTGGGGCTGGTTTACCGGCGAGGCGCCTCACTTTCTCCGGCAGCGGAAAAATTCGTGTCAATACTGCTGGAACAGTGGGAGAAATGACCCAACTCTTCTTTAGCAGGATCCGCGGATCAGCCTTGGTCAAGTCCATCGTGGTTTTAACATCCGGCGCGTCCAAGTACCTGGCGACGCTGGTCTGCACCGCCGCATCAGCACAAACCCCGCACAGACAACGGGTTGTGAGGAATCAGACCAGATACTTGGTGGCATCACTTTAAGCCGCTGGTGTCGCTCCGTCAGCGGTCCATTTCAGGGTTTGCTGACGGACCAAAACTCATGCGTGAGTGAGGTACCAGCGCCAGTCCTGCTCTCCGACTTCAGCATTGAATTTACGGAACTCGCGCCACTTGATCGCCAGAAAAACCTTTAGGAACTCAGCTCCCAGCGCCTCATGTGCCCACGTTGAACGTTGCAGTGCCTGCAATGCTGTAAGCCAGTCGGTGGGTAGAAAATCGGTCGCCTGTTCATAGCCATTGCCTTCAATCGCCGCGCCGGGATTGCTTTGATGCGTGATGCCGTAGTGAATGCCTGCGAGTACTGCGGCGGCGGCGAGATAGGGGTTGGCATCGGCACCGCAAATGCGGTGTTCGATATGCCGACTGATTGCTGGGCCGCCGGGCACACGGAACGACACAGTCCGATTGTTGACGCCCCAACTTTTGGCCAGCGGCGCGTAACTGCCGGTCTGGAACCGGCGATATGAGTTCGCATGGGGGCAAAATATCGCCAGCGAGTCAAACAGGGTTGCCATCATCCCTCCAATGGAATGACGCAACAGTGGCGTGCCCTGCGGGTCTTCGCTCGCATACAGGTTGTGACCCTGCTCGTCGGCCAGGCTGACGTGCAAATGCATACCGCTACCCGCCTGGTCGCTGAATGGCTTGGCCATGAAACACGCTTGCAGCCCATGTTTGTTGGCTACCCCTTTGACCAGGCGTTTGTAACGTACGCCTTCATCAATGGCCTGGAGTGCGTCGAAACGATGCTCCAGCGTCAACTCGAGCTGGCCTGGAGCATACTCAGAGATCGCTGTACGCACGGGTAATCCCTGTAGCGCGCAAGCCGCGTAGAGGTCATCAAGAAACGGTTGAAGCTGCTCCAGTTCGTATACGCCATAAACCTGCGGAGCAACTGGACGTACGCCATTGGTCTGCAACGCTGGCTGCGGCCGACCGTTGACGTCGCGTTGCCGATCCAGCAGATAAAATTCCAACTCAACGGCCATGACCGGATGGAAACCATCGGCTTTAAGCCGCTCGATGGTGTGCACCAGTACATGGCGCGGGTCGGCCGGCGCGGCGGGGATACCGTGGGTCGGGTGCATGCTGACCTGCACTTGGCCTGTGGGATTGGTGCGCCAGGGTTGCAGGGTCAGGCTTCCCGATAAGGGATAGGTCCAGCAATCAGCGTCAGCGACATCCCAGACCAACCCTGTGTCTTCTACGTCCTCACCCTGCACGGTCAAGGCAAGAATGGAACTTGGCAGTGGCCTACCATTTTCGTAGATCGCCAGCAGCTCGTCGCGATGCAACAGTTTGCCCCGTGGAACACCATTCGCGTCGATAAGGAACAACTCGATACTCAGCACTTCAGGGTGCGCGGCCAGATAATCCTTGGCCTCTTTTTTGTCAGCAAATTGCATGTCAAACCTCTTAGCGCTCATTCAAGCGACTTGGCAGTATTTGATAAAAATGGGGGCGTCAACCGTCCAGTTATTAAGAGATGACCCGAGCTCCAGGTATGGCAAGCAGCTGAGTCAGCGCGTTATCCAACTCACCGATCAGCCTGTCGATATCCGCCTGACTGGTCTGTGGACAGCACAGGGTCATGTTGTGAAAGGGCGTGATCAGGATTCCGCGGTTGATGAGGTACAGGTGCAGAGCCATTTGAAGGCTGTCATGAAAAGCCGCCTCGGCCTGCGCGCCTGTTCTTGGCGAGGTAGCACAGAATTGAAACTCACAACGCGCGCCCAACTCTGTTACAGACCAGTTCAATTGGTGCCGCTTGAACAACGCTCGAAATCCCTGCGCCAGTCTTGAGGCCAGAGGCAGCATGTGCTGGTAGGCAGAGTCTGTCATAACCTCTTCAAGACTGACGCGCATGCAACGCATCGCCAGTGCATTGGCGGACAGTGTCGTTCCCATACCGCTATGGCCATGCCCGCCGCTCTCTTCGCTGAGGGTCTTCTGCACGTCGCGCATGGCCAAGGCGACTTGCTCGGTCACACCAAACACCGCGCAAGGCACGCCACCGGCGATAGGTTTACCTACCACGAAAAAGTCGGGTTTCAAATCCCACTGGCGAGTGCATCCACCGATGCCGGTAGAAATAGTGTGGGTCTCATCAATGACCAACAGGCTGCCATATTTAAGGGTCAATTCTCGGCACTTTTGCATGAAACCCGGATCGGGCAGGACCATGCCTATGTTCGTCATCGCGGGCTCGCAAATCAGCGCGCACACATCGCCTTGCGCTAACGCAGCCTCCAGCGCGTCGACATCGTTGAAGGGGATGGATCGACTGTATTGGGTCAAGTCGTAGGCTTGGCCCACAAGACCTGCACGGTGCACTGTTTTACCTTCGCGGTACCGCACCATCACGTCATCCACAGTGCCGTGATAACAGCCGTCGAACACCAGCAATACATTGCGTTTGGTGATAGCGCGCGCCCAGCGCAACACATACCGATTGGCGTCAGTTGCATTGGCGGTCACCTGCCAATAAGGCAGCTCGAATCGCTGAGCCAGCAACTCTCCACAGACCACTGCGTCTTCGCCAGGAAGCATCGTGGTCAAACCGTTATTCGCCTGCTCTGCGATGGCGCGGGCAATAGAATCAGGTGAATGGCCAAACATCGTGCCGGTGTCGCCAAGGCAAAAGTCAATATATTCATGACCGTCAACATCGGTGAAGCGTGCCCCTTTGGCACGCTGGACGAAAAGCGGCGACGGCATCGACCAATCGCTCATCCAGTGCATGGGAACACCGTTGAACAGATTCGCCTTGGCGCGCTTGGCCAGGGCCAGTGAGGTGGGGTTGTTTTCTATAAATCGGGCACGCTCGGAGGCGGTAAAAGCAGCAATCGCTGATTCACTAATTCCACTTTTCGACATAATCAAAACCCTGTGTTAATTATCAAATTAATTAAAAGTCCGTTTCTTAATGACAGCCGAATACGGCTCAAAGAAATCTCCTATTCTTTGATATGTCGTGCTTTTATAAAACGCGGTTATAGCCCCCACCCACAGGATCAATCGTTGATCACTCTGGAGAGTATTCAAACTTAATAGCGGCTGGATTACTTAAAAGGCTCTTTTTTACTTCCGGTCAAAAGAAAATAAATCATCTGCGTCCTGGCATCAGCCGTGAGGTGCTTTGTTCTCGATCAGACAGTTCCCGCCATCCACCACGAGGACTTCACCTGTGATGTAACTGGCGTCGGGCGATGCCAGAAATGCAACCGCTGCTGCCACTTCGCGAGGGGTGCCTGCCCGCCCGATCGGGGTAAAGCGCCCCGCCTCTGCTTCAACGGGCGTGGTTGACCCAGTGGAGATCCATCCAGGAGCCACGCTGTTTACGGTAATGCCCTGCTTGGCGACTTCAAGTGAAAGTCCCATGTTCATGCCAACCATCGCGGCCTTGGCGGCGCCATAAGCGGCTTCGCCCGGATTGCCCCCCCTAGTGCCCGTGGTGGAACTAACATTGACAATGCGCCCGTAACTTCGCGTCCTCATACCGGGCAAAACGGCCCGAGTCAGGAGAAAAGCGGTCGTTAAGTTTCTGGCCAGTGAAAGATTCCAGTCATGCAGTTCCATCGTTGCCAACTCCGAGAAAATCTCAGGGCTTCCTTGCATGGCCATGCCGGCATTATTCACCAGAATATCGACCCGTCCCCAGACTGATTCTGCCCATAGGCTGAATTCACGTACCTGACTTTCATCAGTGAGGTCAGTTGGCCGTCCTTCAACTTCAAACCCTTCAAGGCGTAGCTCTTCAATACGATCGGCGATGCGGTTACTGCTGGCAGTGATAATCAATTTCGCCCCGGATGTACCTAGCCTGCGAGCAATAGCCATACCAATCCCAGATTCGCTCCCGGCACCACTGACAAGTGCCACATGCCCTCTCAATTCCGCACCCAACATGGTGTGCCCCACGTATTTAATTTGAAAGAGAGTAGAAATTAGGCCAATAAACCTGATAAACAAAGACGATCATCATCAGAAAATTTGACAATCACCATGGCGTTTACCAGTGAGTCACTTAAAGTTTTCCTCTCGGTCGTCGACAGCGGGTCCTTTTCGGCCGCCGCTCGAAAATTAGGCCGGGTACCCTCGGCAATCAACATGGCCGTGTCGCAGCTTGAAGCAGAGCTGGATTTATTGCTTTTTGACCGATCAACCCGCAAAGCTATTCCTACGGCAGCCGCCAAAGCACTGGAACCCCAGGCACGACAAGTCGCCAGCCAGTTAAACCTGCTGGACGCCCATGCGCTCCAGCTTCATCAGGGGTTGGAGGGACGCTTGGTCCTTGCAATGGCGCCGGAGTTGCAGACAGGCATATGGAATCGTCCGCTGTCCATTATCGCCAGGGAGTTTCCCACGCTTGAAATCGAGATTCGCTCCGCGTCCCATCCGGAGGCGATGCGCATGCTCCATGAGGGGCGTGTGCAATTGGCACTTGGATTTGAACGACCAGGGCTTGACGAGCGGGAGACGTTTCTTGAAGCGGGGAGCCAATTGTTAGTAGCAGTTGCCTCTCCAGATCATCCTGCGGCCGCCGGCAAGAAAAGCCCCTTAGGTGAAGAGCAACTGGTCAATGTTCGACAGATCATCGTTGCTACTGGCGGACCTACAGACTCTGACCCGCGTGTTGTACTGTCACGGCGGATTTGGCACAGCGACAATTATCTGGCAACTCTCGATCTGGTGCAGCAAGGATTGGGCTGGGCTTATCTTCCACAACCGCTGGTACAACCTCTAATCACTTCGGGCGCATTGACGGAGGTTGTGTTTGACAACATGCCGAGTCAGATGCGGTTATGGGTCGATATCATCTGGGTAAAGAACCGACCGCTGGGGCTGGGAGCGCGTCGTTACTTGAGTCTGATGCGCGAAATGGCCGAGGGCGAGCCTCGTCGTGTTTGAGAAGTAATAAATGGTGGGCCACAACACCTTCAGGAAGCGCTTTGATTGTCACTAAACTGCCTGCGTCAGACTGCTTAGAAAGTCTGCGACCAAGCGATTGAATACTTCGCCTTGATCATCATGAACATAGTGACTGGCATCTGCCACTTCCACGGCTTGGACCTTCGGGTTGCTGGCGCACATGGCCTGCAGCATGGCAGGTGGTAGAAAGTCCGAGCGGCCGCCGCGAATGAACAGGCTTGGGCAGTCCAGGGAGCGCACCGCAGGCCACAAATCGGTAGGTTCGATACTCAGCCGTGCCTCGGCAATCCCCTGTTGATCATGACGCCAGCCAATCACGCCGTCGCGCTCTTGCATCGAATGCGCCAGCCTGGATGCCAGGCCCTGCTCCGATAAACCTGGGCGTGAGGCTTTCCAGAACGCGCGGGCTGCGTCCCAGCTTTCGAACTGCAACGGCGTCTGGCCCATCTCGCGACGAATACGCGCCGCGCCATCGCCTTGGGTTGAAGACCCGGGGCCGATATCCTCGATCAGCAAGCCCATCAAGCGTCCCGGGTGTTGCCGTGCATACTCGAGCGCGTTGGCGCCACCCAATGAGTGCCCGAGCAAGACAAAACGCTGCAGGCCGACATGGGCGGTCAAATCCTCAAGGTCCTCGACATACGATTGAGTGTGATAACTGGAAGGTTCAGCCCAGTCGCTCAACCCACGGCCGCGCTGGTCCAGGGCAAAGATACAGTAGCCCTCCCCCAGGGCCTGCACCAACGACTCCCAGGTCTGTGCATAGGCGCGCAAACCGTGCAGTAGCACCAACGGCACGCCGGTCGACGCGCCCCAGCGCAAATAGTGCAGGCGCAAGCCCGAACGATTGGTGAAGAAACAGCTGTCAGCAGGCATGGCCTTGCTCCTTTAGAAACGGTCGAAGCGGTAAGGGCTTGGGTCAATGATCGGCGTATGCCCACTGACCAGGTCCGCCGCGAGATGGCCCGCCGCCGGCGACGTACCGAACCCGTGCCCCGAGAAGCCGGTGGCCACGGTCAGCCCCGGGATCTGCGCAACCGGGCCGATGACCGGGTTGGAATCCGGTGTCACGTCGATAGTGCCCGCCCAGGCATGCGCGATCCGCGCCTGTTGGAACACCGGCCAGGCGGCAATCAGGTTGTTCATCGCGTCGTTGTTGAGCCGTAGGTTGGCCTCCGGGTCCTGCACCCTGACGCGCTCGAACGGGCTCACACTGTCTGCCCGCCAACGCCGCGCCAGCGCCAAGTCATTGATAAACGGCTTGCCCAGCGACACGTTCAGCACACTGCGTTGCGCACGGAACTGCGGCATATACTGCTTGGCGAGCAAGAGGTGATCGAGGGTCAGGAACGCATCCAGCTTGCCGCGCTGCGTGATGATGAAACCGCCGTCCTTGTGCTTGCGAAACGAAAAGTCCGGCGCGCCGACAGCAATCTCTGTCGGCCCGTCCATGGGGTGGGTACGCAGTACCGAGCAGGTCAACGGCAAGGTCGGCAACGAGACGCCGAGGTTGCCCAGAAAGCGCCGTGACCACATGCCCCCCGCGAGCAAGACGTGATCACAGCGAATTTCACCTTTTTCCGTGACCACGCCACTGACCGCACCTCCGGACATCTGCAGTGTACGCACCGCGCACTGCTCGATGATCACCACCGCCATGGCCATGGCGGCCTTGGCAATCTGATGGGTGTCTGACCATGTTCAAATTGCCGTTCATCCATCCTCTTTGTCAGTCCCCGCTGCCCGCTTTCTGATAGTGCGCCTCATCAACTTCACTCAGCGTTGCATAACCGTCGTAGTGGTAGAACCGATGCTTGTCGCGGGCATGGCGGTCACTCAGAAACTCCAGCGTGGCCAGGTCTATGCGCTTCGCGCTGAGGGGGCGTCGGTGGCAGAACAGTTTGCGCGTGCCCAGTTGTAAAAAGTCGGGATGCGGCACGCGCACTTCGTCTGGGGTGAACGTCACATCCAGCAACTTGCCCTCCGACAGTATCGCCGTAGGGCTGAAGGCATAAGTACCGATGACTTGCGTATCCGCAGGGCTCAGGTGTTTTTTGGCCTCGCCGTAGTAATAAACCGCGTGTTTATCCTTGGCCCAGCCATGACCGCATGACTCGAACGTCGCCGCATCGGCCTTACGAATGGGCTCGGGGGGATGATAGAAAACCCGCTGGCAGAACACTGTTTTACCATCAGTCAGGTATGGCGAACCCAATGCGCGAAAATGCTCAGCGGGCTCCATTGAGAAGCGTTCGGGCACTTGAGTGTCGGCGTTATGAAACGGGATCAGGTACAAGCCATTTGCATCGCCGCACAGGTGACGATCGAGCAACTTGAAACTCGCCGCGTCCAGCCCGCTGATTGGCCTCCCGTGAAAATACACGTGCCGGCCCAGCTCGAAATTGAGGCCGATGGCATGCAAGGGCGCGGTTTCTTCCTGGGACTGTGCTTTGTCTTGCAGGCGGTGCCACCAATAGTCTTGCAGGTGCGGATGCGCGATGAAGAACACAGCCCATGCTTGTCGCATGGCCGCATCGACGACGCCGCCGGAGCCCAGTGGGCCATGCTTGTCGCCTACCAATACAGGCGAGTAATCCTGCGGCCCTTTATAGAGCTGGGCCACCACGAAACTCTCTACGTCTACCTCCAGGCGTTTGTTGCGCAAATAAGCGTGCTGCTGATCGCGGTAGTAACCCAACCCCAAATGCCGAAAGCTCGGGCCGTGAGCGCCGCGCAGGCGGGTACCGGCGGCGTAGACGAATTGGTCGTCTACAGCGAAATACTCGTCTTCGTGTTCGATGGCGCTGACTACGCGGCCGCACTCATCAAACGTCGGTTGCCAGCACCTGAGCAGATTGAACTCACCCACATAACGCAGGTTTTTTCCGGTCAGGTAATAGGCGCGGTGGCGGTCTTTTGCATAACGCTCGTTGAGCACGGTGAAGGTTGCAAGGTCGGCATTGTCGATACGGTAGAAGTATTCGTAGGCAATGCTTGAGCCTTGCTGCGCTTGCACAATGATCGATTGGCCATCCGAGCCCCATCGACGCGCGAGCATTTGGAAGTTGCCTGGATTGGCAATTGGCAGCGGCGTGCCGTCCTTTTGGTGCAAGGGCTTGAAACCCCGATACACGTTGTTGTCGATCACTCGATAATCAGGATGATTGCAGTAACTCACTTGGGCAGTGGCGTTGGCGATGAATTGCCCCTGCAGAAAGACGGTCACCCCATCGCTGAAAAGCGCCGAGGCAGCGGGCACCGATGCGGGTGACGGCTCCAGTAGCGCAAGGTGCTTGTGTCGCGCATCAGCAATTGTCACGACCGTGTAATGGTCAAACCAATAGGCGCGGGTTTCATCCCGCCAGTATTGGTGGCCCAGGTTTTCCAGCCCGTGGTTGAAACGAAACGCCAGGCGATGAAGCGCATGGTAGCCATAGCGCGCCTGGTAGCCTGGAAGCAGATAGTAATCGCGCCGCGCATCGCGCAGGAGCGCAGGGTTTTTGCGATGCCGCCACACCGGCTGTTCGGCAAACAATGGGGACGGCGGGTAGTGCCCGGCAAGGGCGCGTTGCACCGTCTCGCCGGGCGGCAGGCCTTGAGGCGTGAGCATGATGTACACATCGGGTACCTGCCCATCACCCAGTAACGTGCCGTCCATAAACGCGAAGCCTTGATGCCATTCAAGGTTCAGCAGTTCCCAGTCGGCATTGTCTGTCGCGGTATTTTTCATTCAGCCACTCTAGCAAGGAGTTGGGGCAGTTTATTCAGGAGACCAAAAAGAACCACCCGGCAGGCAGCTAGCCCCGCGCGCTGTTTAATCTCGGGAGCCAGTCACTGACCTGGGAAACCCTGAACCTCTCGATAGCGGCGCAGTGTTTCATTCGCGTTGACCCTAAGCCACTCAACTGAACCGAATATCCAACGACCGCAGGTACGTTTGCAGCCCCGCATCTTGAATCGGGATCAGGAATGCCTCCGTGTCTGCCTCATTGAAGTGCGCATGCCAGTAACCGGGCGGGGTCACAAACGCCAGGCCAGGTGACCAGTCAACTCGTACCGGGTTGTGGATCTGCCCATCCACATCCAGCTCAGTACCCACCAACGAGTAACACCCTACCGGGCAATCGATAATGAAATCCAAGGCAATCGATTGATGTCGATGGGGCTTTTGCACCGAACCCGCTGGCAGAATCCCATACATCGCCCACAGCACATGCGTCACCGTGCGCGTCTGTGGAAAGTTGCGATTGCCCAGCAGGATACTGATGCGACTGCGGTCCTGCGCACGCGGGTCGTCGGCTGCTTCACGCAGTTTCGCGTTCGCCACGTCTGCGGGGTAGAGCGTCGGCGCAAAGCGATCACTGCTGCGCGTCACACCCAGGTAGCGCAATAGCGGCTCATCGTGCACATAGTAAAACCGAGCATCCTGCGTTGCACTGAGACATGCCTCCTGCAGGCCCGGCAGCGCAATAAAGCAGCCTTTAGACCATTGAATGGCATGCTCGCCCTGAACCACGCGGCCCTCCCCTGCGATCACATAGAACACTTGTGACGTCGCGTTGGGCTGCAGGTAGAGGGTATCGCCGGCGTTGAGCCGAATGAAGTTCGCGCACAGCCCAGGGCCAGTCGCCGGGCCTTCGCAGCCCAAGGCTTCGCTGAGGTCCAGTGGCACCACCCTGGAGGGGCCGCTGTCATACAGCGAGGCTGGGAAGCTCTGATAGGGAATCCGTGAGATCAAGTTCGCGCTGATCGGATTGGCCGCTTTGCTGTATTCAAAGTACTCGGCGTCGATTGGGTCGGTACGGATCCTGTGCGGTGTGGATTCGCTGTTCATTCGGGTCACCTCAATCTTCGGCTGGGTTGCGCACGGCTCCAAGGGACGCTGCGCGGGTGCATCAACTATAGACACCCTGCAGAATGGGATTAATCCCTTGCGCCGTGCAGCAGTCATGCGAAACGGATATGCTCCGCGTTTATTGCCGATCACTGATACCGGGATGCCAGCCCAGTCTCTGCTGCCCACGCGGTGCATGGAGCCGTATCCTCTCAAGGACGTTTGAACGATGAGTACCCCCGCGCTGGATATCAGCAGCCTGACGCCATTGCCTTACCACCAGCGCGTGGTCGACTACCTGAAAGCCCATGAACCTGTCGTGTGGGATTGGGCCTCGTCCTTGGGCGTTCAGCAGGAACACGCCCAGGATGTACGTGCGCAATTGCTGCGTGACACCTATCGCTTAAGTCCCGAGACCCATCCGCTGGCCTATCAGGCCTGTGAAACGGCATTACAGTGTTTGCAGATCAAGGCACCCGCCACCCTTTACCAGGCTGGCGACGGCGCGATGAATGCGAGCCTGTATTACCTGGCCGGTGAAGTGCATGTGGTGTTCTACGGCCCGATTCTTGAGCGGCTGGACGCCCAGGAGTTGCTGGCGCTGCTGGGACATGAGCTGGCTCATTACCGGTTATGGTCGGAGCACGGTGGCGACTTTCTCACCGCAGAGCGAATTCTCAATCACGCCATGGCCGATGTGAATACGCCGTCCAGCCTGGAACAGACGGCACGTCTATATAGCTTGCACACCGAAATCTATGCCGACCGCGGAGCGGCACTCGTGGCTAATGGGCCAGAAGCGTCGATTACCTCGCTGGTCAAGATTCACACCGGGATTGTCAGCGTGGATGCCGCCAGCTACTTGAAGCAGGCCCGAGAGCTGGATGGCAAGGACGCGCAGCTGTCCCAGGGCATTTCCCATCCGGAGACGTTTTTGCGCTCCCAGGCGGTGGACAGCTGGTGGCGGCAACTCCCGGATACGGATAGCTGGCTGGATCGGCGGTTGCGCGGGCCGTTGTCGCTCAATCGTCTGGACGTGATCGACCAGGTCGAGTTGACCGCCCTCACCCGCAGCTTTATTGCCCATTTCACTGGCTCCCCCGTGTTGCAATCAGAGGTTGTGCTCAATCAGGTGCGCGGTTTCTTTCCCGATTGGAAGGACAACGAAACGCCACTCGACCTAACGACGTTGAATGCCGAGCGTATCGACACCAGTATCCATGAATACCTGCACTTCATCATGCTCGACCTGAGTCTGGTGGACCGCGACTTGCGGGATGAAGCCCTGCTGCACGCCGCGCGCACCGCCAAGAAACTCGGCAGCGCCGATGACTTTATCAGCGTGCTCAAGCGCGATATCAAACTACCCAAACGTGAGCTCGACCCGATCGTTCGCGCGCTCAAAGCGGAGGTCGACACATGGACCCAGTAAGCCAACCCGTCACGTTCACTCAATTGCTGCAAAGCCACGATGGCGCCGCCGTACCCATCGACGATGTGTTGTTCCTGGCGCTGCCACTGCTGCGTCAGGTGGCACAGCTGCATGAACTGGGACGTGTCGCCCAGCTCAGCTATCTCGATGTGCTGCAAGGGCCGGAACGCGCGTTGCAACTGCGTAATCCTGAAGGTGTCCCGCCGCGGCTGGCGCTGGAAGCGATCAAGCAGGTGCAGCCCAATCCGGAATCGGCGCTGAATGTCGTCGGCAAAGTCCGCCTGACCCGGGACTCGGAAAGCGGCGTGGCCATTACCGACCTGCAAGTCCAGGAGGACCTGCATCAAGCCATCGACCACCCGGTATTCCTCCCGGACCTGCACAGTTGGGAGCATCGCCTCGGGCACCACGATGAGATCACCGACATATTCCAGCTCGGTCAATTGCTGGCGTGCCTGGCATGCGGATTGGATTTCGCCGATATCAATGACCTCAAGACGTTTGCCCGGCACCGCCGCAACCTGTTCCAGCTTAATGGTCGGCTCAACCCGGTGTTGGCCAATCTGATCGTTGAGATGACTGAGCTGAACCGCCATGAGCGCGCCACGGATGTGGGCTCGCTGGCGCGGCGCCTGGAGTCTTGGCGCGAACAGCCAGCCAGCCTGGATGTCGAGCGTGTGTTGGCCCAGGCCGAAGGCCCGGCGTCGCGGCGCACGGTGGTGCTGGATCATCTGCGCAACCGGTTGTTTGACCTTTCGCGCCGCAATCGCCTGCTGTACTTCCGGCCAACCCAGGCCAACGTCAACTTGACCGTGGCCAGCGTTCCGTTGGTGATGCGCATTGAAAGTATCCGGCCCGAAGCGCTGTGCACCTGGCAACCCACCTTCGGCGGGTTCTCCGAACAAGTGCTGAGCGGCAAGCCTGTTGGACTGCAGCAATGGCTGCGGTTTGAAGACCAGACCTGGTTGCAGGCGTCGCTGGAGCGCATCATCCAAGAAACTCGACGTGATCGTGCCGAGTTCGGCTTCAGCAACTTGCGCCTGGTGGTGGCCTTCATGCGCTGGCACAACCTCAAGGACACGCCGGAAGAACGTATTGTTACCCCGCTGCTCTGGCTTCCAGTGGAGTTGAGTCGCAAAAAAGGTGTGCGTGACCAGTTCGTGTTGCAATGCGACGAAACCGAGGCGCAATTCAACCCGGTACTGCGTCATCAGTTGCGTCAGCTCTACGATATCCAGTTGCCGGAAACCGTCGACCTGCAAAAGACGTCTCTGGAAGACATCCATGCTGATATTGCGCGCCAGATCAAACTGACCGAGCCCGGCGTCGAGTTACGCCTGCAAAGCAAACCGCAAATCGAGCTGATCCACCAGAAGGCCGTGCAGCATCTGCACCACTTCCAGCGCCGTCGTGCTCGCCAGCGTTCGGCGATGCCTTTGGTCAAGCCGGATTTCAGCTACGACCGCGAAGATTTCCGTCCGCTGGGCCTGCAACTGTTCCAGCAGAAGGTACTGCCCAGTGAGTTGCCGCTGCGCCTGGCCGTAGGCGCCAAACCCGTGCTGCGCAATCAACACCCTCAGATGGTCGCCAGCAGCGCCGAAAACAGTACCTTCGCCCTGCCCGAGAACCAGGGGCATCGCTACGCCTGGGACATCGACCTGACGCAGGTGACCCTGGCCAACTTCAACTATCGCAAGATGTCGCTGGTGCGGGACTATGCGCAGCTGATCGACGAACCAGCGCAGAACGAAGCGTTTGACCGGATGTTTTCCATCGAACCTCGGGACGTCGAGGTCCAGTCCCCTGACCCCATCCCGTTGCCCGAACAGTGGAACGTGGTCGCCGGTGACGCTACGCAGAATGCCGCCGTCAGCCTGGCCCGTACCGGGCGTAACTTCATCATTCAGGGGCCGCCGGGCACCGGCAAGTCCCAGACCATCACCAACCTGATCGCCGACTACGCAGGTCGCGGCCTGCGGGTGCTGTTCGTCTGTGAAAAACGTGCGGCGCTGGACGTGGTGTTCCATCGCCTGCAACAAAGTGAACTGGGCAACTTGTGCTGCCTGATCCACGACTCTCAGACCGACAAGAAGGCCTTCGTGGGCAACCTGCGCGAGTGCTATGAGCGTTGGATCGCCGGCGATGCGCAGTCGCCGCAGTTGCAAGCCCGGCGCGACACCCTGCTGGCTGGCCTGAGCCAACAACTGGGCTTGATAGAGTGTTTTGAACAGGCAATGGCTGGGGTGCCGGAGTCCTTGGCATGCTCGGTACGCGAGTTGGTACGTCATCTGATTGAACTGCCGCCCGTTGCTGCAAAGCTGCCACCCGAAGCCTTGGAGCGCTTGCCCGAATGGTGTCATTGGCAGGCCCAAAGCGAGCTGACCGGCCGTGTGTATCAAACGATCAAAGAACGTTTCGGCCTCGACAGTTTTGCACGGCATCCTTTCAGCCACTTGGCCTCAAGCCTGATTACCCACGAACATGCATATGGTCAACTCAAGGCGTTCCTTGATGAAGCCAGTGGGCTGATGGACAGTGTCGAGCCGTTCCTGGAGTCATCGTCGGGCCTGCTGTCTGGGGACACCCGCCTGGCGGATGCGTGCTTACTGACCCAGGCCGCGGAACAACTGACCAGCGCCAACCTGGCAACGCACCTCGACCTGCTGGAGCCAGGCTCGCCGGGCTCCCAAGCGTTGCACGCCGAACAGCTGGCGTTGCAGGCATTGACCGTACAGCAACACAACGCCCGTGAATCGACCCACTACTGGCGTGAAAAACTCGCGCCCCAGGATACCCAGGCTGCCCTCGACCTAGCACAGCGGTTAGAAGGCTCGCTGCTGCGTTGGCTGCAACCCGCCTGGTGGCGGCTGCGCAGTGAAGTGCAACGACGCTACGACTTCAGTCAACACGCGATTCGCCCCAGTTTCCGCAGTGTGCTCGACGGCCTGGCCGGCGAGCACCGCGCCACTGCCGAGCTGCACGTCGAGCAGCAACGCCTGCAAGGTCGCTATGGCATCCCGGATATCGACCTGTTCGTGAGCAACCTGCAAGCCCTGCTCCAGCAACTGAGCACATCACCGCTGTTGCGTCAGTGGGTCGAAGGCCTGCGGGGTAATCCGGATTCCCTGCCTGGTGTGCGCCAGGAAGCCAACCTGCGCCAGCCGGTGGCCCGCTTGGCCGAACTGGTCGCGCAACATTGTGTGTTCGACCCGGCGCCGAGCTTGAGCGAGTTGGCGGAATACCTGCGCGATCTGCGCGAAGAACTCGACGAACTGCCCGACACCCTGCCCCTGCTCAATGAGTTGCACCAGGCCGATCCTGTCTGCTTGGCGGTCGTGCAACAGTACGCCTTGGCGCACCGCGCACTGGACGGTTTGATTGCCCAGGAAAACCTGACTCGCCTGTACCGCGCCAACCCGCAGCTGGCGCGCTTCGATGGCCCGGCGTTAAGTTTGGCTGCACGTCAGGTCAGCCAGGCTGAAAGCAGCCTGCTCAAAAGTAATGCTCACGTGCTCAGCGCTACGTTGCACCAGCGTTTTCTGGAGCATGTGAAGCAATCGGCGATGTCGGTGACTCAACTGGACGCCCAAGCCCGTGAGTTCAAGAAAGCCTACGCCAAGGGCCGTCGTGAACTGGAGCATGAGTTGGGCAAGACCATGCGCTATCGCTCTATTCGTGAAATGGCGAGTGGCGACAGTGGCCGGGTGATCAACGACCTCAAGCCCATCTGGTTGATGAGCCCGCTGTCGGTGTCCGACACCCTGCCATTGACGCCGGACCTGTTTGACGTGGTGATTTTCGACGAAGCCAGCCAGATCCCCAGCGAAGAAGCCGTGCCGGCCCTGAGCCGTGCGCAGCAGGTGATTGTGGTGGGTGACGAGATGCAGTTGCCACCGACCAACTTCTTCTCCAGCGCCGGCGACCAGGACGATAACGAACTGATTGCCATGGAGGATGGAGAACAGATCGCAATCAACCTTGATGCCGACAGCCTGCTGAGCCAAGCCGCACGTAACTTGCCGGCGACCCTCCTGGCTTGGCACTACCGCAGTCGCCACGAAGCCTTGATCAGCTTCTCCAATGCAGCGTTCTACGAAGGGCGGCTGATCACCATTCCTGACCGTCGTATCGAGCGCCCTGCCCCGGCTCACGCGGCCCTTGACTCCACGGACGCCCAGGCGGTGGTCCAGGGCGCCGACACGCTGCTGGAAAGTCCGATCAGCTTCTTGAAGATGAGCGACGGTGTCTACCTCAGCCGCAGCAATCTGGCCGAAGCACGCTATATCGCCAATCTGGTGCGTGAGCTGCTGCAACGCGAGACCGGCCTGAGCCTGGGCATCGTGGCGTTTTCCGAGGCCCAGCAAGGTGCCATTGAGCAGGCCCTGGAAGACTTGGCCAGCAGCGACTCGGCCTTTGCCACACGTCTTGAGCGCGAGTACGTGCGTGAAGATGCCGGGCAATTCAATGGCCTGTTCGTCAAGAACCTGGAGAACGTCCAGGGGGACGAGCGTGATGTGATTATTCTGAGCATCTGCTACGCGCCAGGACCAAACGGCAAGATGCTGATGAATTTCGGCCCGATCAACCAGCGAGGTGGGGAAAAACGCCTTAACGTGATCTTCAGTCGCGCCCGTAAGCGCATGGCGATCGTCTCCAGCATCGAATCCGAGGCCATCACCAACACCCACAACGACGGCGCCGCTGCACTGCGTGCGTTCCTGCAGTTTGCCCAGGCCAGTGCCACTGGGGATGCGCCGCGCTCCCAAGGTATCCTCGCCAACCTCAATCCCGGCGCCAAGCAGTCCTTTGCCGTCAGCCTGCCCAAGGACCACCTGCGCAGTGCCCTCGCCGCCGCGTTGCGCAAACGCGGGCATTCGGTCCAGGAATATGTTGGGCGTTCACAGTTCCGCTGTGACTTGGCGATCAGTGACGCCAGCGGCGAACACTTCAGCCTCGGCGTGCTGCTGGACGGCGACACCGCGGCTGCCGCTGACGTGCGTGAGCGTTACATCTTCCGCCCGACGGTACTGCGCAGTTTCGGTTGGAAGATCATCGACGTGCCCAGCCATGACTGGCTGCGCGATCCGGAAGACGTGCTCAATCGCATCGAAACGCTCCTACGGGGTGAGGAAGCCTCTGCGCTGCCAGAACCGGAACAGGCAGAGGAAACTGTCGAGATCGAGGTCGAAGCGCCAATCACCCCTGAAGCGCTACCCTTGATGCGCGAATTCACCTTTGGAGACGGCAACGCCAACAAGTTCTGGCGTATTGGCGTGGCGGAGGCCGAGGTGACGGTGAATTTTGGCCGTATCGGCACCAAGGGTCAGACCCTGATCAAGTCCCTCGACAGCCCTGAACGTGCTTTGCGTGAAGCAGAAAAGCTGATCGCGGAGAAACTTCGCAAAGGGTATCAAGAGCAGGCATGAATGAGAGAAAGGCGCCCAACCCGGGCGCCGATCAACTGGCGGGCCCTGCCCGCCAATCCTGTCCGCCCTCCAACCGTAAACCCACACTCCGTACCTCCGCCCCCGCCTAATGCTGAAACGTCATCATCTCCTATTCGCCCGCATGTTAATCTCGCACCACCACGAATAGACATTGATCGTCACAAGACGATGACCAGAACCAGGAAAGCCCATGCCAAAGATTTCTCACTCAGCCCTGCGCCGCACATTCCGTGAATTGCTTGCCACCCCAACCTGCGTTGAAACCGCTTCCGTCTTTGACCCGATGTCGGCGCGTATCGCCGCTGACCTGGGTTTCGAAGTCGGCATCCTCGGTGGCTCCGTTGCCTCGTTGCAGGTATTGGCCGCACCCGATTTCGCGCTGATCACGCTGAGTGAGTTCGTCGAACAAGCCACCCGTATAGGTCGCGTTGCCCAACTGCCGTTCATTGCCGATGCCGACCACGGCTACGGCAATGCCCTTAACGTGATGCGAACCGTTGAGGAGCTTGAGCGTGCCGGTGTGGCCGCCTTGACCATTGAGGACACGCTGCTGCCTGCGCAGTTCGGGCGTAAATCCACTGACCTGATCTCCATTGAAGAAGGCATCGGCAAGGTCCGCGCCGCGCTGGAAGCGCGTGTTGATCCAGAACTGTCGATCATTGCCCGCACCAATGCTGGCGTGTTGCCGACTGAAGCGGTTATCGAGCGTACCCTGGCTTATCAGAAAGCCGGTGCCGATGGGATTTGTATGGTGGGTGTGGCTGATTTTGAGCACCTCGAGCAGATCGCGGAGAACCTGACGGTGCCGCTGATGCTGGTGACGTATGGCAACCCTAAACTGAATGACGCCAAACGTCTGGCCAGCCTCGGTGTGCGTGTAGTGGTTGCTGGTCACGGCGCCTACTTTGCCGCGATCAAGGCGACCTACGACAGCCTGCGTGCTCAGCGCCAGTTGACCCATAGCACCGATAACCTGAGCGCTACCGAACTGACCCACACGTACACCTTGCCGGAAAACTACGTGGCTTGGGCTGAAGAGTTCATGGACGTCAAAGAGTAAGATTCAAACCGGAACGAGGGGTGCAATGCCCCTCCTTTTCCGATAACGCCTTCATCGAAAACGTCATCCAGCCCACCCGGTAACCTCGGGAACATGACGTTGAAGCCATCACTGCCCTCCTCGGCGATTTGAATGAGCTGCGGCTGACCGTCGACTATCCGTGTGGCGAGGGAGCTTGCTCCCGTTGGACTGCGCAGCAGTCCCTTTAGAACGGGGCCGCTTCGCGCCCCAGCGGGAGCAAGCTCCCTCGCCACAGAAAGCCACCTCATAGCAAGACAGCTGCGCCCTTATAGCTAGCTCCCTCGCTACATCAGCCCACCCAGCCGACTGCGGTTTTGGGAATCACGTCTGACTCATCCAGCTTCGATGCAAACATGCTGACCGCCTCCACCGCATCACGGGTGCTGGTGCGAATCTGCAGGATCACCGAGCCCGCCTGGTCGGCCAGGTTGACGCCGCGTTGTGCGCCTTCCTGGGTCGAACTCATGCTGCTCACCGCATCGCGGGTTTCCGAGAGAATCATCCCGATCATCTCGGCAATTTCCGCCGTTGAGCGGCTGGTCCGCCCGGCCAGTTGCCGCACTTCGTCGGCCACCACCGCAAAGCCGCGCCCCTGGTCACCTGCCCGCGCGGCCTCGATGGCTGCGTTGAGTGCCAACAGGTTGGTCTGGTCGGCGATGCCGCGAATGGTGTTGACGATGGCGGTGATCTGCTCGGATCGGTCGCCCAACTGTCCCACCAGCCGTGCAGACGCACCGATGTTGTCGGCGATGCGGCGCATTTCAGTGGCGGTCTCCTGGATCACCTGAGTGCCATGTTCGGCAAACCGCTCGGTCTCGGACGAGATATGGTAGGCCCGGGAAGCACCACGAGAGTCTTCCTCGAACTTTTCCACGCGTTCGGTGATATCGCTGGCGAACTTGACGATCTTGACCAGCTTGCCGTCGCCGTCGTAGACCGGGTTATAGCTCGCCTCCAGCCACACCACCCGGCCATGCTTGCCCAGGCGCTTGAATTGCCCGGTGAAGAACTCGCCGTTGTTCAAGCGGCGCCAGAAGTCTGTGTATTCGCTGCTGTTGATCAGCACCGGTTCGCAAAACAGGCGATGGTGCTTGCCTTTTATTTCTGCCAACCCATAACCCATGACGTTCAAGAAGTTTGCATTGGCGTCCAGCACTTGGCCGCTCAAATCAAATTCGATCACTGCCATTGCTCGGTCCAGCGCGGCCAGCTTGCTGCGAGTCGCTGCCTCTTGCTCGACTTTGGCGGTGACGTCCAAGGCGTACTTGACCACTTTCAGTACCTGGCCACGCTCATCCAGCACCGGGTTGTAACTGGCCTCCAGCCAGACGGTCTTGCCGTTGGCGTCCACCCGTTTGAAGGTGCCTGACACAAACCTGCCAGCCTTCAGGTCAGTCCAGAACTGGCTGTAGGCCGGGCTGCTGGTCAGCTCTGGCAGGCAGAAGTCACGGTGGGACTTGCCGGCCAATTGATCGGCGCGATAACCGAGGGTCTTGAGGAAGTTGTCGTTGGCCCGCAGCACCTTGCCGTTGAGGTCGAATTCGACCACGGCCATGGAGCGTTCCAGTGCAGCAATCAGTCCTTTGTATTCAGTGGCTTCGGCCGTCCTGGCCGCCAGTTCTGTCTTGAGTGTTGTGTTGAACATGACGTGCCCTCAGCCGTGCGGAAAAACTGGTTTCTTCATTGGCTATCGGCTGAGAAATACACGACTTTATGCGGCAAAAATGTTTATTTTCTGGCGCCAAATTATTGCTGGAAACCGCGTGATTCAAGGCTTTGCGGCGAGCGACGCCAAACGCTCGCGCATGCCGTCGCTGGCGGCCGGGCCGGCCTGCAAAACGCAGTTCTCCAACGACACGATATGCCCCTGTTCGTTCGCCAATATCGGCTGCAGCGGACGCCCGGTGCCCCGCTCCACCAACTCGACACTGGTGCCCTCCTCGGCGTAGTGCCGATTACCCCAGGCCACCAGCGACATCAGCACCATACGAAAGTCCTCACCCTTGGCCGTCGGCACATACTCGTCGCGCGGCGGCCGCTCGCTGTATGGCCGACGCTCCAGCATGCCGGCCTCCACCAGCGCATTAAGGCGGCGCGTCAACATATTGGGCGCGATGCCCAGGCTGCGTGAGAACTCATCGAAACGGCGTAAGCCCTGCAGCGCGTCGCGCATGATCAAGATGCTCCACCACTCCCCTACCCGCTCAAGGCTACGGGCGATGGGGCATTCGTCGCGAGTCAGGGATTTGCGTTGCATGGAAGTTCCTATCGGTCGGTGCAAAGGTGTGTGATGCCATGTTACTTTCATGATGATAGTGACGTCCATAAAGTCTGTACCCTAAACGCAACTGGAGTCGATTGATCATGAGTAAACGCATCGTTGTGACAGGCATGGGCGCGTTGACGCCATTGGGCGCTGACGTGGAGACAACCTGGCGACGCCTGTTGGCCGGGCAGTCGGGCATTCGTCGCTTGCCGCAAGCGTTGATCGGAGACCTGGCCGTGAGCATCGGTGGCCAAGTCCAGAGCGTGCTGCAGGACCCCGAAGCCGGGTTTGACCCCGATCGGCTGCTGGCGGCCAAGGAACAGCGCAAAATGGACCGCTTTATCCTGTTCGCCCTGGCGGCGGCGGATGAAGCCTTGAAGCAAGCAGGCTGGGCGCCTGAGACGCCCGAACAGCAGGCGCGCACGGCCACCATCATTGCCTCAGGCGTGGGCGGTTTCCCAGCGATCGCCGATGCGGTGCGTACCACCGACAGCAAAGGCCCACGGCGTTTGTCACCGTTTACCATCCCCTCCTTCCTGAGCAACATGGCCGCCGGGCATGTGTCGATCAACTACGGGTTGAAAGGCCCGTTGGGTGCACCGGTCACCGCCTGTGCTGCCGGTGTACAAGCCATCGGCGACGCCGCGCGCATGATTCGCGCCGGTGAAGTCGATGTGGCGGTGTGTGGCGGTGCCGAAGCGGCGATCCATCGGGTCAGCCTCGCCGGTTTTGCGGCGGCGCGGGCATTGTCCAGCGACTTCAATGACACGCCCGAACGCGCCTCCCGCCCTTTCGACCAGGCACGCGACGGTTTCGTCATGGGTGAAGGCGCCGGTATTCTCGTCATCGAAGCGCTGGAGCACGCCCTGGCGCGGGGCGCGCAACCGATTGCAGAGTTGGTCGGATACGGCACCAGCGCCGATGCCTATCACATGACCGCGGGCCCGGAGGACGGCGACGGTGCGCAACGCGCGATGGTGCAGGCCTTGCGTCAGGCCGGTATCAATGCGGATCAGGTGCAGTACTTGAACGCCCACGCCACCTCGACCCCAGTGGGTGACAAAGGTGAGTTGGCCGCAATCAGAACGGTCTTCGGTACGGGCGGCAGCCTGGCGATCAGTTCGACCAAATCCGCCACCGGCCACCTGCTCGGAGCGGCGGGCGGGATCGAAGCCATCTTCACCGTACTCGCCCTGCGCGACCAAGTGGCTCCGGTGACGCTCAACCTGGAAAACCCCGACGCCCTTGCTGACGGTCTGGACCTGCTGCGTGGTCAAGCCCGGCCAATGCCGATTGAGTACGCGCTGTCCAATGGCTTCGGCTTTGGCGGCGTGAATGCGAGCGTACTGTTCCGCCGCTGGGCGTAGTTTGCCCCCTCCGTCATTTTCGGGGACCATGGCGCCTTTCTGAACCTGCCAACGAGAGGCGCCCATGGCCAACCACGACCTGCACTACACCCCGGACCCGGATGCCGATTCGATTTCTTCCGACGTGATCGGCTTCAACGGCATCCTGGTGTCCACCCAGATCCCGACCCGCGCCGACGGCAGCCTGGAACTGGGCGACATCACCCAGCAGAGCGAATGCACCCTTCAAGCCCTGAAAGTCGCCCTGGAAAAGGCCGGCAGCGGCATGGACCGGGTGATGCACCTGACCATTTATCTGACGGACATGGCCGACCGCGCCGCTTTCAACGAGGTCTACAAACGCTTCTTCGCCAAGCCCTGGCCGGTGCGTGCGGCAGTTGGCGTGGCCGCGTTGGCGGTAGAGGGTATGCGCGTGGAAGTCACCGCGATGGCTGCCAAAGCCTGAGTCAGGCTCCACCAGCGGTCACAATCGGACAATGCGCGGATGCTTGTAGGGGTTTTCATCGCTACAATGCCCGCCTCGACCGTGACAAGCCTGACTAAAAAAACTATGTCCTTGCCCAAGCACCACCTGGAATTGCTCAGCCCTGCCCGCGATGTCGCCATCGCACGCGAGGCCATTTTGCACGGCGCCGACGCCATCTACATTGGCGGGCCTAGCTTCGGCGCCCGCCATAACGCCTGTAACGACGTGAGCGACATTGCTTCCTTGGTGGAATTCGCCCGCCGTTACCACGCCCGCGTCTTCACCACCATCAACACCATCCTGCACGACAACGAACTGGAACCCGCGCGCAAGCTGATCCATCAGCTCTACGACGCCGGTGTCGACGCGTTGATCGTGCAAGACCTGGGCGTGATGGAGCTGGATATTCCGCCCATCGAGCTGCACGCCAGCACCCAGACCGACATTCGCACCCTGGCCCGCGCCAAGTTTCTCGACCAGGCCGGTTTCTCGCAGTTGGTATTGGCCCGTGAGCTGAACCTGCAAGAGATCCGCGCCATTGCCGACGAAACCGAGGCCGCCGTTGAGTTCTTCATCCACGGCGCCCTGTGCGTGGCATTCTCCGGCCAGTGCAACATCTCGCACGCGCAGAACGGCCGCAGCGCCAACCGTGGCGATTGCTCCCAGGCCTGCCGCCTGCCGTACACCTTGAAAGATGACCAGGGCCGCGTCGTGGCCTTTGAAAAGCACCTGCTGTCGATGAAAGACAACAACCAGAGCGCCAACCTGCGCGCCCTGGTCGAAGCCGGCGTGCGTTCGTTCAAGATCGAAGGCCGCTACAAGGACATGGGCTATGTGAAGAACATCACCGCCTATTACCGTCAGCGCCTCGACGAGATTCTCGAAGACCGCCCGGACCTGGCCCGTGCTTCCAGCGGCCGCACCGCGCACTTCTTCCTGCCCGACCCGGAAAAAACCTTCCACCGTGGCAGCACCGACTATTTCGTCAGTGACCGTAAGATCGACATCGGCGCCTTCGACACCCCGACCTTCACCGGCCTGCCGGTGGGCGTGGTGGAAAAAGCCGGCAAGCGCGACCTGCAAGTGGTCACCCATGAGCCGCTGTCCAATGGCGACGGCCTGAATGTGCTGGTCAAACGCGAAGTGGTGGGTTTCCGCGCCAACATCGCCGAGCCTAAAGGTGAGTTCGAGGAAGACGGCGAGAAGCGCTACCGCTACCGCGTCGAGCCGAATGAAATGCCGGCCGGCCTGCATCAACTGCGCCCGAACCACCCGCTGAACCGCAACCTCGATCACAACTGGCAACAGGCGCTGTTGAAGACCTCGTCCGAGCGCCGTATCGGCCTGTCCTGGGTTGCTCGTTTGCGTGAAGAGCAGCTTGAAGTCGTCGCCACCAGTGAAGAAGGCATCAGCGCCAGCGTCACCCTGCGCGGCCCGTTTGGTGTGGCCAACAAGCCGGAACAGGCGCTGGACACCCTGCGTGACCTGCTCGGCCAACTGGGCACTACCGAGTACCACGCGACGAACATTCAGCTGGATGCGCCGCAGGCGTTCTTCATCCCCAATTCGCAGCTCAAGGCCTTGCGCCGCGAAGTGATCGAGGCGCTGACCACCGCTCGCATCGCCGCTCACCCACGCGGTGGCCGCAAGGCAGAAACCTCGCCGCCGCCGGTCTACCCGGATGCGCACCTGTCGTTCCTGGCTAACGTCTACAACCAGAAAGCCCGTGATTTCTACCACCGGCACGGTGTGAAGCTGATCGACGCCGCCTTCGAAGCCCACGAAGAAACCGGCGAAGTCCCGGTGATGATCACCAAGCACTGCCTGCGCTTCTCGTTCAACCTGTGCCCTAAACAGGCCAAGGGCGTGACGGGCGTGAAGACCAAGGTCGCGCCGATGCAGTTGATCCACGGCGACGAAGTGCTGACCCTGAAGTTCGACTGCAAACCCTGCGAGATGCACGTGGTGGGCAAGATCAAGGGGCACATCCTCGGGCTACCGCAGCCGGGCAGCGTGGTGGAGCATTTCAATCCGGAAAATATCATCTTTCAGGGCACGCACTAACCCTGCGGGAGCGGGGCCACCACCAGCCCCGCTGCAACCCTGCAGCCGCCAATAGAATGGCCGCCACCCCCAGCCATTGCAGCCAGCCCAGGCGATGCCCGAAGGCGATCCAATCAACGAAGATCGCCGCAATCGGGTAGATAAATGACAGTGCGCCGGTAATGGCCGTGGGCAGCTTCTGGATCGCCCCGTACAGCAATACATACATCAAACCGGTGTGCACCACGCCGAGCGTCACCACTGCCGTCCAGGCGTTGGTCGAGTCCGGCAGGCTATGCCAAGGCACCCTCGGCGCGAGTAACAGCGCGCCGGTGGTCACCTGGATCAACGCCATCAAATGCGGCGGCACTTCTTTTAGACGTTTGATGATCAGCGCCGCTATGGCGTACAGGAAGGCCGCGCCCAATGCCAATGCGATGCCTGCCAGGTAATCGTCGCCGGTCTGTTGATCGCCATGAGCGGTGACAATCGCCAGCATCCCCAGGAACGCCACGCTCAGCCACGCCAATTTCTGCACGGTGATCTTTTCACCCAGGAACAGCGCTGCCAGCATCACCAACAAGAACGGCTGCACGTTGTACACCGCCGTGCTGATGGCAATCGACGCGCGGGAATAGGATTCGAACAACAGCAGCCAGTTGCCGACTATCGCCACGCCGCTGAGCATCGCCAGGCCCAACGTGGCCCAACTCAGCAGGTCCAGGCGCAAGTAGCCCAGCAGTGCGCACACCAGCAACAGTGTCAGGCCGCCGATGACACAGCGCCAGAACACCACTTCGATCACCGACACGTCGGAGACCAAGACAAACCAGCCAATGGTGCCCGAGATCAGCATGGCGGCGACCATTTCCCACGACCCGCGACGGGTGGATGTATCCATGATTGAGGCTCCTCAAGTGAGGCTCAAGTATGGCAATCTGCGGGTCAGTGGCTCCAGCGACTAAAAAAGGCAAAACCGCCAGATCACCTTTTCTTATTAGGCAAATACCATGATCGACACCATCGACCAGCAACTGATCGCCGCCTTGATGGACGACTCGCGCCTGTCCCTCAAGGCCCTGGCGGGCATCACCGGGCTGTCGTCACCCAGCGTTGGCGAACGCCTGCGCCGCCTGGAAGAGCGCGGCGTGCTCACCCACTACACCGTCGACATCGACCCCAAGCACTTTGGCTACCTGCTGCAAGCCATCGTGCGCATCCGCCCGTTGCCGGGCAAATTGCAGGAGGTGGAGCGCCAGATCCAGGCCATCCCCGAATTCACCGAGTGCGACAAGGTCACGGGCGAAGACTGCTTCATCGCGCGGTTGCACGTGCGCACCATGGACCATCTCGACAGTTTGCTCGACCGGATCAACGCGTATGCCGAAACCAACACGGCGATCGTCAAGAAAACCCCGGTGAAACGGCGCTTGCCGCCGCTGTGTGACTAGTCGCTGAAGTGCGCAGCATCGCGACATATGGGCCTGATGTGATCCGTTGCGGGTTCAGTCAGATAGATCCAGTTGTGGCTATTTGCTATCTTTTCGAGACAGGTATTCTAGGGACGTAGTATGAGTTTAAAAGAAGATTGGGACGAAATGCTCAGTCATATGAAGACAGGCAATTCACTTTTTAAGGTTTACTCAGTCATTCCGATTATTGCGATGGTCAACTCACTGGCATCGTTGTCGGATGGCATCGTCAAGTGGAGGGGGATATTCAGAGACACGCTGAGCGTCTACCAATTGTGGATCAGGGATCCGGTGACGGAGCTGTTCTCACTGGCAGATATTCATCTCACAAAAAGCTCCATGGACTTTTTACTGTCGATGCTGATTATATTGGCTTGTTGGTTCAGATCGATGATTGCCGGAACGGACTGGACAAACAAGGCAGAAGCAGCAGGGACGAGGGCCGCGATAGCATTCACCGCCTGTGTACTCCTGATTGCCCCGTTCTACCTAAACAACAGCCAACAAACGCTATCAACCACAGAAATGCTATTCATGGCGGCATTCTGGGCATTCGCGCCGCTTATAGGTAGCAACCGAAAGTTCTTCAAGCATTACTTCATCCTCTTGGGCACCAGTGCGACCTGTATCGTCGTTTTGGCCATGATTAATATTGGCTTGACGAAGCCCCTGTAGCCTCCATGCTCGCGGGGCTCAATCCCTGAGCTGCCGGAAGTAAGCCTTGGAACATGCTATAACGGGCGTGCAGATTCACTTCTAGCGCGCTGTCCGGCTTATAGCGCGCCTTGACAGACATCCCTGCCGCTAATAATGGCTCACCCTGCCCAATCGCCATAAACCCCAACTTGGCCGCACCAATGCAGGCACTCAACTCACTGCCGTGCAAGGTGAAGACCTCCCGCTGCAGGATATTGGCCAACAACTGCGCCCAATATTCACTCCGCGCGCCGCCGCCGACCAGGGCGCAGGCGCCGAAGTTGGCCCCGGCGGACTCCACCGCGTGCAACGCATCCAGCAAACCAAACCCCACCCCTTCCATCACCGCATAACCCAGCATGGCTGGCGTGCAGTCATGGCCAAGGCTCATAAAGCCACCGCGCAATAACGGGTCGTTATGCGGCGTGCGTTCACCGGCGAGGTAAGGCAGGAACAAGGGCGTGTCCAGGGGCACCGGGCGCCCCATCGGCAATTGCGCCTGCACCTGATCCAACAGTGTTTGTTCATCCGGCATGCCCGTCAGGCGCGTCACCCAGCGCAGGCAACTGGCGCCGGCGAGCATCGCGCCCATGGTGTACCAGCGGTCCGGCAGTGCATGGCAGAAGCTGTGTACCGCGCTGGCCGGGTTGCCGGCGGCGTGGTCGGTGATGGCGACGATGGCCGCGCTGGTGCCCAGGGTGATAAACCCGTCCCCTGCATTGATTGCACCGATACCCACCGCCGCCACCGGGTTATCGCCACCGCCGCCGGCGATAACGACCGAAGCAGGCAAGCCCAGTCCGTCCACGTTTAACCCAGCGCTGGCGGCACCGCCTTCCACCAACCTGGGCATCTGCTCAAGCGTGAGGCCTGTTGCTCGCAGCATCGGGACGAACCACTCACGCCGTGCCACATCCAGCCACAACGTACCTGCAGCGTCGGACATTTCGCTGATACGCTCGCCACTCAAGCGCAAACGCAGGTAATCCTTGGGTGACAACACGCAGTCGATGGCCTTGAACACCGCTGGCTCATGCTGTTGCAGCCACAGCAGTTTCGGCGCGGTCAGCCCGGCCATCGGCAAGCTGCCGGTCACGTCCGCGAACGTCGCGCCCAGTTGCTCGGCCTCGGCGATGGCGCGGGAGTCATCCCACAGGATCGCCGGGTACAACACGCGGTTGTCAGCCCCCAGCAATACCGCGCCGTGCATCTGCCCGGACAGGCCGATACAGGCCACGTGGGCAAACGCCGCATGCCCACGCAACTCGGTCAGCGCCTGTAAACACGCCTGCCACCAGTCTTCCGGCGCCTGCTCGGACCAGCCGCTATGGCGCCGCGACACACTCAGGCGCACGCCGGCGTGGGCCAGCACCTGCCCCTCGAGGTCCATCAGGATGGCCTTGAGTTCCGAGGTGCCGAGGTCAATGCCGAGGGAAACAGGACGGCTCATATGCAGGTCTTCCAATCAATCACAGCCACATGAATTACGCCATTGCAAGGTCGGCGCCAGGCGCACGCTGTGGGGCGGTGCGGTGGGACACGCCATGCGTTGCAACAGCAGGTTTACCGCCTGGGCGCCAAGTGCCTGGACCGGCTGAGCGATCAAGGTCAGGCGCGGCACGAAAAAATCCGCCCAGTCGAAATCATCAAAGCCCACCAGGGCCATCTGTGACGGCACGTCGATCTGCGCGTCACGCAGGGCCTGCATGGCGCCGAGCGTCATCAGGTTGTTACCGGCCATGATCGCCGTGGGCGGTGGCGCCAAGGCGAGCAGCTGCACCGTGGCTTGGCGGGCGGGCTCAGTATTGGAGCCGCCGTTGACCAGCAGTTGCGGATCAAACGCCAGCCCCGTCGCCTGCAGCGCAGCCCGATACCCGGCAACGCGCTCGTCGGTGGTGCTGAACCCCTCGCGTCCGGCGATAAAGCCGATCCGACGGTGACCATGGGCAATCAGGTGCTCAACCAGGGCCTGGGTCGGCTGGGCATTCTCCACCCCGACCTGGTCGAAGTGCTCGCTCATCATGCGGTCCACCAGCACCGCGGGAATCTCGTTGGCTCGCAGGTACGCCAGGGCCTTGGAGCCGTTTGACGGCGCCAGCACAATCCCGTCGACCCGCCGATGATGCAGCGCCGTGACCACCCGCAATTCCTGCTCCGGGTCGTCGTGGGTATCGACAAACAGCATCATGAAGCCGTGCTTGGCGCACTCGGTTTCAATCGCGTGCACGGTTTCGCTGAAGTAATGGTTGGACAGTGCAGAAATCGCCACGCCGATGGTGTTGGTACTGGAGCGGGCCAGCGAGCGCGCCAGGGTGTTGGGGATGTACCCCAACGCCTGGATCGCGTGCTGCACCGCCTGCACCGTGGCCGGGCTGACTTTGCGGGTGCCGTTCAACACGTGTGACACGGTCGACGTCGACACCCCTGCCCGGCTTGCCACGTCATCCATGGTCACCACGGTGCAGTTCCTCTCACTGGATCAATGTTTGCTCGACCAACCACTGTAGGTAGCGACGTTGTCGCGGGTAATCAGTTTTGGCGTGAGCAGGGTAATCGCTTCGGCAGGGGCTTTGTCGTTGAGAATGTCATTGCCCACGTTCACTGCGGTTTGCGCCATGGCCCAGGGGTCCTGGCTGGCCGATGCCTGGATCTGCGTGTCGGTCTTCAGCGCGTTCTCGATATCCGGCGCACCGTCCACCGAGGTGATGATGATGCCGCTGCGCTTGAGCTGCTTGGCCGCCAGGTCGCTGCCGATGGCTTGCGGGTCGTTGATCGCGAACAGTCCGTCGATTTTCGGGAAGCGCGTGAGATAGCCCTGCATCACGTTCAGGCCGCCTTCGCGGGAACCCTTGCCGTCCTGGTCATCGGACAGCACCTTGATCTCCGGCGCGGCCGCCAGTGCGGACTTGCAGCCTTTGACCCGGTCAGTCACGGCGGTGACTTGCGGGCCGTTCTGGATAATCACATTGCCCTTGCCGGCCAGCTTGTCCACCAGGTACTGGCAGGCCAGCTTGCCGGCTTCGACGTTGTCGGTCTGCACGGTGGCGTTCACGCCCTTGGCGTCCACGTCCACGGCGACCACGACGATGCCGGCGTCGCGGGCTTTCTTGATCGCCGAGGCCATTGCGGACGGGTCGACGGCGTTGATCAGGATCAGGTCGACCTTGGAGGAGATGAAGTTATCGATCTGCGAAAACTGTTTGCTCAGGTCATAGTCGGCGGACACCGAGGTGACCTTGACGTTGGGGTTCAATTCCTTGGCCCTGGCGGTCGCGCCGTCGGCCAGGGTCACGAAATACGGGTTGCCCAGTGAGCCCATGCTGATGCCGAGCGCTTTCAACTCTCGGGCCTCGACGACGTGGGACATCAGGGCAGCCAAGGCAATGACGGGAAACATGCGTTTAAGGTTCATGCGGGTCTCTCTTGTGATTGTTGTATGAGTGAAATCAGGTCCGCGCACCGGACTGGCGATAACGATCCAGCGCCACGGCGCCAATGATCACGATGCCCTTGATGATGTACTGCCAGATGTCCGAGACGCCCAGCAACACCAAACCGTTGGTGAGTACCGCGATGATCAGCGCACCGATCAGCGTGCCGCCGATGGTGCCGACGCCGCCGGTAAAGCTGGTGCCGCCGAGGATCACCGCGGCGATCGCATCCAGCTCATAGGATTGCCCCAGTTGCAGGCCGTTGGCGGCGAACAGGCGCGACGCGCTCATCACCGCGCCCAGCCCGGCCAAGGCGCCGGACATGGCGTAGACAAACAGCAGCACCTTCCACACCTTGATCCCCGACAACCGCGCCGCTTCAGGGTTGCCGCCCACCGAATAGATCTGCACGCCCATCACCGTGCGGCGCAGGATGAACCACGACAGCGCCACCACCGCCACGGCGATCACCACCAGCCAGGGCACACCGAGGATCGAATCATTGCCGATAAAGGCAAACGGCAGGTCCGGGTTGAAGACGGTCTTGTCGTCCGCTAGCAGGCGAGCCAGGCCGCGCATGGCGGTCAACGCACCGAGGGTGACGATAAACGGCGGCAAGCGCATGAAGGCGATCAACCCGCCGTTGACCAACCCGAGTAGCAGCCCGAAGCCGATACCGGCGGCGATCCCGAACATGCCGAACTGCGGCGACATTGACGCTTGCAACGCCACCACAGCCGACGCCGCCAGGATCGCGCCCACCGACAGATCGATCCCCGCCGTGAGGATCACAAAGGTCATGCCCGCCGCCAGCACCACGTTCACCGAGGCCTGCTGGGTAATGATCGACAGGTTCTGCACCGTCAGGAAGTTCTCACTGGCCAAGGCAAAGCCCACCAGCAACAGGATCAGCACCGGCAACATACCCACTGTGCGCATCAGTTCGCGTGCGCGCTCAGCTTTACCGATTGTTGCAACATTCAATTCAGCCATTGGCTACCACCTGATCGCCACCGGTGGCGAGGTCAATAATACGTTCCTGGGAAATAACCTGGCCTGACGCGCCGCCGACTTCAGCCACCAACTGGCCTTCGCGCATGATCAGCACGCGGTCGCAGGTGCCGATGATTTCCGGCAGTTCGCTGGAGATCACCACGATGCCAACGCCGGCCTGGGCCAGTTGATTGATGATGCGGTAGATTTCGGACTTGGAGCCGATGTCCACGCCGCGCGTGGGCTCGTCGAGGATCAGCACATGCGGCTTGACCTCCAGCAGTCGCGCCAGCAGCACCTTTTGTTGATTGCCGCCGGACAAGGCGCCGACATTGACCTTGCCCGACGCCACGCGGATCGACAGCGACTTGATCGCGTCCGTGGCGCGCTGCGCGGCATGCCCGCGATCCAGTACGCCGGCATGGGCATCCGGCACGCAGGCGCAGACGTTAATGTTGTCGGCCACGCTCATGTCCAGGAACAGGCCTTGGGCCTTGCGGTCTTCGGTGAGGTAAACGACGCCTGCGCGAATGGCATCCGCCGGGGTGCGCAGTTGCGTGACGGTCTTGCCGACCACTTCCAGCGTGCCGGAGGTGCGCGGGTCGGCCGCGAAGATCAGGCGCGCCAGCTCGGTGCGCCCTGCCCCGACCAAGCCGGCAATGCCCAGCACTTCCCCGGCATGCAGGTCGAAACTGCAGTTGCGCACACGCTTGCCGTCGGCCATGTCGCGCACACGCATCACCACGTTGCCGGGGTTGTACGCCGCGTGTTCCTTCTTGTAGAAGCCGGACAGGTCGCGCCCCACCATCATTTTCACCAGCACTTCGGCCGACAGCGCCTCGCGGGTCAGTTCGCCGATGTATTGGCCGTCGCGCAGCACCGACACACGGTCCGACAACTCATAGATCTCGGCCATGCGGTGGCTGATATAGATGATCGCCAACCCCTGGCTGCGCAGCTGTTTGATCAGCGCGAACAGGCGGTCGGTCTCACGGGAAGACAACGGCGTGGTCGGTTCGTCCATGACCAGGATCTTGGCGTGGGCGTGCAAGGCGCGGGCGATTTCCACCAGTTGGCGTTCGGCGATCGACAGGCTGCTGACCCGCGTTGCCGGGGTGAACTCCGCGCCCAAGCGTTGCAGCACTTCGATGCAACCGGCCTCCATGCCCTTGCGGTCGATGGTCCAACCGCGCCGCAGTTCGCGGCCCAGGTAGATGTTCTCGGCCACGCTCAGGTTGGGGCACAGGCTCAGTTCCTGGTAGATCACGGCGATGCCGAGGGCTTTGGCGGTGGCAGGGTCGAAGGTGGGAATGGTTTGACCGCCAATGCGGATTTCACCGCCAGGGTCGGCTTGGTAGGCGCCGGAGAGGATTTTCATCAGGGTGGACTTGCCGGCGCCGTTCTCCCCCATCAAGGCGTGGATTTCGCCGGGGTAGACCTTCAGGCCGACATTCTTGAGCACGCGCAAACCGTTGAAGGTTTTGCTGATGCCCTGCATCTCAAGCAAGGGTTCAAGGCTCATCTATGAGCTCCTGGATTTTATTATTTTTGTATTCGCGCTCCTTGGATCAGAGCCGATTGCCACCGACTCTAATCAGATACATTTGCTTACGCAAGCGCTTGCTTGCGCCGTTTGTCGCAAGATGAAACGTTTCATCAAGCGCTTTTTTAGCTATTTCGGCATTTCTAACGTTTTGGCAACATGCGCAGCAAGGTGTTGTCCCGTACCCAGTAATGGTGGAACAGCCCCGCTACCGCGTGCAGGCCGATCAACCAGTAACCGGCACTGCCCAGCCACTCATGCCAGTGTTTGAACTGCTTGGCCAGATCCGGGTCAGGCGCCACCAGCGAGGGCAATGGGAACTCCAGATAAGGCAGCGGTTTGCCGGCGGCGTTGAGCATCAACCAGGCCAGTAGCGGCGTAACGATCATCAGGCCGTACAACGCCATGTGCATCAAGTGCGATACGCCCGTCTGCCAGGCAGGTGGGCGCGGCACAATCGGTGGCCGCGGCGCCAGGCGCGCCCACAGGCGCAGCCAGACCAGCAGGAAAATTCCGATGCCGAACAGTGCGTGCCCGCCCAGGAGCACGCCCTTGAGCGCATGGCCGCGAGGCAGTAGGCCTTTGATTTCAATGCAGCCATAGACGCCGACGAACAGCGCCAGCATCAACCAGTGCAGCGTCATCGATAGCCTTGCGTAGCGTTGCGTGATCAGGGGGTCGCTCATGGGAAACACACCTTGTGCAGGAGGGCGGCCTTACGTGGCCGGGAAGAGTCGGCGCCACCCTGCCCGACAAGTCTTAAGGCAATCTGAAGATCGATAGAACGGTCATTTTCGCCACATTTTCGCCACCTTCAGACTTCGTTAAGAAATGCCTTTGATACTCCTCCCAACTTCACTGGGGAGGCGTAACGCCAATGCCCGATATCGATTGGAACACGCCATTACCGCTGCTGTTTGGCCAGGCCGACAGCGCACCGTTGCGCCTGGCTCGCGCCCTGCCCCAAGACCCTCAGCGCCCTGACTTCGAAGCGTTTATCCAACAGCGTTTTCGCATCGCCCACGGGGCCGATATCCGCCATTTCATGCCGCAGCTATTCGGCGTCAGCCAGGCCAGCGGTGACCTGTGTGCCGTCGCCGGCGTACGCCTGGCGAGCGCTGAGCCGTTGTTCCTGGAGCGTTATCTGGACCATGCGGTCGAGCCGCTGATCAGCGCCGCCGCCGAACACCCGGTAGAGCGCAGCGCCATTGCCGAAGTCGGCAACCTCGCGGCCAGCGATACCGGCAGTGCGCGCCTGAGCATCATCGCCATTACCTGGCTGCTCGCCATGGGGGGCCTGGAGTGGGTGGCGTTCACCGGCAATATCGGCCTGGTCAACAGCTTCCACCGCCTCGGCTTAAAGCCCGTCACCCTCTGCGCGGCCGACCCGCAGCGCCTGGGCGATGATCGCCACCACTGGGGCAGTTACTACGAAAGCCAACCCTGGGTGCATGTCGGCAATATCCGCGCCGGATTCGTCCATTTGCGCAACATGGGCCTGTTCGCGCGCCTGGGGTTGCCTACCACGATCGAGGACACCAGCCATGTCGCCTGAAACCTGTCGCTTCCACGCCGTACTGCGCGGCCATGCCGAACGCAACGATGGCGCCATCGCTCTGTGGGGTGACGCAATGAAAATGGACTACACCTCATTGTTCGCCGAAGTGGCGTATCGACAGGAGCGCCTGCGCGATGAGGGCGTCAAGGTCGTGGCCCTGGCCCTGGACAACGGCGTGGACGCGATGCTGTGGGACCTGGCGGTGTTGTTCGAAGGGTTGACTTGCCTGACTCTCCCGCCGTTCTTCAGTCCGGCCCAGCGCATCCACTGCCTTGAACAGAGTCACGCCGAACGGGTGATCGCCGAGCCTTACCTGGAGGCAGAATTGCTGGCCGGCGGTTACCGTCAATCCGGCGACTTCTGGTGCCGCGGCTTTGAAGGCCGACCTTCCATGCCTTCGGGCACTGCCAAGGTGACGTTCACGTCCGGCACCACCGGAACGCCCAAGGGGGTCTGCCTGAGCGCCGACAGCCTGCTTCGGGTCGCCCGCGAGTTGCACCAGGCGAGCCACATCACCGATCCGCGCCATCACCTGGCGCTGTTGCCCATTGCGATTTTGCTGGAAAACCTCGGCTGCTACGCGGCGCTGTATGCCGGCGCCACGCTGAGTGTGCCCAGCCAGAAGAGCCTGGGCATCCAGGGCGCCAGCGCGGTAGACGCCGCACAGTTGCTCGGGTGCCTGGCGACGCGCCAGCCCCACAGCCTGATCCTGGTTCCGCAATTGCTGTTGATGCTGGTGATCGCCGCCGAGCAAAAGGCATTCAGCCCCCAGGGCCTGCGATTTGCCGCCGTCGGCGGTGCCCGTGTGTCCAAGGCCTTGCTGCAACGCGCACACCGGCTGGGCATGCCGGTCTACGAAGGTTACGGGCTCTCGGAATGTGCCTCTGTGGTATGCCTGAACGCCCCCGGGGCGCAGCGTCCAGGCAGTGTCGGGCGGCCGTTGCCCCATGTTGAAATTCGCTTGGCCGAAGACGATGAGGTGCTGATCAAGGGCTCGACACTGCTCGGCTACCTGGGCCAGCCCGGTCAGCCCGAACAATGGTGGCCCACCGGCGATCTCGGTGACTTCGACGCGGACGGGTTTCTTTACCTCAAGGGCCGCAAGAAGCATCAATTCGTCACCAGCTACGGACGCAACGTCAACCCCGATTGGGTCGAGGCCGAGTTGACGCAGGACGGCGTCATCGCCCAGGCGTTCGTCTATGGCGAAGCGCTGCCGGAGAACCACGCCTTGCTCTGGCCTCATCGCGCCGACTGCAGCGACAGCCAACTGGCCGCCGCCGTGGCGCAGGCCAACGTCGGCTTGCCCGACTACGCCCAGGTACATCGCTGGACACGCCTGGCAGAACCCTTTACCGCAACCAATGGCCTGCTCACCGCCAATGGTCGACCACGGCGCGACGCTATCGTCGCCCGGTATCAAGCCCAACTTGCCCCGCGACTCAACGAGGAAACCTCATCGTGAATTTTTTCGACACGCTTCAAGAAGCCACCCAGCAGGAACGCCAGGCACTGTTCAATTTGCCGATTATTCGGGAGGCCCTGGAGGGCAAGGTCAGCCTGGAAAGCTATCGCGCGTTCCTGACTCAGGCTTACTACCACGTCCGGCATACCGTGCCGTTGATGATGGCCTGCGGTGCGCGCCTGCCGTCGCGCCTGGAGTGGTTGCGCAAGGCCGTCTGTGAGTACATCGAGGATGAATATGGCCATGAACAATGGGTGCTCAATGACATCGCCGCCTGTGGCGGTGACCAGGACGCCGTGCGTGACGGGCGCCCTGGCTTGCCCATCGAGCTGATGGTCAGTTACCTCTATGACCTGATCGCCCGTGACAACCCGGTCGGCCTGTTCGGCATGGTCAATGTGCTGGAAGGCACCAGCATCGCCCTGGCCACCCATGCGGCCGGCAGTATCCGTGAGCGTTTGCATCTGCCTGACACGGCGTTCAGTTACCTGAACTCCCACGGAGCCCTGGACATCGGCCACATGGAAACCTACCGACGCTTGATGAACAGCCTGGAAGACCCCGACGACCAAGCCGCGGTGATCCGCGCATCCAAGGTGGTCTACGCCCTGTACACCGACATGTTCCGTAGTCTGCCGCGCCTCGGGGAGGCTTCCGATGCGCCTGTCTGATGCGCGCGTGGTGTTGACCGGCGCCAGCGGTGGCATCGGCCTGGCAATTGCCACCGCCCTGTGCGCCAGCGGCGCGCGGGTGCTGGCCGTGGCCCGTCATCGGGTGCCGCTGGAGGGCTTGCTTGAGCGCTACCCCCAGCAGCTGTGCTGGGTCGGTGCCGACCTGACCTTCCTCGCTGACCGCCGTAAGGTGCTGGCCGCCGCCGAAGCCATCGGGGGGGTGAACCTGCTGATCAACGCCGCCGGTATCAACCACTTTGCCATGCTGGAACAGCTGGACGACAACGAAATCAACGGCATGCTGGCACTCAACATTACCGCGCCCATCTGCCTGACCAAGCTGCTGCTGCCGCTGCTCAAGCAAGCGCCGAGCGCCATGGTCGTGAATGTCGGCTCGACCTATGGCTCCATCGGTTACCCCGGCTACGCCACCTACTGCGCCACCAAGTTCGCCTTGCGCGGTTTTTCCGAAGCCTTGCGCCGGGAACTGGCCGACACCCGTGTCGGCGTGCTGTACGTGGCGCCACGTGCGACCCGCACCCCGATGAACAGCCCGGCGGCACAGGCCTTGAACGATGCGCTCAAGGCCAATGTCGACGACCCGAACACGGTGGCGCACGCGGTCATCCAGGCGATTGCCAACGAACGTCGCGACCTGTACCTGGGCTGGCCGGAGCGCTTCTTTGTGCGCCTCAACAGCCTGTGGCCGAACCTGGTCGACCGAGGGTTACGTAAACAGCTGCCGCTGGTACGTCGCTTGATCGATAAACCCGTGAAAAAGGACCTGAAACCATGAAACGACTGCTTGCCGCGCTGCTGCTCTGTGCCTTGAGCCCCTTCACCTGGGCGCTGGACACCGCCGACCAGCAGCGCCTGAACGATATCCAGGCACGCTGGGCACAGATCCAATACAACCTGCCGGAGGAACAACGTACCCAAGCGTTCGAACAACTGGCCGCCCAGACGACGGCTTTCACCCAGGCCCGCCCACAGACCGCCGAGGCGTGGATCTGGTCGGGGATTGTCACCAGCAGTTGGGCCGGTGCCCAAGGCGGGCTCGGTGCGTTGAGCAAGGTCAAGCGGGCCAAGGTCGATCTGGAAACAGCCCTCGCCCTGGACCCGAAGGCACTGCAAGGCTCCGCCTACACCAGCCTGGCGGCGTTGTACGACCGCGTACCCGGCTGGCCAATCGGCTTCGGCGATGCCGACAAGGCGCAACAGTTACTGAAACAGGCCTTGCAACTCAACCCGGCGGGCATTGATAGTCTGTACTTTTGGGGAGACCACCTGTACCGGCAAAAGCGTTATGGCGAAGCGCGTGAGGCTTTGCAAAAAGCCCTGCTGGCCGCGCCACGACCCGGTCGGGAAACCGCCGATGCCGGGCGGCGCAAAGAGATCGAAAGCCTACTGGCCGACATCCATAAAAAACTCAACTGACCAGGAGTCCGCGTGCGCCTATTACTGATCGAGGATGACGACGCATTGGGGGGAGGCATTCACCAGGCACTGGCGCGTGAGGGGTATACCGTCGACTGGCTGCAAGACGGCAACAGTGCCTTGCATGCCCTGCTCAGCGAAACTTTTGACGCCGTGGTGCTTGACCTTGGCCTGCCACGCATGGACGGACTGGAAGTGCTGCGTCGCCTGCGCGACAGTGGCGCGACCGTGCCGGTGCTGATCCTCACGGCGCGCGACGCCACCGAAGACCGCATCGCCGGGCTCGATGCCGGCGCCGATGACTACTTGGTCAAACCGTTCGACCTGGCTGAACTCAAGGCGCGTCTGCGCGCCTTGTTGCGCCGCAGCGCCGGGCGTGCCCGGGTGGTAATCGAGCACGCGGGTATCTGCCTGGACCCGAGCACGCAGCAGGTCAGTTATCACGGTGTCCCCGTGCTTCTCACCCCCAAGGAATATCAACTGCTGCACGAGCTGCTATCGCCGCCCGGCCGCGTCATGACCCGTGACCAGTTGATGCAATTGCTCTACGGCTGGAACGAAGAAGCCGAAAGCAACACCCTGGAGGTGCACATCCATCACCTGCGCAAGAAGTTCTCCAGCGAACTGATTCGCACCGTCCGAGGTGTGGGCTACCTGGTCGAGGAGCGTCGATGACTTCGATCCGGCGACGAACCCTGACCCTTATTATTGGCCTGCTGCTCACCGGGCTGCTGGTGATCAGCGTGCTGAACCTGCATGACAGCAATCACGAAATTGCCGAAGTCTACGACGCACAACTGGCGCAAAACGCGCGGCTGCTCCAAGGCGTCATGAGCATGCCGCTGGCCAGCAAAGACCAGGCAGACCTGTATCGCGCCTTCAATAAAGCCTTGGGCGAAGCCATGCCCAAGGTGGATGGGCACCCTTATGAAAGTAAAATCGCCTTTCAGGTGTGGAACCCGCAGGGTGAGTTGCTGGTGTTTACCGCCAGCGCCCCTTCCTTCTCGAAGCCGCCCGCACAGCCGGGGTACAGCAACATCAACGACCTCAATGGTCGGCAATGGCGCGGCTTCGTGCTCAAGGACAAGGACAATGGCCTGCGCATCTGGGTGGGCGAACGCGACGATGTACGGTCCGACCTGGTGCAACGCATCGTGCGGCATACCCTGTGGCCCAATGTGCTGGGTAGTCTGATCCTGGCCGCGATGGTCTGGCTGGCCATCGGTTGGGGGCTCAAGCCGCTGGCCGATATGGCTGCCACGTTGCGTGCGCGGCACTCTGGCTCACTGGAACCGATGCAACTGACCCCCTTGCCCACGGAGCTGGAGCCCATGCAGGCGGCATTGAACCGCATGCTGGCGCAGATCCAGGAGATGCTCGGCCGTGAGCGCCGCTTTATCGCCGACGCCGCCCACGAAATGCGTACGCCCCTGGCGGTATTGCGGGTGCACGCGCAAAACCTACTGGAAGCCGGCACAGACACCGAACGCCGCGAGTCCCTGGCTTTTCTGATCACCGGCGTCGACCGCACCACCCGCCTGGTCAACCAATTGCTGACCATGGCGCGCCTTGAACCCAGCGCCACACAGCCATCCGTACAAACCATCGACCTGGCAACGACAGTGCGTGAAACGCTGATCCAGCTGACACCCTGGCTGCTGAGCAAAGGCCTTGAGCTGGTGTTCGACGTGGACGATGCGCCGTACCGCGTGACGACCGATGCCGGCGCAATCAACATCGCCCTGACCAACCTGGTGACCAATGCCGCGAATTTCTCTCCGGAACACGGGGTCATTACGGTGAGGTTGTGCCAGGTCCCACAGCGTTTCGTGCTGACTGTGGATGACCAAGGGCCCGGCATTGAAGAAAGTGAGCGTGACCGCCTCTTCGAGCTGTTTTACAGCCGGGGCAACGCCGAAGGCGCCGGCCTAGGCCTGACCATCGTACACACCATCGCCCAGCGCCTCGGCGGCCAGGTACGCCTGGAAAACCTGGCGGCCGGAGGGCTGAGAGCAACGCTGGAAATCCCGCAGTCATGACCGACTGTGGGGGGCACGTTGATGCGTCACTTGAGGACGACAGCGCGCGCCAATGCATTCAAACGAATGCATGCCGTCGACGCGACAGCCAATGCCCCGCTCCGCGAGCTGAACCGTGCCTCAGGGTTCCACAGCGCCATTTATCTGGGTAAAAGTACCCAGGTCGCCAGTAGCGTGACGTGGTGAACAGCACTGAGCGGGCGCCCCGAGCCCTTTGTCGGCATACATCCGTTTGAGTGTATCCGTACCGCGCGGGGTGCGGTATCTGCTATCGTCCAAGGACCTCATCTCCTCCTCATCGCGTTGCTGCGATTTTCTGTGAGCATGCTCTGCGGCCGTGTCAACGACGCGTCCGGGCCTTATCTGCACGGACAACAACGCAGTGGACAAACCAGCTGTTGGCACCTCGCCCGAACCCCAATCGCGGGCCGAAAAAATCGTCGAGTTCAAACGGCAGAAAACCCTGCTCAAGACCGGCGCCCTGCAGGACGCGATCTTCAACAGCGCGTACTTTTCCAGCATCGCCACCGACGAGAAAGGCGTCATCCAGATCTTCAACGTCGGCGCCGAACGCATGCTCGGCTATGCCGCCGCCGATGTGGTCAACCGCATCACCCCTGCCGACATCTCCGACCCCGTCGAACTGATCACCCGCGCCGCCGCCCTCAGCCTTGAGCTGGACACGCCGATCACGCCGGGTTTCGAAGCGTTGGTGTTCAAGGCCTCGCGTGGCATCGAAGACATCTATGAGCTGACCTATATCCGCAAGGACGGCAGTCGCCTGTCGGCCATGGTCTCGGTGACCGCCCTGCGCAACCGCTACGACACCATCATCGGCTACCTGTTGATCGGCACCGACAACACCGCGCGCAAGCAGGAAGAAGCCGAGCGCAAAGGCTTCGAGCGGGCGCTGGAAGAGAAGAACCTGGAGCTGGAACACGCCAGCCACATGAAGTCCGAGTTCCTCGCCACCATGTCCCATGAACTGCGCACGCCGTTGAATGCGGTGATCGGTTTTTCCGAAGCGCTCAAGGATGGCCTAGTCGGCGAAATGAGCGACACCCAACGCGAATACATCGGCGACATTTTCACCAGCGGCCAGCACCTGCTGTCGCTGATCAATGACATCCTCGACCTGTCCAAGGTCGAGGCCGGGATGATGGAGCTGGAGCTGGAAGCCGTCGAGCTGGCGGGGTTATTGGCCAACAGCCTGCTGATCGTGCGGGAAAAAGCCGCGCTGCACCGCATCCAGTTGAAACTCGAAAGCCCCGAAGACCTCGGTTGCCTGGCGTTGGACCTGCGCAAGACCAAACAGATCGTCTACAACCTGCTGGCCAACGCCGTAAAGTTCAGCGAGCACGGCAGCTCAGTGACGCTGACGGTGCGCCAGGTGCCCCGCGAACAGGTCGGGCAGATTTCAGGCGAATGGCCGGTGTACAGCTTTGCCTTGCCCGATAGCCCCCACCAACAGTTCCTCGAGTTGAGCGTCAGCGACACGGGCATCGGGATTGCCGAGGACGACATGGGCAAGTTGTTCAAGGCATTCAGCCAGATCGACAGTAGCCTGGCGCGCAAATTCGAAGGCACCGGCCTGGGGCTGGCGATGGTCAAGCAATTGACGGACCTGCATGGCGGCAGCGTCGCCGTGGCCAGCCGCGAAGGCTGTGGCGCACGCTTTGTGGCCTGGCTACCGCTGCACCGCGCCCCGGAGGCAGCATGGCCAACATCCTGATCGTTGAAGACAATGAGGCCAATATGCGCCTGGCGCGCTTATTGCTCGTGAATGCAGGTCACGCCGTGCTGTGGGCGCCCGATGCCGAAACCGGCCTGACCCTGGCCCGCGAACAGCAACCGGCGCTGATCCTGATGGACATCCAGTTGCCGGGCATGGACGGCCTGGCCGCCACCGCGCTGCTCAAGGGTGACCCGCTTACCGCACATATCCCGGTGATCGCCCTGACGGCCATGGCGATGAAAGAAGACCGTGAAAAAACCCGGCTGGCCGGCTGTGACGCCTACATCATCAAGCCGCTGCGTTACAAAGAGCTGTACCAGGTGATCGACACCTTGCTGCAACAGCACACCAAACCCCTCATATGAGTCCTCTCCATGGCCAGCCAACCCGCGACGCTGTTGATCGTTGATGATGAACCTCAGGTTCGCAAGCTCCTGGAAACCTTGCTGCAACACGAGGGCTACCAGACCCTCACGGCGGGCAGCGGCGAAGAAGCCCTGCAATTGGTGGCGCAACAGCCACCGGACCTGATCCTGCTGGACATCATGATGCCAGGCATGGACGGCTACGAAGTCGCCAGCCAGTTGAAAGGTGATGAAACCACGGCAGGTATTCCGATCATCATGTTGTCGGCCCTCAGCGAACCGAGTGCACGGGTCAACGGACTGGAGGCCGGCGCCGAGGAATTCATCAGCAAACCCGTGGAGCGTGTCGAGCTCTGGTTGCGGGTACGTAACCTGCTACGGCTCAAGACGCGCGGCGACTGGGTGAGCCATTCACGCGAGCTGGCGCAACGCCCTACCGGCATGAACGTGCATGACCTGGCCCGGCAAGACTTGGAAAATGCCTTGCGCCAGGCCGTCGAACACCATGAATTCACCCTGCATTACCAGCCCAAGGTCGAGCTCGCCAGCGGCCGCTTGTGCGCCCTCGAGGCGTTGCTGCGCTGGGAACGGCCGGACTATGGCGCCGTGTCGCCGGCCGTGTTCGTGCCCATCCTGGAAAGCCTGGGCTTGATCGTGCCGGTGGGGCGCTGGGTGATCGAACAGGTGTGCCGACAGATCGCCGAGTGGCAACAAGGGCCGATTGGCCCGGTGGAGGTGTCGGTCAACGTCTCCGGTCATCAGTTGATCGAAGGCGACCTGATTGCCGATATCGCGCGCCTGCTCAAGCAAAACCAGGTCGAGCCGCACTGGTTGGAAGTGGAACTGACGGAAGGGTCGTTGATGGAAAACACCCAGCACACCATCGCCAGCCTGCAACGCTTGCACACCATGGGCGTGAAAATCTCCATCGACGACTTCGGCACCGGCTACTCGAGCCTGGCGTACCTGCGGCGGTTTCCCATCGACACGCTGAAGATCGACATCGCGTTTATCCGCGAAGTCACCAGCAACCCGCAGGATGCGGCGATCACCCGCACCATCATTGAACTGGCCCACAGTCTCAACCTGCGGGTGGTGGCCGAAGGCGTGGAAACCCAGGCGCAGTTGGCGTTTTTGAAAGAGGCCGGCTGCGATCAGATCCAGGGGTACCTGTTCAGCCGGCCGTTGCCGGTGGAAACCTTGGAGCGCCTGTTGCTGGAGCGCTTAGAGGGGCCGTGAAATCGGCGTGGGCGCAATCACATTGAACCTGCACGCGACGCTTGCTCTCAAACCAGGACAGACCACGGCCCGGTAGATGTCCGATGACTTTTATTCTATGGATGGCCGTACTGGGCGCCGTATTGCTCACGCTTGCCCTCACCTCCTCTTACCTGCGCTGGATGCCGGTCACGACCTCGGCGGTGTGCCTGCTCCTGGGCGTAGGGATCGGCCCGCTGGGCGTCGACCTGTTGCACCTGGATATCAAGCATTCCGCGCGCTGGATGGAGCACCTGACCGAAGTCGCGGTGCTGTTTTCGCTGTTCGTCAGCGGTTTAAAGCTGCGTCTGCCGCTCAAACACCGGCTCTGGCGCATCGCATTTGGCATGGCCGGGCCGGTGATGCTGCTGACCATCCTCGGCCTCTGCCTGGCGCTGCACTACCTGTTTGCAATGTCGTGGGGCGTGTCGCTGCTGGTGGGGGCGATCCTGGCCCCGACCGATCCGGTGCTGGCGGGACTGGTGCAGGTCAATAACGCCCAGGATTATGACGCGCTGCGCTTCGGGCTGTCCGGTGAAGCAGGCTTGAACGACGGCACCGCCTTCCCGTTTGTGATCTTCGCCCTGCTGTTCATGCAGCACGGCGGTTTTGACGGTGACTGGCTGGGCGGTTGGGTGCTGAAGAACCTGGTTTGGGCGGTACCGGCCGGTTTGTTGATCGGCTATTGGATGGGCCGCGGCATTGGCCGGGTGACGCTGTGGTTGCGCATCACCCACAGTGACAGCACGCTCTCGCCCAATGACTACCTGACGCTCGCCTTGATCGCGCTGGCCTACGTAGTGGCCGAAGCGGTGGGCGGTTATGGCTTCCTGTCGGTGTTCGCGGCAGGGCTTGGTCTGCGCCAGGCGGAATTTCGCTCAACCGGCAGTTCGCAGACACCCTCCGAGCACCTTGCGCTGCCGGTGGTGGGTCACCTGGAAGTCGAGCCCGAGCACGCGCTGCAGGGCGACGTCAGCGAATTGAAAGAGACCCAGATCGCCGCCGGCGTGATGATGGGCGACATGCTCTCATTCGGCAGCCTGGTGGAGCGTTCGATGGAGGTGTTCCTTGTGACGGTGCTGGGGATCGTGCTGGTGAGCCATTGGGATTGGCGCGCGTTGCCGGTGGCGGCGTTATTATTCTGTGTGATTCGCCCGATAGGCGTGCTGGCGATGCCCTGGGGGCGTCTGGTCGACCTCAGGCAGCGCGGCCTGATGGGCTGGTTCGGGATTCGTGGGATCGGCAGCATTTACTACCTGTTCTACGCGCTCAATCATGGGTTGATCGGCACCAGCAGCGCGGTGGCCGTGAACCTGACCCTGTCCGTCATCGCCTTGAGCATCGTCGTTCATGGCCTGAGTACCCAGCCGATGCTGGCGTGGTATGAACGACGTGCCCAGGTGAAACCTCAGTCTTGATCCTCGCTATTGCCCACATTTGCCGCTTCATCCAGATCGTTGAGCGGCACTTCTGCATCGTCCATCAACGAACCCGGGTCTTCATTGCCCGGATCGTTGAGTTCTTCGTCGAGTTCTTTTGACATGACCGTCTCCTCTAACCGCCTTGGGTGTCGATATCAGCATCGGTTTCAGGCTTAGGCTCGCGCTCGGGCTTGAAGTCTGGACTGTAGTCGTTTTCCTTGGCTTTGGGGTCTTTGGCCGGAACCGGGTCCTTGGGCGCGTCGGCAGCGGTCCCCGGCGCCGGTTCGCCGCCGTCGATGGCCGGATCATTACGGTTATCGAGTTGGGGGTCTTTATTCGTGCTCATGGGTCACCTCTTGGTAGGCCGGAGGGAAATCTGCAGGGCCTGAAGGTAAGGCGCTACGCCGACCGGCGAAGTTCCGTCCGATTGCTCACCGGATCGGATTGTCGACCTGGATATAGAACGCATAAATCCCCAGCACCAGCCAGAACACCATGAACAGCCAGGGCGCACGCATGGAGAACAGCAACGACTTGCGATAGCCCTTGTGGGACGACTCCATTTCGGAAAACAGCGGCGACTCATCGTAGGCCAAGCCCATCACCGGCTCGCTGCGCAGCAGTTCGCTTTGCTTGTAGTGCCAGTGGTCGATGATCTCGTACGCGGCCCGAATGCCTGGCCAGGCGTTAAGGGAGCTGAGAATGCCCAGCGCGACCAGGAACACCGGCACCACCAGGGTGAACAGCTTGCCCCATTCCGGGTTGAGGTTGCCCATGCCGGACACAAAGGCGATGACCAGGAACGACTGCGCGGTGAGGTAGGCGTCGGTGCGGTTGGCCAAAATGGTGGTTTCGTACTGGATTTCGCGCCGGTAGAAATCGAGGCGATCCTTGGGTGAGCCGAAGATTTTCGCGTTGTGTTCGCTGTGGTCGGCCAGCGCCGCTTCCGGCGTATTGGGAGAAGGAATGATTCTGGGCACGACAGTGCTCCACACAGGTTCGAGTCCTATTAGAAGAATCGGGGGTAGGTGAAGTTCAAGTTTGTTCGCGCACCAATCCGGAGCACTGCGTGCCCCATGGAAGACAGGGCTCTTGTAGTGAGCGGGCTTGCCCCGCGCTGGGCAGCGTAGCGGCCCTCAACAAACAGGAGCGCTACGCACTCCAGCGCGGGGCAAGCCCGCTCACTACACAGAATTTGGGCGTTTCGGCACAGGCATTGCTTAAACCATTCATCTGCCCGAATAAAGGAGCATTCGTTACCCCCCGACCCAGAGCCGACCCCACAAGAAAGTAAGGACCAGGCCCATTGGCACCATCGGCCACGGGCTCATAAAAATATGCGGTTTTTTAAGCGGCAGTGCCACCCAAGCTCTCCTCGGCACTGACAAGGTACTGGAATGGCTCTATCTTTCTTCGATGAAATGAATGACGCGAACGGCGCGTGCCGCGCGCACTATCAGGATTTCTCCCGCTGGCTGGCGAATACGCCGCCGGAACTGCTGGCCCAGCGTCGCCGTGAAGCCGATTTGCTGTTTCACCGCGCCGGGATCACCTTCACCCTGTATGGCGACGAACAAGACACCGAGCGCCTGATCCCCTTCGACATCATCCCGCGCAGCATCCCCGCCAGTGAATGGAGCGTGATCGAACGCGGCTGCATCCAGCGCGTCAACGCGCTGAACATGTTCCTCGCCGACATCTACCACGACCAGCGCATCATCAAGGCCGGGATCATTCCGGCGGAGCAGGTGCTGGGCAACGAGGGCTACCAGAAGGCGATGGTCGGCCTGGACCTTCACCGCGACATCTACTCGCATATCTCCGGGGTGGACCTGGTGCGCGACGGCGACGGCACCTACTACGTGCTGGAAGACAACCTGCGCACCCCCAGCGGCGTGAGCTACATGCTCGAAGACCGCAAGATGATGATGCGCCTGTTCCCCGAGGTGTTTGCCAAACAGCGCATTGCGCCGGTGGACCACTACCCCAACCTGCTGCTCAAGACCCTTAAAAGCTCAAGCCGCCTGGACAACCCCAATGTGGTGGTGCTGACGCCGGGGCGCTTCAACAGCGCGTTCTTCGAGCATGCGTTCCTGGCACGGGAAATGGGCGTGGAGCTGGTGGAAGGCGCCGACCTGTTCGTGCACGACCTCAAGGTGTTCATGCGCACCACCGATGGCCCCAAGCCGGTGGACGTGATTTACCGGCGTATCGACGACGCCTTCCTTGACCCCAAGGCCTTCAACCCCGAATCGATGCTCGGCGTGCCCGGCCTGGTCGCCGCCTATTGCGCCGGCAATGTGGTGCTGGCCAATGCCATCGGCACCGGCGTCGCCGACGACAAGTCGATCTACCCCTATGTGCCGGAAATGATCCGTTTCTACCTGGATGAAGAACCGGTGCTACAGAACGTACCCACTTTCCAGTGCCGCAAACCCGATGAGCTGTCTCACGTCCTGGCCCACTTGCCGGAACTGGTGGTCAAGGAAACCCAGGGCTCCGGCGGCTACGGCATGCTGGTCGGCCCGGCCTCCACCGCCGCCGAGATCGAGGACTTCCGCCAGCGCATCAAGGCCCGTCCTCACGCTTACATCGCCCAACCGACCTTGAGCCTGTCCACCTGCCCGACCTTTGTCGAAAACGGCATCGCCCCACGGCATATCGACCTGCGGCCGTTTGTGCTCTCGGGCAAGGAAACCCGCCTGGTGCCCGGCGGTCTCACCCGCGTGGCGCTGAAGGAAGGCTCGTTGATCGTCAACTCGTCGCAAGGCGGCGGAACCAAGGACACCTGGGTGGTGGAGGGCTGAGTATGTTGAGTAGAACCGCCGCAGATCTGTACTGGATGTCCCGTTACCTGGAGCGTGCCGAGAACCTGGCGCGCATGCTGGAAGTCAGTTACTCGCTGTCGTTGATGCCCCAGGCCGGGCGCAGCGATGGCCTGGATGAACTGGCCATGTCGTTGCTCAGCAGCGGCACCCTGGACAGCTACCTTGAGCGTCATAAACAGCTGGACGCCGAACGTATGTTGCATTTCTTCGCCCTCGACGAAGAAAACCCCGCCAGCATCTACAACTGCCTGCGCGCTGCACGTGGCAATGCCCACGCGGTACGCGGGCGCATCACCGCCGACATGTGGGAAAACCTCAACGCTACCTGGCTGGAGATGCGCAGCATCGCCGCCGGCGGCCTGGCGCGGCATGGCATCAGCCACTTTTGTGACTGGGTCAAGCAGCGTTCACACCTGTTCCGTGGGGCGACCTCCGGGACAATCATGCGCAACGACGCCTATCGGTTTATCCGCTTGGGCACTTTTGTCGAGCGCGCGGACAACACCCTGCGCCTACTGGATGCGCGTTACGAGATGTTTGGCGAAGAGTCGGAAGAAGTCAGCGACTTGTCGGCACGCGGTTATTACCAGTGGAGCGCCCTGCTCCGCGCATTGTCGTCGTTTGAGGCGTATACCGAGCTGTACCCGAATGCATTGAATGCGCGGTCGGTGTCGGAGCTGCTGTTGCTGCGCAGTGATGTGCCGCGTTCGTTGCATGCGTGTATCGAGGAATTGAGCCATATCCTGGCGGATCTGCCCGGCAGTTATGGGCGCACGGCGCAGCGGTTGGCGGCGGAGTTCGAGGCGCGGCTCAGGTATACCGGGATTGATGAGATTCTGGAGGATGGTTTGCATAGCCGTCTCACGGAATTCATCGACACGGTGCGCGAGCTGGCACGGGCGATACACAGCTCATACCTGGAAGTGGTCTAAGCAGCCCCCGCTTTCCCTAGAAACCCGAGCATCAGTGCGTTGACCTGCTGCCCTTGTTCGTTCTGGATCCAGTGGCCACAGTTGAGCAGCACATGCTGCTCAAGGTGAGGCACTGACTCAGGCATTCGCTTGAGCGTGTGGGCCTCGAAGACCCCGACCGGGTCGCGGTCGCCGATCAGGAACAGCGTGGGTTGCAGCACCTGCCTGCCGGCCAGGCTTTCGGTGCGTTGCCAGTTGCGTTCGAAGTTGCGGTACCAGTTCAACGGGCCGCGAAACCCATGCTCGGCGAAGGTGTGCACGTAGACGTCCAGATCCGCCTGGGAACACCAGTGCGGCAAGGCGCCGGGTGCCGGAACACCCTCAAGCAACGTGGCATTCGCAGGTTTGCTTTGCAGAAACACATCCTGATCCTGCATGAACAGGCGCAAGGTACGCTCGATATCGGCGTTCAACTCCTGCTCGGCGACGCCCGGTTCCTGGAAATACAGGATGTAGTTGAAGCGGTCGGCGTACAGCTCGCGCATGATTTCAATCACCGGCCGCCGTGCGCGCCCGGCAAACGGCACCGACAGCGTGATCAAGCGCGTGATCCGTTCAGGTTCGAGCAACGCCAGGTGCCAGGCCACGACCGCGCCCCAGTCATGGCCGACCATGACCACCTGCGCATGGCCAAAATGGTCCATGGCCTGCTGGATATCGCCACACAGCGTCAGCAGATCATAATCGGCGATCTCGGCCGGCGAACCTGACTGGCCGTAGCCGCGCATCTCAGGGGCAAACACCCGATAGCCCGCGGCCGCCAGCGCGGGAATCTGCTCGCGCCAGGAGTGCCAGCACTCCGGGAAACCGTGAAGCAGCCAGATCGGCTTGCCGTCTTCGGGACCGGCGATGTGGACGCTTAACTCAATACCGTTGACGCAGATGAGTTGCTCGCTCATTGGTATGGCCTTTTCGAGGTTTTCCCCAGCGTGCGGCATTGTTTTCAACGCCACCAGCATCATTGATCGCGGGAATGCCTCATGCAACCGCCCACCAACGCGGTAACAACTGCCGTACCCGCGCTTCGCCGAAGCGGTCATCGATCAACATCACCACGCCACGGTCCTGCTGGCTGCGGATGACCCTGCCCGCTGCCTGCACCACTTTCTGAAGGCCGGGGTACAGGTAGGTGTAGTCGTAGCCTGAACCGAAGATCGCGCCCATGCGCAGTTTCATCTGTTCATTGACCGGGTTGAGTTGGGGCAACCCGAGGGTGGCGATGAAGGCGCCGATCAAACGGGCGCCGGGCAGGTCGATGCCTTCACCAAAGGCGCCGCCGAGCACGGCAAAGCCGACACCCTGGCTGTGTTCGGTGAATTGGTCGAGGAACGCCTGGCGCTCGGCCTCGGCCATGCCGCGTGACTGTTGCCAGAGTGTGATCTGCGGGTGTCGCTCGGCCAGCAACTGCGCCACCTGCTGCAGGTAATCGAAGCTTGAGAAGAACGCCAGGTAGTTGCCAGGCTGCCCGGTGTATTGGCGGGCGATCAGTTCAACGATAGGTTCCAAAGAGGCGTGGCGATGCACGAAACGCGTGGAGACCGCATCGACGATGCGCACCTGCAATTGCTCAGCCTTGAACGGCGACTCCACATCGACCCAGGCCGTGTCCGCCGGCAAACCGAGCAAATCCGCGTAGTAATGACGGGGGCTCAGGGTCGCGGAAAACAGCACGCTGCTGCGGGCCGCGGTCAAGCGCGGGCGGATGAACTCGGCGGGCACCACGTTGCGCAGGCACAGGGTTGAGCTGCTGCGTTTGCCGCTGAGCTGGCGTTTGCTGATGTCGAAAATGAAGTGTTCGTTGAACAGCTCGGCGACTTTGGCAAATTGCAGCACCTCGAAATAGAAGGCTTGCAGGTCGCCGCTGAGCGATTCGGGATGCTCATTGAAATACTCGCCCATGCTGCTGGCGCACAGGCTCAGGGCCTGCAACAGTTTTTCCGGGCGGGCGGCATAAGCCTGGTACGGCGCGATCTGGTCCTTGTGCAGTGCGTTCCACTCACGGTTGAGGCGCTGCAAGGGTTTTTTCAAGGGCTCGGGCGCGACGTCGCGCAGGGTCTTGAGGTGGTATTGGTCGAGGCTCGCGCTGTACATCGAGCGGGCCCGTTCCACCAGGTTGTGCGCCTCGTCCACCAGCACTGCCGCGCGCCACTGGTTGAGCTGGGCCAGGCCGAACAGCATGGCGCCAAAATCGAAGTAGTAGTTGTAGTCAGCGACCACCAGGTCGGCCCAGCGCGCCATTTCCTGGCTCAGGTAATAGGGACAGATGTCATGGGCCAGGGCCACGTCGCGCAGGTTGCGCTGGTCCAGCAGGCGCACCTTGGACGCGGCGATGCGCGCGGCGGGCAAGCGATCGTAGAAACCCTTGGCCAAGGGGCAGGCGTCGCCGTGACAGGCATTGTCCAGGTGCTCGCAGGCTTTGTCCCGCGCCACCAGTTCCAGGACGCGCAATTGCAGCTCGGGGCTGCTGGTGTGCAGCACGTGGGCGGCGTCCAGGGCGAGCTTGCGGCCGGGGGTCTTGGCGGTGAGGAAGAACAGCGTGTCCAGTTGCTGCGGCGCCAGGGCCTTGAGCAACGGGAAAATCGTGCCGATGGTCTTGCCGATGCCGGTAGGCGCCTGGGCCATCAGGCAGCGGCCGGTACTGACGGCCTTGTACACCGATTCAGCAAGCGAGCGCTGGCCAGGACGAAAACCGGCATGGGGAAACGCCAGGGCCTGCGCGGCCCTGTTGCGCGCTTCGCGGTGCGCCATTTCCTGCTGGGCCCAACCGAGGAACAGCGCGCATTGCTGGTTGAAGAACGGCTCCAGTTCGCTGGCGTGGAAGTGTTGGTTGAGCACCGTCTCGCCCTCGCCGACGATGTCGAAGTACACCAGCGCCAGGTCGATCTGCGAGAGGCCGAGTTTCTGGCACATCAACCAGCCGTACACTTTGACCTGGGCCCAATGCAGTTGCCGGTGGTTGGCGGGTTGGGCGTCGAGGTCGCCGCGATAGGTTTTCACTTCTTCCAGGCGGTTGGCGTCCGGGTCGTAGCCGTCCGCCCTGCCCCGCACCTTGAGTTGCTGGTACTCACCTTCGAGCGCCACTTCATTCTGGTAGTGCGGGCTGCGCCGCGAGGCGACGGTGCGGTGGCCGACAATGCCTTCCTGGGCGCTGGGCGACGGCGTGAAGCGCAGGTCCAGGTCACCGACCTTGGCGGTGAACTCACACAGTGCACGCACGGCAACGTTGTAACTCAAGCGGACGCTGCCCAGCGCACATAGCAGACCGTCACCGGCATCTGGTATTCACCGCAGAACTCCAGCCAGCGCAGCTGGTTGTCTTGCAGGCGATCGCCGGGGCCCTTGACCTCGATCATGCGGTAGGTCTTCTGCGCGGGCCAGAACTGGATCAGGTCCGGCATGCCGGCGCGGTTGGCGCGGATGTCCAGTAGCAGCCGTTCAAACCAGTAGCGCAGGTGTTCGGCGGGCAGGCAGGCCAGGGCCTGCTCCAGCAGTTCTGCGCTGAGCAGGTTCCAGAACACGAAGGGCGACTGGATCCCCCATTTTTCGCTGTAGCGTTGGCGGATGGTGGTTTTGTAGCGCTCGTCCTGCAATTGTTCGAAACACGCGGCGAACAGCGGCGCGCGCCGCAGGTGGAAGTCTTCACTGTGCAGATCCGCCGGCCCACGCTGGAACGGGTGGAAAAACGAACCCGGCAGCGGCGCAAAGATCACGTCCCAGCACAACAGGCCGAACAGCGAGTTGATCAGGCCGTTTTCAACATAGTGCACCGGCCCATCGGGCTCGCTGAGGTGAGCCTGCACGCAATACTCCACCGACATCAGCGGGTCCGGTAGCGCGAGCGCCAAGTCCAAGCGCGTGACCGGCCGTGGCTTGACCTTGGGCAAGGCCGGCTCGCCCAGTTTGCGCCGCAGGCGTGGCACCACACGCAGCAAGTGCTGCTGCTCGGCGGCGCTTTCCGGGGCCTGTTGGGCGGCGTTCGCCAGGGCCATGGCTTGCACGTAGTGCTCCTGGCGCTCCAGCACACGGATCAAGCGTGAGCGGGCGCCGGGGTAGGCGCAGGCGCAATAAATCTGTTCCGCCAGCGCCAATTCGGCAGTGCGCTCGCAATATTGACCCACTTGGAACAACAGCTTGGCCCGCCGTTTTTCCAGCCAGGGATTGTCGGTGTTCAATGTGGCGACCTGGGCCAATACCTCCTCCAGCGCCGCACCGGTTTCAAACGCCTGCTGGCACTGGTGCAGGAACAGAAAACCCTGCACGTCATCACGGCTGCGCAAGCCACGGGATTCGGCGCAGAACTCGACTTTTTCGTAGGTGTAGATGCCCAGGTCAGCCAGCACGAACTCGGACCAGTCCTGATGCAGGTTGCCGAAGAACATCAGGCGCAGACGATCGCACAGGTCCATCACGGTGAGGCTGTACAACGTGTCGGCAAGGTCGGGGCACCAGTGGGCAAAGCAGCGATTGTCGGTGAAATGCGCCGACAACCCTTCCAGCCAATCGGTTTTCTTGGCTTTGGGTTGTTCGATCCAAGGCTTGAATGCAGCGAGAATCTCGCCTTTTTGCAGCAAGGCGAACAACGCGTCAAAGGCCAGCAGGCATTCGTCGTCAACCCAGCCCAGCTCCAGCAATGGCCCGGCAGCGGCCTGGGTGCAACCGATCTCCACATAGTTGAGCTTGCCCGCACGAAAATGCACGCCCTTGCGCATCACCATGCGCACCAATAAGGCCTGGGACGCTTGCGGCAACCTGTCAAATTGCTGAATGAAATGCTCTTCGTCCGGGTCGAGCAGATCCGCATAGCGTTGCCCCAGCCAATGCAGGACTTGGCGGAAGTTATGCAGGTAATAGAGCGGTTCTTCGAGGGGATTGGCCATGGCGTGCAGCGATCAAATACTGGTTATGCATACAGAGTGCCGTCGCAAAGGCCCGGTTGCAATCGGTAATAGATAAATGGCGCCTGCAACTTTTTACATAAAAGTGATCAGATGCTGAAGTCGATGGCGTAACATTTGTCGCCCACGGCCTCTGGCGTGGGACTTTCACGGTTAAGGTAAGGGTTATGAACATGAAGAATTTGGGTCTGCCGCTGGTTGCACTCACTTTTCTGGTATTGGCCGGTTGCGCGACGCAAACCGTAGTGACGATGCAAAATGGCACGCAGTATTTGACCAAGGACACCCCAAAAACCAAGACCGCCGACGGTTTTTACGAATTCACCGATATCGCCGGCAAACGTGTACGGGTGAAGGCCGACGACGTCGCCACCGTGCGCAAGGAAGACTGATTCCCAAAGCCGAAACCTATCAAATGTGGGAGGGGGCTTGCCCCCGATGGCGGTGTACCCGTCGATAAATGCGTTGGCTGCTCCACCGCAATCGGGAGCAAGCCCCCTCCCACCTTTTTCAACTGCATTTCAGTCCTAGCCGATCACCACCTCGCCCAACCCTCCACTCACCCCGACCAACGTCACCGAATCGCCCCCCACACTGATCACCGTATCGCCTCCGTGCTCCCGGTAATCCACACTCCCCTGCAGATCCTTGAACACCAGCTTGTCCGTCGATTGATAGCCAATCACCCGGTCTTGCCCGAAATGTCCGCTGAACAGAAAAGTGTTATGCCCGCTGTTATCACGGAGGGTGTCGTTGCCCTTCCCGCCCTCGATAAAATCCACGCCCTTCCCTCCTTGGATCAGGTCGTCGCCGTCACTGCCGATGATGAAGGTATTGCCTTTGTGCGGCTCGGCATTGCGGTTGAGGTCCTGCACCCAGGTGTTGGCCCGCGCCGGGTCTGACAGGTTGGCGACAATCACGGTGGAGTCGCGGCTCATCTGCTCGTAGAACCCTGACTCGAGAATCCGTGTCATGCCATCGCCATACCCGGTGGGCAGGTGCGAGAGCCAGGTCGGCAGGTTGGCGATGGAAAACGGCAGCACGTTCCACAGCGTCGAGGCGTAGTGGTCGTTGAAGCTGACGATGTTATCGGTGGTCGACTCATGGGGTTTGTCGTGCACGCCCAGGGACGACAGGTTGAAGGACGAGCCATCCAGCGCACGGAATACCGGGTCGTTCTCGTAGCCGATATTGAGCACCTTGTCGCCGGCACTCTGGGTCGGCGACGCGTAGGCCACGTAGTGGGCGTCCTTGTAGAAGCCGCCCCACTTGTTACCGCTCAGGTCCGCCAGGCTGTTGACCGCGAGGCCCCCAAGGCTATGCCCGCTGACCAGCACGTCCTTGCCACTCAGGCCATGGGCGCTGGCGTAGTCGGCGACGTTCTTGAGCAAGCCGCCAAAGGCTTCGCCGGCGTAATTCTTCGCGTAATCCTTGGGCCCCAGCGCCGCCAGCAGATCGCTGACCAGGTCGCCGATGGAGTCGCTGATCAGGGTTTCCCGCGGCCCCGAGGTGCCGCGAAAGCCGATGCCGATTTCCAGGAGTTTGCCGGCGTCATCGTACTTGCCCAGCACCTCGACCTGGGCCGTGGTGTAGCCTGCCTTCTCGCCGAAGAACGTGCCTCGTGCATCGACCTTGCCGCCGTAGCCCAGGGTGCTGGCGCTGATCGGCGTCCAGCCGGCCTTTTGCACCGCGTCCAGGGCGGCTTTCTCTGAATCCGGATTCCACGGTAAGCCGGGGATAACGCCCTGGGAATCAGTGCTGCCGAGCAATGCACCGACCAGCGTGGCCGGTAGGCCCAACCCCAGGCCATTGTGTTGGTAACCCACGGCAAAGCCGTTATCCAGGTTGTGATAGGTGTACAACGTGATCGCCATCGCATCCGCGAACAACGCCTTGGAGCCCTCGGTGCCGAGGTTTTTATAGTCAAATATACCCATGCCAGTCCTCTCTTATTGTTGTTTAACACCCAAAAATCAACGTCTAAACGCCTCATCCACCTTGGCCAGGTCGGTGTCACGCAAGTTGCCGGCGTAGTAATGCAATTTGGTCCAGGCCATCAGGTAGTCGTAGCGCGCCTGGGCCAGGTCGCGCCGGGTGCTGTAGAGCTGCTGCTCGGCGTTCAGCGCATCAAGGTTGACCCGCTCACCGCCCAGGATGCTCTGCTTGGTCGACACCACCAGCGCTTCGGCCGACGCCAGGGCCTTCTGATACGCGCGCAACTTGCTCACCCCCGACAGGCAGGCGCTGAACTGCCGACGCAGCTCGATCAGGGTTTCGCGGGTCTTGCCCTCCAGCTCGTACTCGGCCTGCTCCATGGCGCGGCTGGCCTGGCGGGTGGACGCCGAGATGCCGCCACCGGCATACAGCGGCAGGCTGACTTCGACGCCGATGGTGTTGGTGTCGTAGCGCTGGTTGTAAGTGTTGCCGCTGTCGGACTCCTGCTGGCGCGAGCTGGCATACGCGGTGACCTTGGGCAGATGCCCGGCGCGGTTGCGCTCCACTTCATAGCGCGCGACTTCCAGGGCCTGGCGCTGGGAGGCCAGCGTGGGGTTGTTGCTGATCGCCAGTTCATGCCAGGTGTCGTAGTTGGCCGGGGTCAGGGCGAACGCGGCAAAGCCCTGGTTCAGCGGCGCCAGGTCGTCGATGTTGACGCTCTGTACGCCAATCAAGGCGCCCAGCTCCCGCAAGGACGCGTCCTGCTCATCCAGCGCCTGGATTTCTTCGGCCGTGGCCAGTTCGTAGCGCGATTCGGCTTCCAGAATGTCCGTGCGGGTGCCCTCGCCTTGCTGGAACAAATGCCGGTTCTGCTGGAACTGTTGCTCGAACGCCTTCTTCTTCGCACGGGCGATGTCGATCTGGTCCTGGGCAAACAACGCTTGGGTGTAATAGGTCAGCACGCGCACCAGCAGCGCCTGGCTCTTGTCACGAAAGCTTTCATCGGCGAACAGCGCCTGGGCCACGCCTTTGCGGTAGTTGGCGTAGGCCTCGTAATCAAACAACGGCTGTTGCAGGCTGAAGGTCGAGCCGTAACTGTTGTAGTTGCGGTCGTCGTGATAGTTACCGCCACGTCCGTCCGGCAGAGTGGCCTGGGAGTTGTTGCGGCCCTTGTTGTAGTTGTAGGACAGCTTGGGCAGCAGGCCGGCGCGGCCGATGGCGCGGTTTTCCAGGCCGGCGTCGCGTTCCTTGAGGGCGCCGAGGAATACCGGGTCGTTACGCAAGGCCTGTTCGTACACATCGAACGGGCCCATGGCGGCCTGGGCATTGGCGCAGGTCAACAGCAAGGCGATAAACACGTGCTTCATGTTCATTCCTCGGTCAACGCCGAGCCGGCGCGGTCGAGCAGCGGCTTGAACAGGTAATTGAGCAAGGAGCGCTCGCCGGTGCGCACGAACATCTCGGCAGGCATGCCCGGCTTGATCACCAGGCCGTGGAGTTTTTCCAGCGCGGCGTCGCTGACCGTCGTGCGCAGCACGTAATAGGGCGCGCCGGTTTTTTCATCGAGCATCTGATCGGCGGAAATCAGGCTGACCTCCCCCGGCACGCGGGGTGTGCGGCTCTGGTTGAAGGCGGTGAAGAGGATATCGACCGGCAGGTGCGTGCCGACCTTGTCCACCAGGTGCACCGGCAAATGCCCTTCGACTTCCAGGCGCGTGCCCTGGGGCACGATTTCCAGCAGGGTTTCACCGGCGCGCACCACCGCGCCCTCGGTGTGCACGCTGAGGTTCACTGCAATGCCATCGGCCGGGGCGTTGATCTCGCTGTGTTGCAGGTCAAACCCGGCCGAGGTGAGCTGCTGCTCCAGGGTCAGGCTGCGCAGTTGCGCGTCGGCCAACTGGCTGCGCACTTCCTTCTGGTACTCCTCACTGTGCTGCTGCAATTTCAGCCGCGACTCAAGAATGCCCTGCTCGACGCGGCCACTTTCACCGCTGTTCTGCGCCAGGTCCTGTTGCACCTGGGACAACTGCCGCTGGTACTCCATCAACCGGTTGCGCGGGATGTAGCCGTTGTCGGCCAAGGGTTGCAGGTTGCTCAGTTGGTCGCGCAGGGATTGGGCCTGGGCGGTCAGATCGCTGCGCGCACGTCGCATGCCGCCCAATTGCGCGGAGGCACCGTCGATGTTGGCACGGATGCCGGCTTGCTCACGGGCAAAGGCTTCGCGACGGCTGCTGAACAGTTGGCGCTGGCCTTCCAGCACCAACGCCAGGGCCGGGTCGGGATTGGCGCTCAGCTCAGCGGGAAAGCGGATGCTGGCGTGGTTGTCACGCTCGCTCTGCCAGCGCGCCACGCTGGCCCAGGCCATGCGGTACTGGGCTTGCAGGGACTGCACGTCGGCCTGGTGCTGGGTCTTGTCGAGGCGAAACAGCGGCTGGCCCTGTTTCACATGCTCGCCCTCCTTCACCAGAATCCGGCTGACCACGCCGGGGCTTAAAGTTTGCACCGCCTTGCGCTTGCCCGACACCACGACCGTGCCTTGTACCGGAATGCCCTGGTCCAGCGGCGCCAGGCTGGCCCACAGGAAAAACCCGCCGGCACCGACCAGCGTCAGCAGCCAGCCCATGCGCGTAAAAAACGTGGCGTCGCGCTCTTTGAAGCGGGGTTCAACAGTGATGCTGCTCATGCGCCTGGATTCCTTCCGGCTTGATACTGACGACTGAAACTCACGCCGGGTTTCTCCTTCGGCGCTTCCTGCTGACCGGACAACGCGCGCAGCACGTCTTGGCTGGGCCCGAAGGCTTGCAAATGCCCATCGTTGAGCACCAACAGCTTGTCGGCCTGGGCCAACGCCGAAGAACGGTGGGTCACCAGCACCACGCTGCTGCCCTGGGCTTTCATCTGCACGATGGCGCTGGCCAAGGCGGCTTCACCGACCGTATCGAGGTTGGAATTGGGCTCATCCAGCACGATCAGGCGTGGCCCGCCATACAGCGCGCGTGCCAGAGCTACCCGTTGTTTCTGGCCGCCGGACAGGCCGCCGCCGTTGTCGCCCAGTACCGTGTCGTAGCCCTGCGGCAAGCGCAGGATCAGTTCATGCACGCCGGCCTGCTGCGCGGCACGCACCACCTGATCGGGGTCGGCTTCGCGAAAGCGCGCGATGTTGTCGGCAATGCTGCCGCTGAACAGCTCGATGTCCTGGGGCAGGTAACCGATGTGCGGGCCGAGGTCGTCGCGGTCCCAGCGGTGAATGTCCGCGCCATCCAGGCGTACGGTGCCCGCCAGCGTCGGCCACACCCCCACCAGCACACGCGCCAGGGTGGATTTGCCGGAGCCCGACGCACCCAGCACACCGAGCACTTCACCAGCCCCCAGATTGAAGCTGACTTGATGCAGGGTCGCCACGCGCCGCCCCGGCGGGCCGGCACTGACCTGTTCGAAACTCACCTGCCCTTTGGGCGCCGGCAGCTTCATCTGCTCCACGTCCGGTGGAAACTCGCGCAGTAAGTCATCCAGCTGCTGGTAGGCCAATTTGGCCGAACTCCATTGCTTCCATACCGCAATCAACTGGTCGATGGGGCTGAGTACGCGGCCCATCAGGATCGAGCCGGCGATCATCATCCCGGCGGTCATATCGCCCTTGATCACCAACAGCGCCCCCAGCCCCAGCACCAAAGATTGCAGGCACAGGCGCAGGGATTTGCTCAGGGAGGTGATCACCGAGCCGGTATCGCTGGCGGTGTTCTGCAAGCCGAGAAACTGCGAATGCACGGCAAACCAGCGCGTGCGCAACGCGCCCAGCATGCCCATGGCCTGGATGGTCTCGGCGTTGTGCAAATGGCTGGTGGCCAGTTGCGTAGATTGCTGGGAGTAACCGCTGGCCTCGCCCAACGGCTTTTTTGTCAGGTATTCATTCAGGCACGCCAGGCCGATCAGCAGCACGGCACCGGCCGTGGCCAACACGCCCAGCCACACGTTGAACAGGAAGATCACAAACAGGTAGAGGGGGAACCACGGCGCATCGAAAAATGCGAACAGCGCAGGCCCCGTGATGAATTGGCGGATATGCGTCAAATCGCCCAGGGATTGCCCGGCATGCCCCTGGCCGCGTTGCAGGTTGCGTTCAAATGCGGCCTTGTACACACGCAAGTTGAAGCGCCGCTCCAACTGGCTGCCAATACGGATCACGATAAAACTGCGGATCACCTCCAGCAGGCCAATAAAGGCAAAGAAGCCCACGACCATCAGCGTCAACATCACCAGGGTGGTTTCATTCTGGGAGGACAGCACGCGGTCATACACTTGCAGCATGTAAATGGACGGCACCAGCATCAGCAGGTTAATCAAGGCGGTAAAACAACCGACGCTGATCAAAATGCTCTTGTATTCACCCAGCGCCTTGAATAACGGCGCGACGGCATGGGACTTCGCCATGGTTTCTAATCTTCCTTGAAGCAAATTGCGCGCAATAGTTGCCCCGACCCCAAATGACGGAGCGGTCAACTAATAAAATCAAGTGATCGGTTTAAAACGGCAACTAAGGTGTACGTTGCAATACCACTTCAAGGCCGGTGGGCGTGCGTCCTTTATATTCGCCTTCTTTTTGCCGGTTAAGGTGGGTAATGCCACTGCCTTCGGCGTTCATCAGCCAGATGCCGTCCGGCGTTGGCGTCCAGGTCAGGGGCTTGGCGCCCAACCATTGTTCGACACACGCCACGTCGCCGCCCAACGCGTTGGCCTGCTCCAGCAGGTCCAGCGCGCACACCTGGTCCTGCTGGTGCAACTGCCAATGCCCTGCCAACTGGGCGGTGGTGGGTAATACAAGACTGCTCGCCATTGCGTGGGCTCCTGCCGACACGAACATCACCTGCAATACGCAGGCGATCCTATTGAAAAAACGCTGCATCTTCATGCTCCATCCGTAAAGCGCGGCGCCGAAGCGCCGCGCCCGTGCATCACGCCACGATGTCGCTGACCGCAGCCTGGCCAACGGTGGTGACGAGGAAGTCCGCCACGCCGTGACCGGAGAAGTCCACTGCCAAGGTGCCCAGGTTGGTGCCTGCGGCGTAGGTCAGTACCGCGTCGCCGGCATGCCCGGTGAAGGCATTGACGAAGGTCAGGCCTGCACCCTTGGTGATGCCGGACAGGTCGATCTTGTCCGAACCCGAGGTAAAGTCAAAGATCTTGTCAGACGCCCCAGGCTTGGAGTCGGAACTGGCACCGAACACAAAGGTGTCGTTGCCCGCGCCGCCCCACAGCTGGTCCGCACCGCCACCGCCGTAGATGAGGTCGTTGCCGGCGCCACCTTTGATGATGTTGGCCGCGTTGTTCCCGATGATCAGGTCATTGCCCGCACCACCGAAGGCGTTCTCGATGGTCACGCCCTTGGCGATGGACACGTTGCCCACCAGGCCGCCAACGTCGGAGAATGAGGCTTCATTGAGGTTGATCTTCTGGTTCTGGGTGAAGCCGGAGAAGTCCAGGGTGTCGTTGCCACCACCGTCCCACACCGAGAACACCAGCTTGTCGGCATTCGACTTGGCGCTGAGGAAATCACGCCCGGTGTTGGAGTTGAAGCCGTAGGTGGTGTCACCGGCGCGGGTGTTGTAGTTGGCGCCGTAGAGCTTCTGGATCGCCGCGATGTCGTCGATCAGCGGGCCGGACGCGTAGGCCTCGACCCCGCCTTTGCTGAAGTTCTGGTTGGTGTTGCTTTCGCTCCAGTAGCTCATGAGGCTGTAGCCGCGCGTGTCCTGTCCATAGGTCGCGTCGTTGTAGGTTGGGTTGCCATTCCCGGCGTTGTAGTCGCCCGGGTGGGCCAGGCCCAAGGTATGACCGATTTCGTGGGTCAGGGTCTGCCGGCCGTAGTTGTTCAGGTCCGGGGTTTTGTTCGGCGTGTAGCTGTTGTTGGTCAGGTACCACGACGTGCCGTCGTAGCCTGCACCGGTGCCGGGCAGGTAGGCGAAGGCCGCCGCGCCGTCCTGGCCGCCGCTGTAGTTGCCGAACGTCATGTGGGCGTCACCGCCACTGGCTTTCTCGGTGAAGGTGATGTTGGCCACGTCCGCCCAGGACTGCATGGCCAATACGGCCTGTGCTTTCTGCTGTGCGTTGAACTGGCTGAAACCCGAGATGCCATGTTTGTTCATGGTGCTCGAAGAGGCCGAGGTCAGGAACGTGTAGGTCAGGTCGATCTTGCCGTTGCCGTCAAAGTCCCGGTACGCGGCGCCGTCGCGCAGCAGCTGGGTGGCTGCCTGGTCAACGGTGTAGGAGGGTTTGCCATTGATCGTGAGGTTGCCGCCACGGTCATACAGATGGCTGAAGCTATCGATTTGCGAGTAAGCGGTGCTGGCTTGCGCCGCCGACACGATAGCCTTGTCTTTTACTTTTGACATAAACGTACTTCCTTGTTTGCAAGTGCTTCAGTCTTTGATCGATAGGCACCCCGCGGGCGAGATCGTCCTATCACTCGCCTCTTTTGAAGGCGTAAGAAAACTGACACAACTTGAAATCTTTCGTCTACATCTTTTCCAGCATTAGATTCGGGCGCGCAAACAACTTAAGTAATTTGCGCGCCGTGTTTGTTGGGCGGGGTTGACTTTGTCCGACAAAAACAACCTTGGGTTATTTAAATATTAAATAGCGCTAACGCGGCCTAAGTTGTCTGGCGCTGTTAATAATTGGATCCATTATATTGCCAGGGTGTCATTAGCAACATTAAACGGCCATTACTTGTATTAATAACTTCGCGTGCCCCCTATTACCGGGACACCCTCCAGCCTGTTTTGTGTAATACCGACAACAGCGTGTCACCGCTCAGGCCGGGTACCAGCACACCTTGATCGGTGAGCATGTCCTCTCCGGCCAGGATCGCATTGATGATTGCCTCTTCCACAGCCTCGGCCGCGGCGCTGAACAGCGGCGAAATATGGTCGTTGTTGACCATCTGCAACGCGCTGCTGAAAGGCAGGCCCTTGCGTCCGTAATCCGCCGCTGGCAAATCCTGGTTGCCGGTGGCAAAGGCCAGGAACAGGTCACCGCTGGAATCCTCGGTACCGCCGCCGGTACGCGCAATACCGATCGACGCGCGTTGCGCCAGGCGCTGGCATTGGTGCGGCAACAGCGGCGCATCGGTGGCGAGGATCACCACGATCGAGCCCATGCCCGGCGTGCCTTGCTCGGCGAAGGGCGACGGAATGTCCATCAACCGGCGCCCCACCGGGTAGCCATCCACCCGCAGTTCCTGGCGCTTGCCATGGTTGGCCTGCACCAGCACGCCGACGGTCCAACCGCCCTGCTCCGCCGATAAGCGCCGCGATGCGGTGCCGATGCCGCCCTTGAACTCATGGCAGATCATGCCGGTGCCGCCCCCGACCGCGCCTTCCTGCACCGGACCGGTGGCGGCGTTGTCCACGGCTTCGCGCACATGCTCGGGGCCCACGTGCTGGCCCCAGATATCGTTGAGCAGGCCGTCATAGGTCTCCATCACCACCGGCATGCACCAGTACACCGCCGGGTCCGCCAGGCGCTCGCGCTCAAGGGCGATCAGGCTGTCGCGCACCATGCCGATGCTGTGGGTATTGGTGATGGCCAGCGGCGTGGTCAGCAACCCCGCCTCGCTGACCCATTCAAGGCCGGTGGCATCACCGTTGCCATTGAGCACGTGGTACCCGGCAAAGCACGGTTGTTGGCGTGACTCCCCTGCACGCGGCTGGATCACGCTGACGCCGGTGCGCACGTGCTTGCCATCGATACGTGTGTTCAGCGTGCTGTGGCCAACCCGCACACCGGGCACATCGGTGATGGCGTTCCATTCTCCAGGCGTGCCCAGCCCTAACGTAACCCCCAATTGACGTGCGCGCATAACCACTCCTTACAATTTCTGGAAGACCGGACTCGACCGGCCACTGATGCAATACAGGATCACCGACAGCGCCAGCAGGCCGATGATGATCATGATGTCCCGCACCGAAGCGGCGGCCACCAGGGTGACCAACAGGTAACCGGCGCCGAGTACCGCGAGCACCGCCGGCAACGGCCACAGCGGCATGCGATAGGGATGCTCGCGATCACGCAGCAATACCCGGCTCATCAAGGCGCTCAACGCCACCATCAGGTACACCAGCATGATCAGCAGCACGCTGAATGAGGTCAGGTCGGCCAGGTTGGAGCTGAAACTCAGCAGCGCCGAAGGAATCGCCAGGAACAGCGTAGCCAACCAGGGCGAATCCCAGCGTGGGTGAATGCGTGTGAACAGCGTGTTGATGCTCGGCGTCCACAGCGCATCGCGCCCGCTGCTGAACACCACGCGGCCGATCTGGATCACGATCGCCACAATCGCGTTGAACACCGACAGGAAGATTCCGGCGCTGACTAGCCGTGATAAGGTTTCATTGCCATGGCTGCTCAACAGGTAGCCGATGGGGTCCGGGCTGCTGATCATCGCGCTCAGGGACGGTGCGCCGATCAACAGTGCGGTGATTGGCACCAGCTCGATGATCACCACCAACCCCAGTGACCACAGCACCGCCTTGTGCACGCCTTTGCCGCCGCATTTCATGTCTTCGGCCAGCAACACCGCCGGGCCATAGCCGTTATAGGAAAACAGGCCGATACCCACCGCGCCGATCACCAGGGCCCACGGCGCCAGGTGCAGCACGCCGTTTTCGACGATCTGCGGTTGGAACAGCACGCTGGCCGGTTGCACCGGGTTGCCGAAGCCGATCACCACGATCACCAGCAACGCGGCGATTTCCAGCAACAGGCAGGTACCGGTGATCCAGGCATTGAGTTTGATATTGAGGATGCCCAGGGCGTAACTGCACACGACGATCACCAAGGCGACGGTCTGCGAGTCGAACCGGGTGCCGAGGGCGTTATTCAGGTAGGTCGCCGCGCCGGTGGCCAGTACCGGTGGGATAAACAGCAACATCACCAGCACCGTCAGAAACGTCGCATAGCCCGCCATGCCACCGAACACGCGCTTGGCGTACACATACTCACCCCCTGCGCTGTTGTGGGCGCGGCCGAGTTCGGCGTAACAAAAGGCAAACATCAGTGCGAGCAACCCGGCCATCACAAACGCCAGGAACACGCCGCTGCCGGCCTGCTGGATGGCAAAGGGCGCGATCACGAATACGGAACTGGCCGGCGTCACCGCCGACACGGTGATGGCCACTACATCGAAGACACTCAAGGTGGGTTTCAGCACGCTGTTGGGCGTGGGGGAAGTGCTCATATCGTTATCCTCTTTCGTTGTTCTTGGTGTGAGGCAGATACGAAAAGTCTGAGAGTCACGGGATATGTTTCCCGCTCAATGATGGCGAAGATAAACATTGGGCCTATGCCCGCCAATTCCCCTATTGGCGTACTCCCCTTGACGCGACCCGGCAAAAGCCGAACCCTTGCCCGATCTTTTGCTGGCGGGAGCCTGTCACATGAGCCTGTTTCGGGAGGTTGGGATGCACGCCGGCCTGGGCCGCACCGTCGCACACATCGGCACCGAGCGTTTCTGGAAACAGCTGGTGCTGCTGTTGCACCAGTGCCTGCCTTTCGATAACGCCCTGGCGATCTTCTACCCCCTGGAAGGACCGCCCCAGGCCCTGGAAGAATACGACGCCCAACCCAGCAGCAAACCGGCGTCGATGCTGGTGTACCTCAATGGCTTGTATTTGCTCGACCCGTTTTTCCAGGCGTGTCGCGAGGGTTACGCCAGCGGCGTGTACCGCCTGGAGGAAGTGGCGCCGGATCATTTCCGCCAGAGTGAGTACTTCCTCAATTACTTCCACGACAACGTGCTGGAGGACGAGGTGCAATTGATTCTGCAATTGCCCGGCGCGGGGACGTTGTCGCTGTCATTGGGCAGGCAGCGGCGCTTCAGTGTTGAAGAGACCGGGCTGATGACAACCATGGCCGCCTGGGTATTACCGCTGATGCAACAGCACTGGCAGCAAAGCACCCAGCGAGCACCGGCGATGGACAGCCAGATCAGGGATGCATTGAGCCAGTTCGGCTGTGGCGTGCTCTCGGACCGCGAACTGGAAATCGCCCGCCTGGTGCTGCGCGGGTTCTCGTCCAAGGCCATGGCCGAACGCCTGAATATCTCGCCGGACACCGTGAAAGTGCACCGTCGGCACTTGTACGCGAAGCTGGATATCTCGTCACAGCCGGAGCTGTTTTCGTTGTTTATCCAGTCGTTGGGGCATGATCTGGAGAATCCCTGACCCGTTTGTGGGCCGGTAGGTCGAACGGGCTTGGTGTGGTGAGTGGGTTTGGTGTGGTGATCCGGCTTGGTGTAGTGATCCGGCTTGGTGTGGTGAATGGGCTTCGTGTGGTGAGCGGGCTTGCCCCGCGCTGGGCTGCGAAGCAGCCCCAAGGCCAAGCACCGCGGTTTATCTGGATAACCGCGGCGACCTTATTGGGGCCGCTTCGCGCCCCAGCGCGGGGCAAGCCCGCTCACCACAACAAACGGGTTCACCACACCAAGCCGGCTAACCACAACAAGCGGGCTCACCCCAACAGCGGTCCGTTTACATCAGGCCTCAGCGGCCGGTGCGAATGGTGTTCCACACCCGCGTGCGCACGCGGTCGATATTCAGTGGCATGGCTTCCAGTGCGAACAGCTTGCCCATCATCTCGGGGCTTGGGTAGATCTTGGTGTCGGCCTTGATCGCCGGGTCTACCAGGCTGTCGGCGGCCTGGTTGCCGTTGGCGTAGTGCACGTAGTTGGTGATGTCGGCCATCACTTCCGGGCGTAGCAGGTAGTTCATGAACGCATAGCCGGCTTTCTCATTAGGCGCGTCGGCAGGCATGGCCACCATGTCGAACCAGATCGCGGCGCCTTCCTTGGGAATGTTGTAGCCGATGTTCACGCCATTCTTGGCTTCCTTGGCACGGCTTTCAGCCTGCAGGATGTCGCCGGAGAAGCCGACCGCCACGCAGATGTCGCCGTTGGCCAGGTCTGCGGTGTATTTCGAGGAGTGGAAGTACGCCACGTAGGGTCGCACGTTCATCAACAGGTCTTGCGCCTTCTTATAATCCTCAGCCTTTTTGCTGTGGTGCGGCAAACCCAGGTAGTTGAGTGCGGCCGGTAACAGTTCGGGGCCGTTATCCAGAATCGCCACCCCGCACTTCTGCAGCTTGGCCATGTTCTCGGGCTTGAAGATTAAGTCCCAGGAATCGACAGGCGCGTTGTCGCCCAGTACCGCCTTGACCTTGTCGATGTTGTAGCCAATGCCGGTGCTGCCCCACAGGTACGGGAAGCCATGGGCATTGCCAGGATCATTGTTCTCCAGGGCTTTGAGCAGCACCGGGTTGAGGTTCTTCCAGTTGGGTAACTGGCGCTTGTCGAGCTTCTTCAATGCGCCGCCCTGGATCTGCCGGGCCATGAAATGGTTCGACGGGAAGACCACGTCGTAGCCGGATTTACCGGTCATCAACTTGCCATCGAGGGTTTCATTGCTGTCGTACACGTCGTAGGTGAAACCGATGCCGGTTTCTTTCTGGAAGTTCTGGGTGGTGTTCGGTGCAATGTAGTCCGACCAGTTGTAGATTTTCACCGTCTCGGCGGCCTGGCTGACAGAGGCCACCAACATCAAGGGCAACAGGGCAATGGCTTTCATGGTTCGATTTCCTGGCGGTTTTAGGGCTGTTTTTATGGCAGGCGATCAAGGATCAAAGCGTTACAGAATCAATACGTAGGTCTTGCGCACGGTCTCCTGGATGTCCCAGATGCCGGTGCTGTTGGCCGGCAACATCAGTGCATCGCCGGCTTGTATGTGGACAATTTCACCGTTGTCCGGGGTGAAGGTGCAGCGGCCCTGGATAAAGTGGCAAAACTCCTGGGATTTGATCTGCCGACGCCAGCGCCCTGGGGTGCATTCCCAGATGCCGGTCTCGACGCCGTCGCTGCGCTCGACACTCAGGGTCGAGGCCACGGCGATGGGCTCACCCAGGGGCACCGCGACGGGCGACGAGTCCGGCAGGTGGGCGTTCAGCGTGTCTTTGAATTGAGTGATGCTCATGGGTTTTCCCGTGTGAGTGAAACGTCTTAGTGCATGAAGCCTTCCATGAACCCGGCCACGCCGGTCGCCAGCTTGCGGCGCCAAGGGGCGGTAGTGGGGTCGGCCAACACCTGGTCTTCGTGGACAAAACTGCGAATGATCGCGTTGTAGCCCAGCCAGCGGCAGGGCTCGGGCTCCCAGGGTTTGAGCGCTTCCAGGCCGCGTTCGCGAATCACCCAGGGCTGGTGAACCCGCGGGGTGTCGTGGCCCAGGATCAGGTCGGCCAGGGTGCGGCCGCCCAGGTGGGAGGCGCCGACGCCCTCCCCGCCATACCCCCCGGACAGCGCAATGCCGGTCTTGTGATCGCAAAGCATGTGCGGGCGGAACTGGCGCGACATGCCGAGGTTGCCGCCCCAGGAATGGGTAATCCGCACGTTCTTGAGCTGGGGGAAAAGCTCACCGAACAGGTAGCGACGCAGTTCCACCTCGCTGTCGGTCAAGTCGAAGTTGTGGCGCAGTTTCCCGGCGAACTGGTAGCCGCCGCGCGCACCGAACACCAGGCGGTTGTCCGCCGTGCGCTGGCCGTAGGTGACCTGGCGACTGCTTTCGCCAAAGGCCTGGCCGTGGCTCAGGCCGATCTCATCCCAGGTACTGGCCGGCAAGGGCTCCGTGGCGACGATCAGGCTTTGCACCGGCAGTTGGTAGCGACCCAGCAGTGGCAAGGTGTTGGCGTAGCCCTCCACCGCCGGCACCACCCAGGCGGCCCGGACAGTGGCCTTGGCGGTGCGCAGGCTGCCGGACTGCCAGTGGGTGACCGGGCTGTTTTCGTAAAGGGTCACGCCCAGGCGCTCAACCACCCGCGCCAGGCCGCGCACCAGCTTGGCCGGGTTGATGGTCGCGACGTGGGGCGCATAAATGCCGCCGTAGGGCTTGGCGATGCGGACCTGTTCGGCCAGTTGCTGCGGGCCGAGCCAGCGGTAGTCGGCTTCGGTCAGGCCCTGAGCGTAGAGTGTGTCCAGATAGCGGCGCAGGCTGCCTTCCTGCTCGGGGTAACGCGCCGCGCAGTATAGGGCGCCGCCCTTGCGGTAATCGCAGTCGATGCCTTCACGCGCCAGCACTTGGGCGACTTCGTCAGGGATGGCGTGCAACAGGTCAAACGAGGCGCGCCGTTGTTCAGGGTTCAAGCCGGCGAGCAAGCGGTCCTCACCCAGCAGGTTGCCCATCAGCCAGCCACCGTTGCGGCCGGAGGCGCCGAAACCGGCAGTCTGCGCTTCGACGATGGCGATTTTCAGCTCAGGGGCCTGGCGTTTCAGGTAGTAAGCGGTCCACAGCCCGGTGTAACCGGCGCCGATAATGGCCACGTCGACGTCCAGGTCATGCTCCAGGGCGGGCCGCGCGTGCAGCGGGTCGTCCAGTTGGTCCATCCATAAACTGATAGTGCGCCATGCCGGCATGCCAGGTTCCCCTACCTCGTTTCGATAGGGGCGATCCTAGAGCGCGGCGTTAAGGACTGTCTTGCGCGCGTGCACGCAGGGAAATTTGTTTGACGTAGGCCTTGGGCGATTGGCCTGTGTGCTGGCGGAAGGCGCTGTAGAACGCCGACAGCGAGTTGAAGCCGGCGGCAAACGCCAGGTCGTCAACCTTGATCGGCGCAGTGGCCCTGTCCAATGCGGCCAGCAAATGCTGGAGCCTCGCCTGGTTCACATAGCGATAGAAGCTTTGTCCCAGCACTTGGTTCAGCAGGTAGGAAATCTGATTGCGGCTGTAGCCACACTCCTTGGCAACCCGCTGCAGATCCAATTCAGGGTCCAGGTAGGGTTGCTTGTGTTCGAAATACTGCTGCAGGTCATTGGCCATATGCCCCAATTGCTGGGGCGACAGGCCCAGGCGGCTGACCGAAGGCCGCGCAGCCTGGGCCGGCTGCTCATGCACCAGGGAGGCGTATTCGTTGACCCGCCAGATCAACCCGTCGCGCACGGTGATGGCCTCGCTGGTACGGAACGACACCAGGCCCTGGCCGCCGCGCAAGGTAATGCGGTACTGGATGAACGCGGTATCGCCGTCGGCGCGGATGCGGTCGGTGTGCTCGATCGCCTCATCGGCCTCGCGGGGCATGCTGGCTTGCAGGTAGTCGCGCAATTCGGCGGAACCGACGACACGGTTCTGGAAAAAGTCGTGGTACTGGATGTCCGGGTGGTAGTAGGACATCACGCCTTCCAAGTCCCGATGGCGCCAACACAGGTGGTGGCGCAGCACCAACTCACGCGTGGCTTGGGATTGCTGGGAGTCATCGTCTGGGGCGATGTGTGGCATGGAAGGCTCGAAGGCGGTTAAACAACCGTGGAGATTGCCGAATTTTGCCGGAGCCTTCAACGGCTTATTGGCCCCTCAAGGATGATGGCCTTTTGCTAAAATGTACGCAGGTCATGACCCACATCAACCCAAGTGGAAACAACCGCTGAACGGGGTCAAAAAATTCACGTTCCGGTCTCGAACGAATGCTATTTTTAAGTTCTTCGATGCCACGACCAGTGAAGGTCATGGCCCCCTGCCGCGAGCTAAAGGAAGCGCTCAATGAACAAGGTGGGCAACATGAACAAAGTGACGTTCCCCAACGCCTGCCAGCTGATGCGCTGGCATTTTCATCCGATGGGTTTTGAAGCCAGCATGGACGCGCCCGGCAGTATGATCGCCCGCCTGTTCGACCGCGCCAGTGGCGAGACACTGATTGCCATCGCGGGCATCCCCTGCGCCACGGTGATGAACGCGGCTGACGTAGAGCGGATTATCGAAGCGGTGGAGGATGAATTGGAGTCGTTTGTACCGCCGCTGTCATTGCGGGCCTGAATTCAATCGTTCAAACAACACATATCCCCTCTGGGAGGTGGCAAGCCCCCTCCCATCGTTCAATGCCATTCACTCGCTAGCCGCGTTGATCATCAAAGAACGCTTTCCTGCCATCCACCCGCTCCGACGCCTTGGGCACGTTCACCGCCTGGCCTTCGGGCTTTTCCACATACCAATAGCAATGGCTCACCGCGCGGGTAATGCCCACGTAGGCCAGGCGCAGCACTTCGTCTTTTTGCGCGGTGTCATACGGCTCGCTGTCGCCGTCCTTGCCCAGGCCAGCCATGCGGTACACCTGGTTCTTGTAGGGCGAGCTGGTCACGTGCTGGCAATCCCCAAGCAAAAACACCGCGTCAGCCTGCAGGCCCTTGGCACTGTGATAGGTCAGTTGCTTGAGCCTGCGCGCCGGTGGCGGCAAGCTAGAATCCAGATTAACTACAGGCTGAATATGCTCTTGAATCAGTAGCTTATCGCTGCTTTTTCGATAAAGCATTAATACCGATTCGCCGCGTTGGTAATGCTCCGCCAACTGCCGTCCCAATGCCGCATCGTCCCGCTCCAGTACCTTGACCGGCACCAGCGCCTTGGGCGCCCCGCTGGCCTTGGCCTTCTTGCCAGGAATAGCCGGTGCGGCCCGCACGATATGCTCGGCGGCATCGATGATGTGCTGATGGCTGCGGTAGTTCTCACCCAGCATCACGCGGGTGGTGGCGGGTGACGGAAATTCCTGATTGAACGCCATGAAGTATTTGGGCGAACTCCCGCGCCAACCGTAGATCGACTGCCAGTCATCCCCCACGCACAGCAGCGACGAGCGCTGGGCGCCGCGACCGACGTGCATGGCCGGGCCACGGCTGCGGATCTCACGCAGGCTGGCGCGTAGCCATGAGACGATTTGCGGCGAAACGTCCTGGAATTCATCGATCATCAGGTGCGACAGCGGCCGCAACAGTGGATCGCTGAGCAGCTTGAGATTTTCCGGGGTATTTTCGCCGAACAGTGAAAACATGCGGTTATACGTCATGATCGGCGGCGATTGGTCGAGCAGGTGATCTTCCAAGGCTTTCCAGAAGATGCTCAGGGCTTCGAAGAAATAGCGGTCCGGATCATCCTTGGCGAAGCTCATCTGCCCAACTGCCGTGGGTACATCCAGCCCCAGGTTTTCGATAAACCCGGCGGCCATTACAAAACTGTCCAGCAACGGCGCCGAGGCCAACTCGCCTTTGACCTTGTAATCAAAGCCTGGCCCGGCGGTGGCATCCCCAGCCAGGCTGCTCAAAAGCCGCTTCGAAGATTCGTAACTATCAAGCCATATCAAAGGCTTACGACAGAAAGCTTGAAACAATGTGCGCTTAACCGCCCATTCTGCCCGTACAGACAGTTTTGAGTTGGGCCGGTTGATCTGGGCGTTTTCCCGTGAATCGAAGCCCAGCACTACCCAGGCGTCCAGTTCGGGAATATAGCCATGGCAGTGAAACTGCGCGCCATTGATCTCCAGGGCCCGGCGGTTGGGCTCAATGCCCTTGATCGGCCAGGCGCCCGCACGAAACCACAAGTCTTCGATCACATCGCAGAGCTCTTCGTCGCGCTTGGCCGCCAGCTCGGTCACCGCCACCCGTTTTTGCACATCGGGGTGATCGCGCTCCAGCTCCTTGAGCTGCAGGCCATGGCGCGCCAGCGGCGCAATCAGTTCACGAAAGCGCGTGTGCTGCCCGTGCAGCCGGTGATAGCAGGCATTCATTTGTTGGCGCTGGGCTTCGTTGATGCGCAGGTCGAACGGGTTGCTGTCAGCGTCTTCAAAACCGGTGTTCAGGTTCTCGAACGCTTGCAGACGCTCAAAGCCCGGCAGGCTACGCACCATGGGCAGGATGCGCGAGTGAAAGGTACGCACCACGCCCTGCGCTTCTTTCATATCAATGGGTTGGCCCCACACACTGAAAATCTGCATGAGCTTGCTGATGAAGTCTTTGCGTGACTCACGGGTAAAGGTCACCACCGTCATCGAGCTCAGCTCAAAACCCAGGTAATGGGTCAGCAGCAAAATACGCAGCACCAACGACGTTGATTTACCCGCACCGGCTCCGGCAATCACGGATGTAGAGGGCGTATCGCTGAAAATCATCTTCCATTGCGCCGTGCTCGGCTGGGCGTGGGCCGGTAGCAATCGCGCGACGTCAGCCTTGATGCGCTTTTTCAGCTCGGCGGTGAGGGGCAGGCGCCAATCATCGAACAGGCTGTCATCCACCCCCGGCGCACGGTGCTCCTCCGGGCGGAAGTCACGGATCAGCAGAACCTGCCGGCCCTGCTCGAGGCCGTCGGCCTTACCTTCGCGATAGCCGTACTCTACGCCCGCCTCGTGCCCGCTGCGAAAACCGTCAGCCTGCCCGTGCAACCAGGAAAACCGGTGCTGGGCGCGCAAACGGGTCAGGCCATGGCCGAACAGGCGCGCGGCCAGGCGTTTGAACAGAGGCATCTCGGCCAGGGGGCGCAGTTCGGGAGGAAGATCAGGCTTTTGTTGCGACACACGGACTCCTGCGACGAGTTGGGTTTTTGCAAGTGCGCCATGGTCGCCGGAATCGACGCTCAGTTCCAGCCAATTGCTTTGCTGTCATGCAGTTAGGCGATGAACTGAAAGTCAAAACGCCATCAACCAATCTAATCCACTGATAGGAATTAGGCATTTTTTACGCTTTTTATCGATCATGACCTGCCGGATCATAGGCGCCATCAACAGGAGACGATCATGCTTGAACTTCGACCTTTCACATCCTTGGGCGGCGCCCATCATGGCTGGCTTGACGCCCATCACCATTTCTCATTCGCCGAATACCACGACCCCAAGCGCATGCACTGGGGCAACCTGCGGGTCTGGAACGACGACATCATCGCCCCCGGCACCGGTTTCCCGCAGCACGCTCACCGCGATATGGAGATCATCACCTACGTACGTGAAGGTGCGATCAGCCACGCCGACAACCTCGGCAATAAAGGCCGCACCGAGGCCGGTGATGTGCAGGTGATGAGCGCAGGCACGGGGATCGCCCACAGCGAGTACAACCTGGAAGCGGCGCCGACCAAGATCTTCCAGATCTGGATCATTCCAAACGAAGCCGGGCTCCCACCTGCCTGGGGCGCCAAGCCGTTTCCGAAAGGCGATCGCGAAGGTTTTGTGACCCTGGCCAGCGGCAAGGCCGGGGACAGCGAGAGCCTGCGCATTCGTGCGGATGCACGCTTGGTGGCAGCGAACCTGAAAGCGGGGGAAAGTGCTGAATACCGGCTGGACAGCGGGCGCCGTGCCTACCTGGTGCCGGCGACCGGTGTGATTGAAGTCAATGGCTTGCGTGCACAAGCTCGAGACGGTGTTGCGGTGGAGGATGAGCAGGTGTTGCGGGTGACGGCGATTGAAGACAGCGAGATTGTCCTAGTCGACTTGGCCTGACCTTGTAGGGGCCGGCTTTTGTGGCGAGGGAGCTTGCTCCCGCTGGGGTGCGAAGCGCCCCCAAAAGCCGAATCCAACTGCGCTATCGAGCGGGAGCAAGCTCCCTCGCCACGAAAAACCGCCCCCCCATTGTATACAGCGGGTTTTCAGTTAGCGCTGATAGCACCGTCTACCAGCACCTGCGCCTCTTCCACCAACTGCTTGAGGTGATCTTCGCCAATGAAGCTCTCGGCGTAAATCTTGTAGATATCCTCGGTCCCCGACGGCCGTGCGGCAAACCAGCCGTTTTCGGTCATCACCTTCAACCCGCCGATTGCCTGGTTGTTGCCCGGCGCGTGGCTGAGGATCTGCTGGATGCTTTCCCCGGCCAACTGGGTGGAGGTCACTTGGTCCGGTGACAGCTTGCCCAGCAAGGCTTTCTGCGCCGGGGTGGCCTTGGCGTCGACACGGATCGCGAACGGTTCGCCCAGGGCATCGGTCAGGCCACGGTAGATCTGGCTGGGGTCCTGGCCTTTGCGCGAGGTCATTTCTGCGGCCAGCAGCGCCGGGATCAAGCCGTCCTTGTCAGTGCTCCAGACCGTGCCGTCCTTGCGCAGGAACGACGCGCCGGCGCTTTCTTCGCCGCCAAAGCCCAGTGAACCTTCAAACAGGCCATCGGCAAACCACTTGAAGCCGACCGGCACTTCGTACAGGCGACGGCCAATACGCGCTGCCACCCGATCGATGAGGCCGCTGCTGACCACGGTCTTGCCCACGGCTGCGTCAGCGCGCCAGTCAGGACGGTTCTGGAACAGGTAGTCGATGGACACGGCCAGGTAGTTGTTCGGTGCCAACAGGCCGCCGGACGGGGTAACGATGCCGTGACGATCGTGGTCCGGGTCGCAGGCGAATGCCACGTCGAAACGTTCCTTGAGGCCGATCAGACCTTGCATGGCGTAGCTGGAAGACGGGTCCATGCGGATCTGGCCGTCCCAGTCGACGCTCATGAAGCGGAACGTGGCGTCGACTTCGGTGTTCACGACCTCCAGGTTCAGGCGGTAGTGCTCGGCAATCGCCGACCAGTAGCGCACCCCTGCTCCGCCCAGCGGATCCACGCCCAGGCGCAGGTCTGCGCTGCGGATGGCGTCCATGTCGATCACATTGACCAAGTCAGCCACGTAGCTGTTGAGGTAGTCATGGCGATGGGTGGTGTCGGCCTTGAGTGCCTGGGCGTGGGTCATGCGTTTGACCCCGGCCAGTTTGTTGGCCAGCAGCTCATTGGCCTTGGCTTCGATCCACTTAGTGACATGGGTGTCGGCCGGGCCGCCATTGGGCGGGTTGTACTTGTAGCCGCCACTCTGCGGCGGGTTGTGCGACGGCGTGATGACGATGCCGTCGGCCAGGCCGCTGGTGCGGCCACGGTTGTAACAGATGATGGCGTGGGAAATCGCCGGGGTCGGTGTGTACTCATCGCCCTCCGCCAGCATCACGTGCACGCCATTGGCGGCCAACACTTCCAGGGCGCTGGCGCCGGCAGGTGTCGACAGTGCGTGGGTGTCCAGGCCAACAAACAACGGGCCGTTGATGCCCTGGGCTTCGCGATACAGGCAGATGGCTTGGCTGATAGCCAGCACGTGCCACTCGTTGAAGCTCAGCTCGAACGAGCTGCCACGGTGGCCGGACGTACCGAACGCCACGCGCTGGGTGGAGATTGCTGCATCAGGCTGGCCGGTGTAGTAGGCCGTAACCAGTCGCGGGATATCCACCAGCAACTGGGCTGGCGCCGGTTTGCCCGCAAAAGGACTGATTGTCATGCATAAACCTCGGAAAGAAGGATTCGGAAAAAAATGGCAGTTTACTGAGAGTTGGACTGCTGCGCGACGGTATCGATCCTATAGCAGGCAGAGAAACTTCGCACAATCATCCAATCTGGGCCTGACGCAGTGCCTCACTGATGGCGGTCAGAGCGATATCCAAGTTGGGTTGCCCATGAAAGGTGTTGCTCAAGCGCAAATTCTGCTGGTGCAGGCCGCTGACGCTGAACAGCTCGCCGGGGGCAATCACCACCTGCTGGGCAAGCAATTGCTGGAACACATGGCGCATGTCTACCGTCCGTGTGGAAGCCAACCAGAACACCGCCCCGGCGGCCGGCACGCGGTACGCCACTTGATCCCCCAGGTGCCGGTCGAGGCGCTGGCTCATTTCCTCCGCCTGCTCGCGTAATTGCAAGCGCAGTTCGCGCAGGTGCTGGTCGACTCGTCCGCTTTGATAAAGTCGCGCAATCGCGCGCTGGCGGATCGACGATAAGCGAAAGGAACGCAACAGGAACTGGCGCTGCAGTTCGCTGCTCATGCGCCGGGACAGCAGGTAGCCATAGGGGGCTTCCGCGCCGAGTATTTTCTCGAAAGAGGAAAACACCACCAGTCGTTCAGGGTTCACCAGCTCGCGTAACGTCGCCTGCGGCTCCTTGAAACCCAGCTCGCCAAAGGTATCGTTTTCCAGTAGCCAGCAACCGTACTGATCGAGCAGTTGCGCGACGGCCACGCGGTCGCGGTCAGAGAGGGCGACCCCAGAGGGCAGGCTGACCACAGACGATAGCAATACCAGATGCACCGACTCATCGCACAGCTGTTGCTCAAGGGTTGCCAGATCCAGGCACCCTTCCGGCGTCCAGGGCAATTCGATAATGCGCACCCCGGCATCCTGGAGCAGGCGCAGGATCAGCCAGTCGCAGGGGGATTCCACAATCACCGCAGTCCCCCTCAGGCCCAGTACGTCGATAAGGATGTCCAGGACACCGCGCAGATCGGCCCCCAGGTAGACGTCATCGGCATGCCAGCAGCGCGTGGGTGACGAGGTGTAGCGTGCCGCCAGTGCCGCACGCAGCTCCCATACGCCACACGGCTGGGACCAGGGTTGCGCCTGGGCCGGGTAGTGGCGCACCAACTCCCGCTCCAGGCGCAACAGGGTTCCATCCAAAGAGGCCAGCAGCGCGGGCTCATCCCCGCTGAGCACCGCCATGCCCGGCCGCCGCGCCGCAGCATAGAGTCGGTCAAGCAGATCGCCACCGGCCCACGTCAGCGAGTTTGCCGAGAGAGGCCAGGCGTAGTAACCCGACTTGGCTACCGAATACACCCTACCCTCCTTCTCCAGCAATGCGTAGGCGTACTGGATAGTGGAGATCGATACGTTCAGGCGCCCGGCCAATTGCCGCAGGGATGGTAGTTTTACCCGAGTATCGGTGCTGACTTCGTTGATCAACGTGATCAGGTAGCGGTAAACCGCCTGATACGCGAAATCCGCCTGCCGTTCGCCGTGCAGTGTCATCGCCCGGACAATTGACAGGCCTGCGCGCTGTCGCCGGACAGAGCGCCAGCATCGTGCAGTTTGCCACTCGCGGTAACCGATGGACGCTTGCGGTAAAGCTGCTGCAGCAATGGCATTGGTAAGCCGCTGGTGTCGGTGACCCACTGTTGCAGCATATCGGCGGATGGCTTGCCCTGCAGGACCTTGTGCAGTTCAGGCAGGGCCACCAGCATGCCCGGATGGCATTGGCGCAAGTAGCCTTCCAGCCGCTCTCCATGATGAATAAACGGCGAGAACAGCAGGCAAATCAATTGAGTTTCGTCCAGGCCAAAGAACTGCTGGGCGTACGTGCTCGCTAGGGTGCGCCCTTCACGGCTGCCCGCTTCGATGAGCAACGTTTCGGGCACGTGCATGCGGCGCAGGTAGTGGGTCGCCTGCTGGATAAAGCCCTGAACGCCGGCCTCATAATCCAGGTCTCGCAGGGATTGGGCCTGCAACCCACGCAAATGGGCCATCAACAGGGGGTTGGAATAGTTCGGATGGCTGAAATGAAACCCCAGCGGATCAGGGGTAAAGGCCATGAACTCGGAGAGCATGGACGAGGATGAGAGGTCTGCGTCGCTGAGCAAATCCGCAATGCCAATATAGGCCAAGTGACGGTGACCGGACTTGCTGGGGTTGTCACTTGCCGCATAGTGCTCGCCATACACATCGCGGTAGTAACCGACGCTCAACTCGTCCATGCGTGCAAACAAACCTGTGAGCGACGATGGCCAGGTCTCCGGCATGGCGACACCCGCGCCGGCTGCCATGCCCTTGAGCCAGGCAAGATACTGACCTTGCTTGCGCGGCGAGTCACCGCTGACCACCGCGTGCACGCCGCCGCTCCACGTGGTGACGCGCTGGTAGAAATCCCCCAGGGCAAGGTAAGTATCACTGCACAGGGTCGTGCGACAGTCACCTGAGCTCATGTGGCCGACCATCAGCCTATTGCGTTGGCTGGTTTCGCGCCCAACCGTAGACGCGGGTCGCAGAGGGTTGAAGGGCAATACCTCCTGGTTTTCCACCATGAGTAGCTCAACCCTTGGATCATCGTGGAGAAACAGGCGGCCATAGCCCTGATTGAGGCCGTTGAGCGTCCCCTCGGTCATGCCTGCGTGTCGCAATGTTGCAACGCGCAACTGAAAGGTCCGGGGTGCTCGGCCAGCAATGGTCAACTGTGCAGCACGTAACAGCGCCAACGTATAGCTGCTGACGGCGCCGCCACCATGGGCAATCAACACCTTGTAGTCCCCCACTTGCTCCATGCCTCCCGCTGCCACAACGATACGTTGGACCAACAACTGGAGTGCCGTTCGTTCTACGCGAGCGAAGTGCCCGATCAAACGCTGCAGCACTTGTTGGTAAACATAATTCATGGCCTGCTCGTGAATAGTGCTCATTGCTGACTACCTGAGTTGAAATATTGGTTTCAAGCAACCGCTGAGCGTGTTTGCTCGACCTATTGCGTGTGTAAGAAATTTGCGCACAACCTTGTACGCCGATGACTAGACACTAGCACTGCGCAACAAAGCGACACAGGTATCCTCGGGCAGCACCCAAGGCCTGCAAGCGCGTAAGCCACCGGATTTACTGGGGTCAAATGGATTCGCTTGCACTCCTAGGAGCTTTCCGACAAGCGCTTACACACCGTTAACCAATTATTAAAAGAAACGTCCGACCTGTAACTCAACCAACTTTCCCACTTATTGGATTGATACTTTTCAGGCGCCCACCTGTTTCCTTGTGGCCGCGCGCCTGACGCGCAATTAGTTACAGGTACTCGCGACAGTAGTGTCAGATAATCAATCATTGCTCAGTCCTTGAGATGAAAGTGAAGGCGCAATTATCAGTGTTGGAATAATGATTAATAGATACAGAAATTGGGCGAAAAGCAGTGCAGATGAATAACGGGCCACACATTAACTACGCGCACACGAAGACGCCGCGCTGGAATTCAGGGCGGCGTCAGCTAAAAAGTCACGATTCAGGGGTTAGCGTGCCGGGCAGGCACCTGATGGGCTATGCAGGTTCAGCCCTGCCAAATGGCGCATTTGCCCCATGTGCCAGGGGCAAGCAGTGTTTGTTAGAGAACATTCCTACACACTAAACAGCTTCGACCTGCAACGCGACACGTTCGCGGCACGGGCATTCATCCATGTAACGGTGCGCTTCGACGAACTGATTGAAAGGAAACACCGTGGTTTTCAGTGGCACCAGCACGCGGTCGGCGGTCAGTTGATTGATATCCCGCAGGGCTCGCTGCAAGGCCACCTGGTCCTGGATAATGCCCAGTTCAGGTTTGCCGGTGAAGTTACCGATGCAGTGCACAAAGAACTGAATGTTCTTCTGGAACGCCGCACACGCCGGGAACGGTGTCTGGTTACCGCCCTGCAGGCCATAAAGTACCAGGCTGCCACGGGGTGCCAATACGTCGCCGAGCAACGACATTTGCGGGCCGCCCAAACCATCGAACACCACGTCTACGCCGCGGTTATCGGTGAACTTGTTGATTTGCATCAGCAGGTCCTGCTCTTCGGTAACAATGACCTTTTCGGCACCGAGGGACAGCAGGTACTCACGCTCCGCGCTGTCCTTGGTGGCGGCAATTACCCGTACCCCCAAGGCTTTACCCAGTTGCACAAAGGACGGGCCGGCGCAGTGGCTGGCGTCAGTTACCAGCGCAAATTGCCCCGGTTTGACGCGTGCCAGATCCACATAGGCAAAGTAGGCGATCAACAGCGGCGTGTAATGCACGCTGGCTTCGATAGGGCTCAGGACATCCGGATAACGGGTCAGGGCCGAACGGGGCAGGACGATTTGTTCGCCATACACCGGATAATCATTAGGGCTCTCGGCCGGAAAACTGGCCACCTTATCGCCCACCGCCAAGTCATCCACGCCATCGCCTAAGGCGACCACAACCCCGGCCATCTCATGGCCAAGGCCGGACGGTAAGCGTGCATGGGAAGACGCCAGGTTCTGGCGCCACAGAATGTCATACCAGCTGATGCCAATCGCTTCGACACGCACCTGCACTTCGCCCGGTGCGGGCTGCGCGGCTGCATGCTCTTCGCATTTGAGCACCTCGGCCGGACCAAACTTGTGAAAACGGATCGTGCGGGACATCGCAAACCTCGTCAAAGTAACCTCTAATGCCATGAACTCTATCTGGGCTTTCCGGGTAAGACCACCGGTCGCCATTAATAGTCGACATGCTTGTCATTGATTCCGCAACTGAGGAATAGACCTCAGCTCTTGTAAGAAAACTCAATTTTCTTGTGCAGAGTAACAGCCTTTGCCCGTAAGATTCATGCCGGTCATTCTTCCTATACGGCCGCTCTCGTCAAGTTTGCTGACTCTTCCAGGACACAAGATGAACCGTAACGACCTGCGTCGTGTCGACCTTAACCTCTTGATCGTATTCGAAACCTTGATGCACGAGCGCAGTGTGACCCGTGCTGCCGAGAAGTTGTTCCTCGGCCAGCCGGCGATCAGCGCGGCCTTGTCACGCCTGCGCGGGCTGTTTGATGACCCCCTGTTCGTGCGCACGGGGCGCAGCATGGAGCCTTCAGCCCGAGCGGTAGAAATCTTCGCCCTGCTCTCCCCGGCCCTGGACTCAATTTCCACCGCCGTGAGTCGCGCCGCCGAATTCGACCCCGCCACCAGCACCGCGGTATTCCGCATCGGCCTGTCCGACGACGTCGAATTCGCCCTGCTGCCGCAACTGCTCAAGCGCCTGCGCGCCGAGGCACCCGGCATCGTGTTGGTGGTACGCCGCGTGAACTACATCCTGATGCCCGGCCTGCTGGCCTCCGGCGAAATCTCCATCGGCGTCAGCTACACCGCCGACCTGCCGGCCAACGCCAAACGCAAAGTCCTGCGTCGCAGCCTGCCGAAACTGCTGCGCGCCGACAGCGTGCCGGGCCCTCTGAGCCTGGACGACTTCTGCGCTCGCCCTCACGCGCTCGTGTCCTTTGCCGGCGACCTGAGCGGCTTCATTGATGAGGAGCTGGAAAAACTCGACCGTAAACGCCATGTGGTCTTGGCCGTGCCACAGTTCAACGGCCTCGGCACGTTGCTGGCGGGCACGGACATCCTGGCGACAGTGCCGGACTACGCGGCCGAAGCATTGACCTCGGCGGGCGGGTTGCGGGCGGAAGATCCGCCGTTACCGGTACGCAGCTTTGAGCTGCACATGGCGTGGCGTGGCTCGCAGGATAATGATCCGGGAGAGCGGTGGTTGCGGTCGCGGATTCAGATGTTTTTTGGCGACCCTGAGAGTCTTTAGGCGTCGTCGGACAGGCTGTTTAGCTGATCATTTCTGCCTTTCCACAAACCATGGAGCTCCATTCACTTCCAGTGGATTGCTACATTGGGGGCACATTTGAGGGCATGCATTGGATGCTTCGAAAAGGATGCCCCCAGCCTAAGGCCAAACAGGCTATTGATAAGGGCAGTTCCGATCGGAGTCTCTGCGAATCGATAGACCGGCCTGAGGCTTTCAACATATCAGTGGGAATCCTGAGAGCTTTTAGAAAACAGGGAGCACCTGTGATCTGCCCTATCCTGATTATCACAGGACGTGGCGAGATCACCATAGGTGAGTCAAGTAGCCGCTCCGCTATTGGTCCTGCGCGAATCCCCCCCGCACTCTGTGCCGACAACACAGTAGCCAGCACCATCAACACCGCTCCTGTCAACATCCGATATGACGGCGCTCCAGGAACAACCACCACGCGTAGGCCATGGCGTAGACCGGCTCCAGTGAGATGATTATCCCGGTGCTGCGTGCTTTGACGCCCTTTAAGTATCAGCCCAGGGACGAAGTGCACGATGAGTTTCTTGCGGTTGAGGCCGCGCAGCGAAGCCCGGCCTTGCAAAAGGGCAAACACCTCCAGGATTAGCTGGGCAAACTCCGCGTGGCCGAAGGTGATCATATTGATACTGGCGTGAATCAGCGGCTCAGGTTGGGGTGATTGAGTCGCTCACAAATGCGCAGGGCGTCGTCGTGCTTTTCGCTCCAGTGCAGCAAATGCGAGTAGATCAGGATGCCTATATTGCTCTGCTGTGCGATAGACAAGGCTTCGGCCAACAAACGCACCACAGGCTCATCGCCCACTGGGTCCGAACGCGCGAAATCCCCCGCGGTTTTAATCACCAATTCGACGGTGGAGCGTGGCGGTGCCACTTTCAGCATCTGATAAATGCCCGCGTTCTGCTCCGCCTCTGCGCCAAGGCGCAGGTTGAGCACCACATAGATGCCCGCTACCTCAATGTCGTAACGCGTCCTTGACGCTGTTCAATTGCTGGGCAGTTGCCCAGTTGCGTCCATCGCAGATTGAAAGATAGGTGGCGTCATAACCCACCGCCTTAGTCATCTCGCACCTGTCCTCAAAACTGTAGTTGCCCATGGAGCTGTAGAAACAGGTGTCCTGTGCGTAAAACCTTGGCGTCATGGTGTTCTCCCCCAGGGCATCAGGCATTGGTTGCAAAGCACCGTCGAACGCCTACTTCGCCCCCACCAACACCGAAAGCAAATGTCTTGACACCAACTGTAGTGACCACTATAAAATACACGCGATATGTAGCGATCGCTAATTAAATGGCTTTCAGTGATGCGCTGGACGGGAAGCATTCCCACAAACTGAATGAATCGGGTAGGCAACGTGATAGACCTGGCCGTACACAGCGTCGCCCAGTGGACCGAGATTATTCGCTCGCTCGCAGTCGTCGGGATTGCGCTGTATGCCGCGATATTTGTGGTGGGCACTGTCGCCTTCGTACCCGCCTCAATGCTCACGGCGCTCGCCGGTTTTTTGTACGGCCCGATGGGGGGAACGCTACTCATCTCGCCCGCTGGCTTGCTGGCTGCAGCGGTCGCGTTTGCCTTGGGCAGATCGCTTCTGCGCCCTTGGGTCAAACGACGCCTGGCGAACAGCCCCACATCAGCGGCGGTCGACCACGCAATCGAGTCAGGAGGTTTTCGAATTGTTTTTCTCTTGCGCCTAGCGTCCATCGTGCCGTTCGCTCCGCTGAGCTATGGACTCGGAGCCAGCCGAATCGCCCGTCGAGATTTCCTCCTGGCGACTTGGATCGGCCTGCTTCCTGGAACATTTCTGTATGCGTACTTGGGCTCTCTGGCGGCTGATGTCGCACAGATAATCAGTGGCGAGGTAACGACCAATCGATCGACTCAAATGATGACTTGGACGGGTCTGGTCGTTGCATTGATAGCCTTACTGACCGTCGCCAGATATGCACGCAAAGCGATCAACCAAGCCCTTCTTCAACCTTCTTCAAACTAGGAGTTACACCATGAGCAACCCAACTTACGTCGAAGACTACAACGCCATCGTCACGGTGCTGAACCACTACAACGAAGGTGGCAAGCAAGCCAAAAGCAGCCTCATGAAACCTGCCTTCAGCGAGCAGGCCACCATCTTTGGTGTAGATGGCGAAGGCAAGCTGACCGGAGGCCCGATCCAGGGTCTGTTCGACATCATCGACAGCGCCTTCCGTCCCTCACCGGAAGCCAAAGGCGCCATCGTCAACGTCGATATCGTAGGCACCGCTGCCAGCGCACGTATCGATACCAACGACATCTCCGGCTTCTGCTTCACCGATTTCTTCAACTTGCTGAAGGTTGACGGAAAGTGGACCGTCATCAGCAAGATCTACCACACCCACGTTGCTCCTTAACCCAGCCGTTTGAACCGCGCCCTGTTGGCGCCAAAACCATGCAAAGGGGTTTGACCATGAGCAAAAACATCAAAGCTGTACCCACCCAGGACTACAACGCCGTTGTCGCCGTGGCCCAGCAATACGCTGACGGCCTGCGTGCCGGCAGCCCGGAAGTGCTGGAGCAGGCCTTCCACAAGGAAGCAGTGATGTACGGCTTCACCAACGGCAAACTGTTGGGCGGCCCGATCAGCAACCTGTTCGACTTCGTCCGTACCAATGGCACGGCCCCGGATATCAGTACCCGCCTGGACGTGCTGGCGATCACCCCAACCACCGCCGTGGTACGGGTGGATATGGAAAAGGACGCGATCGGTGCCGACTACAACGATTACCTGACACTGATCAAAATCGACGGCACCTGGAAGGTGATCGCTAAGGTTTATCACCAGTTTGAAGGCTGACCCGAGCAGCCTGAACGTAATGCTGTTTCTTAAGGTGATAAATCATGGCAAAAGTTGAATACAGCGCCGTTGTAGACGGCGGCGCCGAGCGCGTTTGGGATGTACTCAAGCGCTTCGGGAAAATCAGCCAGTGGCACCCGGCGATCCCGCAGAGCGTCATCGAAGACGGTCAGCCGGACGGTCTGGTCGGTTGCATCCGTAGGCTGACGTTGCAGGATGGCGCCATTCTGCGCGAGCAGTTGTTGTCGATAGACGCGGTAAATCTGCAGTTCTCCTACCGTTTCGTTGAAGCGCCATTGCCCGTCGACAACTACGTGTTGACCGTGCGCCTGATCCCGTTGACTGGCAAGGACGAAACCGTGATTCTGTGGTCTGCGACCTTCGATACGCGCGAGCCTGACCCAGCGGGGCAATGGACCTCGACCATCGAGTCGCTCATTGTCGGCGGGCATGAAAGCCTCCAGGTTTACCTGAACCAAACCGCCACCGCGTGAATGTGCCCTACCCCGCTCCAGCAATGGATGCGGGGTTCAATTTTTCTGGAGTTACGATGCACGACCACATTGCCGAAGTGCCGCTTGAAAAAGCCTATCGGCTGATCAACCACGGTCCCACCGTGCTGGTTTCTGCTCAACACGAGGAGACTCGAAATGTGATGGCCGCGGCATGGGCCTGTGCATTGGATTTCTCACCGCCCAAAGTCACTGTGGTGCTGGACAAGATCGCCAAAACCCGCGAACTGGTAGAGCGTAGCGGCCTCTTTGTGATTCAGGTTCCCACCGTGGCACAGCTGCAATTGACCCGCGATGTCGGCAGCGTCAGCCTGCAGGAAGATCCACAGAAGCTGGCTCATAGCGGCGTCGAGCTATTCAGTATCAGCGGCCATGACGTGCCATTCGTGGCCGGCTGCTCGGCCTGGCTTGCGTGCAAACTATTGCCCGAACCTCACAACCAGTCGACCTACGACCTGTTTATCGGTGAAGTCGTCGCTGCCTGGGCCGACACACGGGTATTCAGCGACGGCCATTGGCACTTTGAGCGTGCGCACCCGGACTTTCGTAGCCTGCACTACATCGCAGGCGGCCACTTTTATGCGATCGGAGAAGCGCTAACTCCATCAGTGATCTAATGCAGTGTCAACCGAGGCTCGGTGCCTGGCCCCAGATGGTTACCCGACATCAGTAATGCATAGGGTACCAGGCCATAGCGCGCGACTTGCGGTATGCGGTACAGCGATGCATAAAACGCCCGCGCCAACCATCCTTCCAGCGTCACGCAGGCTCTTCGCCAGCGCCACCGTCGACAATCAAAATACGAATGTCATTGAACATTGAAGGGTCTCAGTGCTTTTACTCGGGAGCACAGGACGGATCCTATAGCGCCCAGGCACACGGCGTTGCGCCGGTGCCTGGGCTGGGTGATTTCAACGCTTATGACCTACCAATCCTGACGGGTCGGCGAAATGATCAGGTCGTTGACGGTGACGTTTTCAGGCTGATTCAGTGCATACACCACTGCGCGACCAATATCGTCCGGCGAGATAGCAATTTTATTCAGCTCTTGAGCCGCTTTACGGCCTGCCGGGTCGGTGACTTTATCGGCCCAACCGGTGTTGATCACACCCGGGCTGACCGTGTTGACACGGATGCCGTGCTGCACACCCAGCTCTTTGCGCATCGACTCAGTCATGGCCTGCACGAAGAATTTGGTGGCGCTGTAGATACCCGCAGCAGGCCCAACCTGGTGACCGGCGACCGAATCCATATTCAGGATCTGGCCCGACTTCTGTTTCAGCATGAACGGCAACACCGCCGCGATACCATGCAGGTAGCCTTTGATGTTCACGTTGATCATCTTTTCCCAATCATCGGTGGCCAGGTCGACCCAGTTGGAAAACAGCATCAAGCCTGCGTTGTTGATCAGGATATCCACCGAACCGAAAGAGTCTTGGGCGAATTGCGCGAGCGCTTTCATATCCTCAGGGTTGGTAACGTCGCTGACGCGACCTACCGCTTCACCGCCCTTTCCTTTCAGTTCGCTGACGATGGCGTCCAGGCCCTGCTGGTCCAGGGCTGCTGCGACAATTCGAACGCCTTTCTCGGACAAGGCACGTGCCGATGCAGCACCCAGGCCGGACGATGCGCCAGTGATGATCGCGGTTTTATTCTGCAGATAGTTCATGGGCGTTCCTCTCGTTGGTGACTGCCCGTCTGTGCGGGCAGTTTTTGGGGTTATCGCGGATATAAGCGGATCAGTAGTTGCCGACAGGCCAGTCGGTGTAGCCTTTGGCGCCGCCGCCGTAATACGACTCGCGCGGTGCGATGGTCAGTTCGGCCCCACGACGCAAGCGCTCAACCAGGTCCGGGTTGGAGATAAACAGGCGACCAAACGCTACGGCGTCGATCTTGCCTTGGGCGCGGCGCTCGATAGCCATGTCCAGGTCGTAGTTGTTGTTGCCGATGAAGGGCCCGTTGAACTGCGCGCTCAATGCGTCCATGTCCACGCCTTCCGGCACTTCACGCGAGGTGGCGGTCGCGCCTTCAACGAAGTGCAGGTAAGCCAGATCGAATGCGTTCAGTTGCTGGATCAGGTAGCCATACATCGCCATCACATTGCTGTCGGGCCGCGTGTTGCCGGCGTCAGGCGTCACCGGCGACAAACGGATGCCAACCCGGTCGTTGCCCCAGATCTTGACGATTGCTTCGGTCACTTCCAGGGTCAGGCGCGCACGGTTCTCGATAGAACCGCCGTACTGGTCGGTGCGATGGTTGGTCGAGTCCCGCAGGAACTGGTCCAGCAGGTAGCTGTTGGCCGAGTGAACCTCTACACCATCAAAACCCGCGCGTTTGGCATTCTCGGCAGCACGTTTGTACTGCTCGATGATCCCCGGGATCTCTTCGGTTTCAAGCGCCCGTGGCATCGACACCGGGACGAAGCCGTTGGTGGTATAGGTGTCGCCTTCAGCCTTGATCGCGGAAGGTGCGACCGGTGCGGCACCGTCAGGTTGCAACTCGACACTGGAGAACCGTCCCACATGCCATAGCTGGCTGACGATCTTCCCGCCGGCGGCATGCACGGCGTCCGTGACTTTCTTCCAGCCCGCAACCTGCTCCTCGCTCCAGATGCCGGGGGTGGCCGCGTAACCGCGGCCTTGCGCGGAAATATTGGTGGCCTCGGCGACGATCAAGCCCGCGGTGGCGCGTTGGGCGTAATACTCAGCGTGCAGCTCGTTGGGGATGCCATCTTCGGCATAGCGGCTACGGGTGACAGGCGCCATCAAAATACGGTTGGCGAGTTTCATCGCGCCCAGGTTGATGGGGGTGAATAAGTCGGTACGAGTGGCGTTGTCTGTCATGATAGACCTCAATTAAATAGACCGGTCGTCTAGTAAGTTGGTAAAAAATAACTACGACAAAAGTCGCTTTGCCAGAGTCAGGGATGTTTCAAAGGCGTCGTCGCGCTTGCCGATCTTCATCATCAACGAAGCGCCGAGCCAAACCTGATAGAGCGATTGCGCAAGCGTCGCGCTTGGCGCTGTGGACGTGATCGAGCCATCGACAAGCCCCTGCTCAATACAGCGCTCAAGCTTTGCGTGGATAGCCTGCGTGCCTCGGTCGAGCACCAGGCGCATGCCCTCCGAGAGGTCACAGACCTCGGCGCCTAACTTGACCACCAGGCACTTGTCGGTAGGCAAATCAGAGCACTGGGTTTGCGCCCAATACTGGAAGTAACTCAGCAGCCTTTGCGCGGCGGGTGCAGAACCCATCAACAGCGTGTCGACTGTTGCGAGGTAGTCGGAAAAATACTGCTCAAGCAATGCCTGACCAAATTCTTCCTTGGATTTGAAGTAGTGGTAGAACGAACCTTTAGGCACGCTCGCAGCCGCTACCACCTCAGCTAACCCTACGCTGGTGTAGCCTTTGTGAGTCATCAACGTCCTGGCGACATCCAGGATGTGTTGGCGTGTTTCAGAATGATGCTTTTTCATAATGCAGCCACCCTAATTAAAACTAGACCGGTCGTCTAGTAAATTTTAGAATAGGCTCACGTTCTACGACCAACGGCGAACGAAGACAAATGACAGGGTAAAGCTCATGAACACCCCTCCCCCCACGTCAACGTTCAACACCGAGTGCCTTGCGCAATTCAACCTCAATTGCCTGGTGATCTTCGCTGCGCTGTATCAGGAAAAAAGTGTCACCAGGGCGTCCGAGCGGTTGAACATTGGGCAACCTGCGGTCAGCAACAGCCTGTCCAAACTCAGGCTGGTTTTTCAGGACCCACTGTTTTTTCGCCGAAACGCAGAGATGGTGTCCACCGCAGTCGCCGATGATATTGCGAAGCATGTGATACCGCTATTGAGCGGTATTGGCCACGTGCTTGAGCGATACGACGTACCGGCCCTTGGGCACCCGTCACGGCCGAACTGAAAGCTCAGAATTACGCTACGCAACCGAAAATTTCATTTTGTGTATCATTGGGCAGAACTTTCTTCCAGGCATGCTCGTCTGGCGATACGCCCCCAAGGTGCTGCACTCAATGACCAACTCCACCCCAATCTCTGTTCCACGCGCAAAAGGACGCCCGCGCGCGTTTGATCGAGACCAGGCTCTGCTGCAGGCGCTGGCAGTGTTTTGGAGGCGTGGCTACGAGCCGGCCTCTGTGGCGGAATTGTGTTCAGCCATGGGCGTCAGCCCTCCCAGCCTGTATGCGGCGTTCGGCAACAAAGCCAAGTTGTTTCTCGAAGCGGTTGCCTACTACGAAGCGACGTTCTGGGATGCCACGTGGGAGCGCATGGACACCGAGCCCGACATAGTGCTTGCCATCAGCGAGTTCTTCCACACCTCCGCGTCGATCTTGACCGAACCCGAGGCGCCCTGCGGCTGTATGGTCGTCCTCGCGGCAGTCAATGTCTCCGACGATGCCGGTGAAGTCACCGCGACCCTAAAGGCCTTGCGCCAGGAAGGCCGTGACTACTTACAGCAGCGCTTGGATCGCGCAGTGGAACAAGGTCAGCTCAAACCGGAAACCAACACTCGCCTGCTCGCCGCTGCCTTGAATACATTGCTCGAAGGCATGTCCCTGCAGGCACATGACGCTGCCAGCAGGGAAGACCTGCAAGGCATAGGCGCAACAGCCGTAGCGATGCTGAGCCCTTCCCTGTCAGCTTGACTGGAACCAACTCCGCCAAACCACGCGCTGCATTCAAGCAAGCTGTTTACACGCAGCCTTGATGCGCGCGCATGCCTGCTCCAGCAGCACCGTGGAGGTCGCAAAGGAGATGCGGAAATAACCCTCCAACCCAAACGCACTCCCCGGTACCACCGCCACCTGTGCGGCTTCGAGCAGGTACTGGCAGACATCCACGTCATTAGTCAGCACCGCTCCTGCAGGCGTTTTGCGCCCGTACAGCCCCGAGCATGAAGGGAAGAGATAAAAAGCGCCCTCCGGACGGCGACATACCAGGCCGGGAGTGGTGTTAAAAGCGTCCAGACAAAGATCCCTGCGCTGACGAAACACTTCATTGCGCTCAGCCAGAAAATCGATAGGCCCGTCCAGCGCTGCCACGGCAGCCGCCTGGGATATTGCGCAGGGGTTGCTCGTGGTCTGCGATTGAATGGTGGCCATGGCAGCAATTAAAGGTTTAGGACCGCCCGCATAACCAATGCGCCAGCCCGTCATAGAATAGGCCTTTGAAACGCCATTCACGGTCAGCACGCGACCATGTAACGCCGGCACCTGCGAAGCCAGCGTGGAAAACACCCAACCGTCGTAACACAGGTGCTCGTACATATCATCCGTCAGCACGTAGACCTGCGGATGCTCCAACAATACGGCGCCCAACCGATCAAGCTCTGCCGCGCTATAACCCGCACCCGTCGGGTTGCTTGGCGAATTCAAAATCAGCCACTTGGTACGCGGCGTGATGGCTTGCTGGAGTTGCTCAGCGGTGATCTTGAAATGCTGATGGGCCGCGCAGCGGATTTCCACGGGCGTGCCCCCCGCCAGGCGCACCATGTCCGGATAGGACACCCAGTAAGGCGCAGGAATGATGACTTCATCCCCGGGGTTAAGGGTGGCCTGCAGCGCATTGATCAGCACTTGCTTCCCGCCGGTGCCGACGCTGATTTCGTCTTTCGCGTAGGTGATGCCGTTTTCACGCTGAAACTTTCGAACGATCGCCGCTTTGAGTTCTGGAGTGCCGTCTACATCGGTGTAGCGGGTCTGGCCTGCATCAATCGCCGCCTTGGCAGCCGCATTGATGTGATCGGGGGTTGGAAAGTCCGGCTCGCCGGTTGACAGGCTGATGATATCGGCCCCATTGCGGCGTAACTCTGCCGCCTTGCGCGTGATTACCAGCGTTGGCGAGGGTTTAACCGCTTTCAGCAAATTTCCGAGCAATTGCATGGGGCCACTCTTTGAGCTTTTGTTGATAGTGCATCAATGCTAGCGGCCTCCAGCAGACAATTAAAACAATATATATGGATGCAAAAAATCAATTTTATTTGTTTATTCCGGGCTGATTTTTTTGGCCTCTTGCGCCGATTGAAGACAAGGCACGTGCCCGGGGCCAAATCTCCCAGGCGCTTGACAGTTTCTGTAGTGACCAATATAGAATAACCCTCAGCGTGCATTCGCCGAGCGCGTTTGCAGGTTCGCTTGAGGGGGACATTTTTGAAACATCGCCTGATCTGGAGGAACTATGCACTCAGTTTTTATCGTCGGTGGTTCGGGTAAAGTGGCCCGAAGCCTTGCTCGACAACTGGCAGACCGAGGCCATCAACCACATTCGTTATACCGTCATGCGGAACAGGCCGAGGGACTCGAAGCACTCGGCGCCATCCCCGTGGCGGGTAACTTGCTTGACCTCGACACAGAGGCTCTGGCCAAGCTGATGGCGGGCAGTGATACCGTGGTATTCGCGGCGGGTGCCGGCGGCAAAGGCGGCGAGCAGATGACGGATGCCATCGACGGTCACGGCCTTGAGCTGTCCGTAGCCGCGGCTGAGTTGGCGGGCATTCAGCGCTTTATTCTTGTGTCGGCGTTTCCAGAGGCATCGCGTGGCAAATCGGTTTCCGAGACCTTCGAAAACTACATGGCCGTGAAAAAACGCGCCGATGTGCACTTGGCCGCAAGCGATCTAGATTGGGTCATTCTGCGCCCCGGCACCTTGCTGGACTCACCCGGCAGTGGCAAGGTCCACGCTGGCCTGGCTATCCCCTATGGCGACGTGCCGCGCGACGATGTCGCCGCAGCCTTGTTGCAGATCATCGAACAGCCCGGCGTCAGTCGCGTCATTATCGAACTGACCCAAGGCAGCACACCGGTCAACGAGGCTATCCAGAGTTTTGTGCCGAATAGCACTCAAGCATGAACGAACCCACAACATTCAAGCTGCTACTGGTCGGCGCAAGCGGGCTGGTTGGCAGCCATGTACTGGATCTGGCCCTGTCGGATCCGCGCGTCGGCAAGGTCTACGCGCCAACACGCAAGACTTTGGCGGCGCACCCTAAACTCATCGCCACGCCCATCGATTTTGATCACTTGGACGAACAGGCTGATCGCTGGCAAGCAGATGCTGTGATCTGCACGCTGGGTACCACGCTTAAAACAGCTGGCTCCAGGGCAGCCTTCGAGCGAGTCGACCACACCTATCCATTGGCAGTGGCCAGGCTCGCACGCGCGCATGGAACGCCGACCTACGTGCTCAATTCGGCTATCGGCGCAGATGCGGGATCTTCGTTTTTCTATAACCAGGTCAAAGGCCGCCTGGAACAGGATCTGGCGAGGGTGGGGTTTGAATCGCTGACGTATGTGCGGCCGGGTGTCATCGGAGGCAAGCGTGAGGAGGTGCGCCATGCCGAGCGTGCACTGATCCGGATGCTCAAACTTGCATCGCCGCTGTTACCTGAACGCTGGCGTCTCAATCCCCCGGCGCTGATTGCGCGGGCATTGCTTGAAGCCGCGATCAGTCAGGAGCCTGGCATTCATGTGGTGCCATCGAGCAGCATGACCAAGCCTGCCGATCGACACTAAGCCAACAAGCGTCGGCTCATATCAAGCGCAGCGTCAAAAGGCTCACGTGTTTTGTTGACTTTGACCAGCAACGAGGCGCCCAACCACATCTGGTAAAGCGCTTCAGCCAGTATTGCTGAATCAACGGATGCTCTTATGGAGCCATCCGCTTTACCCTGCTCAACACAACGACTCATCCGCTCGATGATCAGGGCGGTACCCTTCTCAAGCACACCGCGCATGTTTTCGGACAGGTCGCACACTTCCGCACCCAATTTGACTACCAGGCATTTTTGATCGGTGTGATCAAACGCCTGAGTCTCGGCCCAATAGCGTAGATAGATCAGCAGACGTTCAGCGCCGGAGCCCTCACTGGCCAGTTGCACATCGACCCTGGTGAGGTACTCCTCAAAGTACTCTTCGAGCAGCGCTTGGCCAAACTCATCCTTGGATCGGAAGTAGTGGTAGAACGACCCTTTCGGTACACCCGCGGCCGTGAGCAACTCGGTAAGGCCGACGGCGGTGTAACCTTTTTGGGTCATCAGCGACCTGGCGACATCGATGATGTGCTGGCGCATATCTTGGACAGGTTTCTTCATAATGCGGCGCATGCTAGCAAAAAAAACGCTCAAGCGGCAGGCGCCTGGTGCAGCGCCTGCCGCTTGTACACCTGTGCCGCAAGCAGATTTACGCAACGCTTGAGCCACAAAAATATAAATGTATTTACCCGCGAAACATAATTATTATTTGTGGATGATAAAAGAACTGAAAACACTTATCGCCGTGGCGAGAGAAGGTACGTTTGCCGCTGCCGGCAGCAAAATCGGCCTAACCCAAGCCGCCGTCAGCGCCCAAATGCAGCGCCTTGAGGCAGAGCTAGGTGTGGAGTTGTTCGACCGTATTGGACGCTCCGCCCAACTCAACCAAATGGGTCGACAGGTTTTGCTGCAGGGCCAGGAACTGGTACGTCAGTTCAAGGATCTGGGCACGACACCAGTGGGCCTTCCCGCCAATGTTTTGGTGACCATTGGCGCGATTGCCTCGGTTCAGCGCTCCTTCTTACCTGAAGCCTTGGCAGAATTTCACCAACGATCCCCACAGTGCAGGACGAGAGTCCTTCCCGGGCTGTCAATGGAATTGGTAAACCAGGTCGATTCAGGTGAAATCGATATGGCGGCGATTATCCGTCCACCCTTCTCTCTTCACAGCGATCTACGCTGGACAACTCTGGCGCGCGAACCGTATCGGCTGATTGTCCCGATTGATATGCCAGGCGAGGATTGGGCTGAGTTGGTATCAACCCAACCCTTTATCCGCTATGACCGTTCATCCTTCGGCGGACGTCAAGTCGATCGATTTCTACGACAAACTCATTTTTCTTTACATGAAGTCTGCGAACTCGATGAGCTGGATGCAATCGTCAAACTGGTTGCAAACGGTGTCGGAGTCGCTCTGGTACCAGAAACGGCCACCCATGAAGAATGGCCTCCGCAGATACGTGCAATCGATCTGAAACAACGTACATTCCATCGCGATATTGGTTTGGTGCACCGCGCACGCCGCGGCCTAACTGATCCAGTGAAACTACTGGCTCAACTGATTATCGAGCATGCAGTGAAAAAGAACTAGATGAGTGCTGACGCGTACTTCGTGAAGTTCATCTTTGATTTCAACCTCGTACTTCAGCACGGCCCTTACTCGTTAAGGCGTCTCATGCGTTTGGAAAACCTTGCTAACAACCGTCCACTTGCCCTCTACTTTCAGCAGATGGAAGAAGTCGGTGAAAGAGAGGCCGGACATGCCGGTGGCGTCAATGCGAGCACTCGCGGCATTACCGACGATTTCAATACGAGTAATAGCAGCTTGCGCATCCGGAGATGGGCGGAAACCCTTGTCAATCCCCTCGAACAGGATTGGAATCGCCCCGCCTTCCAGCTTGCCATCGGCGCCGACGCTGTACATCGTCGCATGTTCATTGAAAGCGGGTTTCATGATACTGCTCTTGGCCTGTTTGCAACCTTCAATATACGTATTAAGCACCTTAGTGATAGCTTGATAGTCTTCTAGATATGTAGCTTTGCTGACTGTTTTACTACTGACTACTTGCGGACTGCTCGGTGAGTTGTCTGCGTGAGCCAGCGCGCCAATACTCGAAATCAAGCCGACAAAAAACAACTGTTTAATCGATATAATTTTCATGTAGTCGCTCTTCACAAGGAGTGTAATTATTGAAATATGCTCAACCGCAAAGCCCCAGTAGACGCTCATGGAATCTGCTGTGCGCAGGCAGCCGCGCAATGAGATGACGATATGTTTTCAATGACGAAGCCCGCAGTTTCACCGTGACCTGCGGGGTCTTTGTTTTTGAAATTACTTGCTCAGGTTGATCTTGAGTTCCTGAGAAGCCTGCGCAATCGCGCTGCGCGGCGTCGGCAGATGGCTGAAGCCGTTCGACAGACCGAAATCGTGAATCATGCCGTTGTAGCGAACCATCTTCACAGGCACACCCGCAGCGTCGAGCTTGCGGCCGTAAGCTTCAGCTTCATCGCGTAGGACATCGAATTCGGCTGTCTGGATCAGCGTCGGGGGCAAGCCCTTCAACTGTTCGGTCGTGGCCTGCAGTGGAGAAGCGTAAATCTGTTTGCGTGTCTCGGCGTCGGGTGCGTAATTGTCCCAGAACCAGGCCATCATGTCCTTCGTCAGGAAATAGCCGTTGGCAAACTCCTTGTACGACGGCGTGTCAAAATTGGAATCTGTCACTGGGCACAGCAACACTTGCGAGCGCAGTGCAGGTCCACCCTTCTCGTTCGCCATCAGGGCAACTACGGCGGTAATGTTCCCCCCCAGCACTATTGCCGGCTACGGCGAGGCGAGTGCCGTCTACCTTGATATCTTCGCCATGTTCAGCGACCCATTTTGTCGCGGCATAGGCTTGCTCGGTGGCGACGCCATATGCTGCCTCTGGCGAGAGGCTGTAGTTGACGAAGACCGCCACCGCACCCGAGCCTACCACCAGGTCACGCACCAGTCGTTCGTGGGTCGGGAAGTCGCCCAACACCCAGCCGCCGCCATGGAAATACATGAACGCGGGCAGCGTCTTTTGTTGGCTACCGACCGGGCGCACGATGGTCAACTTCAGATCGCTGCCGTTGACGCGGATCGTCTTCTCACTGACATCAGCTGCTGGCAAGGCCACTTGAGGGGCAGCCTGGGCGCCCGCAAGCGCGGCACGGGCATCGACCGGCTTCATGGAATCGAGCGTCGGCACACCTTCAAGCGATTGCAAGAGTTTCGCCGTGTTGTGCTCAACTCCCGGGTATGTGGTGGCGGAGGCACTACCCGGCGCAAGAGTAACGACCGTAAAAGCGAGAGCGGAGGTAAGGGTTTTCATGACGGTTCCATTTGTATGGCTGAGTGCCAGGAAGCAATCAGCTACAGCAGACTCAAGGACGACAGAGGTTCAAGGCGCGACGTGGGTGTGAAAGATCTTGCTGACGACCGTCCACTTGCCATCGACTTTCAGCAGATGGAAAAAGTCGGTGAAAGAAATGCCTGACATGTCGTTGGCGTCGATGCGCGCGCTGGCCGCCGTACCGACAATCTCAATGCGGACGATAGCTGCCGGTGCATCTGGAGAGGGGCGAAAACCCTCATCAATCCCCTTGAACAGGATTGGAATTGCGCCACCGGCCAGCTTACCGTCGCCATCGACGCTAAACATGGTCGCTTGCTCATTGAAAGCTGGCTTCATGAGGCTGCTTTTTGCTTGCTTGCAGCCCTCGATGTACTGGTTCAGCACCTCGGTGACGGCTTGATATTCGTGTACGTAAGTAGGTTTGCTCATGGTTGACTCCTGCTTCATAGGATTGAGGATTAGCGCGCCCCAGCGGCGCGCGTTCGACGTGGACAAGTTCAGGCTTTGGTATCAAGCCATACAGAGCCGTAACGCGTGTAGGCAGCAGGAATCTCAATGATTTCTTTCAAATCATCTGCTGCAGTGCGCACCCAGAACGGATCACGCAGCATTTGCCGGCCGACAAACACCAAGTCAGCTCGGCCGTTTTGCAGGATGTCTTCGGCCTGACGACCACTCTGGATGACACCCACCGCACCCGTCGCAATATGCAATTCTTTGCGCAGCAACTCAGCGGCCGGGACTTGGTAACCAGGATAGGTCTGCACCTTGATCATCTTGATCCCGCCGGAGCTGCAGTCGATCAGATCGACGCCCTGCTCTTTCATCCAGCGACCGTATTCAAGGAACGACTCGGGGGTATTCCCGCCTTCGGCGTAATCAGAGCTGGAGATACGAACAAACAGAGGGCGATCGCCCCAATGGGTTTTGACTTCCTCCAGTACTTCGCGCAGGAAGCGATAGCGACGCTTGGCATCACCGCCATATTCGTCGTCGCGGGTATTGGCGAGTGGTGAGAGGAACTCACTCAGCAAATAACCATGTGCGGCATGGATCTCAAGCACATCAAAGCCCGCTTCACTGGCACGTCGTGCGGCATCGCCGTAGAGCTTTACCAACCCCGGAATTTCCTCAGCCGCGAGTGCGCGAGGCACGGGGCTGGTTTCCGTGAACGGGATAGCCGATGGCGCGATGTGAATGAGATTGGGCAGGTCAGCGTTGCGCCCCGCATGGCCGATCTGAGCACCGGCTTTTGCACCAAAGCTGTGAAGCAGTTCGGTCAGCGCTTTCAAGCCGACGATGTGTGCGTCGCTCCAGATACCGAGGTCACCGGCCCCGATACGACCGTCGGCATGGACTGCCAGCGTTTCTGGGAAAATCAGCCCCGCCTGGCCCAAGGCGCGAGCACCGTAATGCACTCGGTGCCACTCAGTGACAAAGCCATCATCGGCAGCCATGTGCATGCACATGGGCGACATGACCACGCGGTTTTTCAGTTCAAGGCCTTTAATTTCATGAGGGGACAGCAGCAAACTCATCTAACTAATTCCATAGTGATCGATATGGAATAATGATAATGTGCACATCCGATTCGCGTAAGTACGCACATTTTTGTGCTGTAGGTACATTTTTTATACCTAGGAGATCCCTTTGAAGAAATGCACCCCACAGAGTGAAGTTGAAGCGTTTGCCTGTCCTGTCGCCTTTACGGTGGATGTCATCGGCGGCAAATGGAAATCGCTCATACTGTTCCATCTGATGTCAGGAACGAAGCGGTTCAACGAATTGCGTCGGCTGATGCCAGATGTGACCCAGAGAATGCTCACACTACAACTCAGAGAGCTGGAGACAGATAAGGTTATCCATCGCGAAATCTATCGAGAGGTCCCGCCCAAGGTCGAGTATTCCCTAACAGCATTAGGCAACACGCTTGCCCCACTGATCAGCGCGATGCGGGAGTGGGGAGCGGTGCATGAGCATGCAATCCTGGCATTCAGGCGCGCTGAGATTGATGCAAATTCATTTGAATCGCTCGCCCAACTTTAGATTCTTGTCAGGCAGGCGAACGCCTCAGCGCAGGATAAAGAACTAGCACTGGGGCGTGGGCTCCGGTGGATCTCGATCCACCTGGATGCCCCCCCTTACCGAGTGCCTCTGGCCAAATGCTCGTAAGCCAGACGAGCGGATTGACCCGCTACTTGGCGATGGACGTGACGCCCCTCCCCCTGGGATCAGATACGGGTTCAGGCACCCCATGCTCAACGCGGATTGCCTGAATATCACCGTTGAAGCCCTGGTTAGCCAGGTAGTAGCCAGCGACGTCAAGGTCCGCCGCCAGTTGCCCGGAAATCGGCGCGTAGGGCTCCCAGAAGATCGTGTTGGCAGGCAGTAGTTGGTGGTGAAAACGCATCGCACCCACCGCGTCTTTCAGCCCCAGGTGGAAGTCATACACGTTACTGACAACTTGGAAGATAGACGTAAAAATCCGCGAACCACCCGGTGTACCAATGACCAGGGCGACCTTGCCGTCCTTCAGGAAAATCGTCGGAGTCATCGAAGACAATGGCCGCTTTCCGGGTTCGATAGCATTGGTATCAGTGCCCACGACGCCCATCTGATTGGGCACCCCCGCCAGTGCCGAAAAGTCATCCATCTCGTCATTGAGCAAAATGCCGGTTTTTTCCGCGACTACACCGGAGCCGAAAAAGCCATTGAGCGTGTAGGTGTTGGAAACGGCATTGCCCCATTTATCGACGATTGAGAAGTGCGTGGTCTGGGGTTTTTCCGGCGATTCAATATTCAGGCCGGCGACGACCTTATCGGTGTCCGAAGGGACCGACAAATTGACCTGCGACGCCCGACCCGCCAGGTAGTGCTCGTCGATCAACTCATGCACCGGCACCGTGTAAAAATCGGGATCGCCCAGGTACTGCGCCCGATCGGCAAACACCCGCTTCTCGATCTCCGCCACCAGGTGCATATAGCGCGCGGAATTGAGCGGCACGCCCTGGAAGTCCTCGCGGCGCATCTCTTTCATCTTCAACAGTTGCACGAGCGCGACCCCGCCGGAGCTGGGCGGTGGAGCGGTGACAATCTGAAAGCCATTCCAGTTCGCTTGTATGGGATCTCGCCACACGGCTTTGTAGTCGGCCAGGTCCTGCGTGCTGATCAGCCCGCCATTGGCACTCATATCGGTCACGATCAGCGCAGCGGTTTTACCAGCGTAAAAACCTTTCGGTCCCTGCGCGGCGATGCGCTTGAGAACCGCCTCAAGTTCAGGCTGCTTGAAGGTAGTGCCTGCCTGCAGCTTGCCGAAATGTTCAGCGAAGTTGGTTTTACCGGCAAAGCGTTTTTCATTTTCGCTCGTAGCGATACTGGCCAGTGCTTCATCGACGACGAAACCATGGTGCGCATAGTGAATGGCTGGTTCGATCAGCTGCGTCCATTTGAGCTTGCCGAAACGTTTGTGCGCTTCCCACAGACCGGCGACCGTCCCCGGCACGCCCACCGACCGGTGGCCGATCACACTGCCTTGCGGTTGGTCGGCAGCAATCACTTTTTTACCCGAGCTGTCGACGAACATGTCTCGCGTCGCTTTCAGCGGCGCACGCTCGCGGTAATCGAGAAAGTAGGGTTTGCCCTTGAAGTAGACGGTCATGAAACCGCCGCCGCCGATATTCCCGGCTTCGGGGTAGGTCACGGCCAGGGAAAAGGCAACGGCGACAGCCGCATCCACGGCATTCCCGCCTTTGGCAAAGATTGCGTTTGCCGTGTCCGCAGCAAATTGGTCAGGTACGGCCACCGCAGAATGCGTCAATGCCGTGCGTGGGCTGGCGACCGCCAGTTGATAAGTTCCCATAAATAGCAACACCATCCATAGTGCAACGCAGCGACGCGTCCGATAGAACACTGATTTCTTGCACATAGACCACCTGTTTTTTTTATAAATAATGGCAGCACAGTGGCAACTAACAGGGCGCGATTCGTTATCTGAACCGAGCACCCCAGCGCCTGAAAAGAATGAATACGCAACATCTTCTTATTGGTTTATCAGTCAAAAAAAGAGCCCTCGACGCGGTTAACGTGGAAGGCTCTTGTGTGTCACTGATTAAGCGTTCTGTTCGCCCCCTACAGCGCTTTTTCGCTCCAAGGGTGCTTTCTCCCACTTGGCGATAACCAGGGGTGCAATTGCATTACCCAGTACGTTCAAGGTGGTAGTGCCGCTGTCGATGATCCGGAAGATCCCGGCAATCAACGCGACCCCTTCCAGCGGCAGCCCGGCAGACGCCAAAGTAGCCGACAGAATGATGATGGCGAACCCAGGTACACCCGCAGCGCCCTTTGACGTCAGCACCATCGTGACCACCAGCAGAATTTGCTGAGTCAACGAAAGATCGATGCCATAGAGTTGGGCAATGAAGATCGTCGCCACACCCAGGAAGATCGAAGCACCGTCCAGGTTAAACGCATAACCCACCGGCACCACGAAGCTGACGATGCGCCGAGGCACGCCGTAGGCTTCCAGCTTGGTCATCAACTGCGGCATGACCGCCGCAGAAGCTGCACTGGAGAAGGCCAGAATCAGCTCATCGCGGAAGTACTTGATCAACTTGAAGACGTTTTCGCCGATCAGGTAGCAGATACCGCCGAGCATCACCAGGGCAAAGGTAATCAGCGCCAGGTACACCACACCGATCAACTTGAGCAACGGCAGCAACGACGCAAATCCGAAGGTCGCTACAGTGGCGCCGATCATGCCGAATACACCGATCGGTGCGTAGGCCATGACAAACGACACCACCTTGAACATGGCGTCGGAGAAGCCCTGCACAACCGCTACAACCGGCGCACTTTTGGCTTTGGGCAACGTGTTCAACGCCATGCCCAGCAGCACCGCAAAGAACAGCACCGACAGCAACTTCCCTTCCGACATCGCGACAATCACGTTATCGGGCACGATGTTCTGCAGGATGATCAGCGCGCCTTTCGACGGCTCCATATGCACGGCTGCTGCGTTGTGCGCGATGCCCGCGATTTCGGTGCCTTTACCCGGCTCGAACATGTTGGCGAAACACAAGCCGAGCACGATGGCGAGGCTGGTGATTGCAAAGAAGTAGATCAACGACTTTGCGCCCATGCGACCGAACGATTTGTTATCACCGCCCCCAGCAATGCCGAGGATCATGCAGCAGAAAACAATCGGCACGACGACCATTTTCATCATCTTGATGAAGATATCACCGAGCGGTTTAAGGATTTCGGTACTGACCCAAACTTGATTTTCCGGGTGGGTATTGAAATACCAACCCACGAGCACGCCAAGCAACAGCCCGGCAACGATTTGCCAAACTAAGGGGATACGTTTCATGTCTAGCCTTTTTGTTGGAATGAAAGGACTGCGTGACGGCAGTAGCTAGATTCATGAGCTTCCAGCTCATTTATGTTTTCTGGAGCACGCTTTAACGTGCTCCAGATTTTTATTATTTTGCGAAGAGCTGGCTCATATCCTTGAACGCTTTGAACTCCAGCGCGTTGCCGCACGGGTCGAACAGGAACATGGTGGCTTGCTCGCCGACCTGGCCTTTAAAGCGAATGTAGGGTTCGATCACAAACTTGGTTGCGCGTGCTTTCAAGCGCTCGGCCAGGGCTTCCCATTGTGCCCACTCCAGGATGATGCCGAAGTGCGGAACCGGTACGTCGTGGCCGTCTACCGGGTTGCTGTGCACGCTTTCCTGCGAAGCAGTCTTAGGGTGCTCATGGATGACCAGTTGATGGCCGTAGAAATCGAAGTCTACCCACTGGTCGCTTGAGCGGCCTTCGGCAAGGCCGAATACCTCACCGTAAAAGGTGCGCGTAGCTGCCAGGTCATACACAGGGATTGCGAGGTGGAAAGGAGAAAGACTCATCAGGACTCCGATAACAATTTTTATTGGTTTGTGATGCCGGACACCGTGGTCGCTGCCCGACGTTTTTTGAAGGTGGATTTATGCTAAAGCCGAACCAACCTAAAAAAAATCAATATAAATTTTTCACAAACACAATTTTATTTTGTTAATTGGTGATCTCTTTTTACTGCTCCCAGGCCGCCTGAATCGCATGGGTAATTTGATCGACAAACACCCTTGTCTTCGTCGGAACCAATCGCCCCGGGGGCATCACGGCATAGATCCCACCCGGTGCCGGGCCTTCCCATTGCCTCAATATTTGTACAAGCGTGCCATCGCGCACCGCCGCCCCGGCCTGCCAATCAGGCGTCAGAATGGTCCCTGCGCCCTCCACAGCAGCCTGTAAAAGCGCCTCCGAATATCGGAGATCAGCGGCACCGTCTCAATGCTGATTCCGTGTCTAGGCGCCTGGTGGCGATGGACACGCGGATCGATCCCCCTGGCAACCGCGTATTGCAACATCGCGCAGAGCATGAGCATCTCGCGAGCCAATTTCTGGATAGATGCAGAGAGACAGACCCGAAAAGTCCGCTTAGGGATATCAACTCAGAACCCTCTTCCGAGCGACCACGGATTTGCCCCATTCGGGTTGCTCATCCAGTATATGGAGGCGCACTGAATACCAGCCACGGCCACCCAGGTCCGTGTCGGCAAACGCCGTTCGCGATCGCTCGTACGCCCGGTGTGAATGGGGGCATAACTGGGGGCATAATTCGTTTTTTTCAGGCTGTAACTACCGCCCTAGAGCCCAGTAAAAATGTTTTTTGGCGATCCTGAGAGTCTTTAGGCGTTGTCGGGCAGGCTGTTGGTCTGATCAGCCTTTCTACAAACCATGGAGCCCCATTCACCTGCAGCCTGAGCAGCTGGTTGTGCCGCTTTGCGTAACGGACACGCAGCGATCAATCAATGGATGGCTCAGTTTTTATCAAGAAAAAATCTTCTCGAAACAGACGCTTAAGCTCACCCCGACGTTTTGAGAACAGTGAGAAGTTACTTGCCACATCCTGGATATTCTCTGTGACCGTTACAAGATAGCCCTTATTAAGCTTTTCAATAGGAAAGCCTGCTGCAGCAATCCGCTCAAAATCGACCTCTTCAGCGAACTCATCGCCGTAGAACATGGCCCAACCCATATTCGGCACGTCCGGGTTCAAAGCTGACTTGAATGAGCCGATCTGAAAACTATTATTTTTCTCATGAGGGCCGAGTTCGGGTTCACTGAAAAGGTGCAGCATTCCAAGTTGAGGAGGAAAAATTTCACACCATGTTTTGAAGAGTGAATACCAATCGACTCTCTCGCTACTGGCCGAGCGATAGCTGATTGCGCCTGGAACCACCTGCCCCCGGGCGTTGCGCGCAGTATGAACAACGCTCCCAGAGCCTTTAACCTTTTTTTTTCTCCGCCAGGCAAAGTCTTGGTAGAAGTCCGACAATGCGCCATTAATCCGTATGGCCGCCTTGGACGCCCAGCACGCCTCACTCGCGGCCATGCCCATGAAAGACTCCACGAACTTATCCGCGTTGTGCGACACCTGCTCTGGAACCAGTACGCCCCCATCCCGGCTTAACGACGCAATGAACGCCTCTCCAACGCCCCATCCAATAGTTTCAGACTTCGTCCTGATTGCGATCTGCACGTAAGGCTTCATATGTCTTCAAAATCTCGTCAATTCACGCGTGACAGGATTGTATCTATAAACCTCCCCCCCCGTGCTCTCCACCTGGCGCATCACCTCCCTCGAAATACCATTTGTTCTGGAGCTGACCACAATATTCAAGGGTTGGCTGGTATCGAGTGCGACCTTGACCTGCGCACGCAACTGGTTGGACATTGAAAGATTGAGTACATTCTTGATCTCCAACATCCCCCCTACGTTCTTCCCCCACATATCAGGAATCGTTGTTACTTTTGCGCCGTTAGCCAGCTCGACAGTTACCAGGCTGGTATTTTTCACCCCGCCCATATCATCAAAGGCACTGATGACTTGCCGTTCAAACTCAATGCCATTTTGGCGATTGAGGGTAATCTGGGGCAATTTGCATGGCCCAGTGTTGTGGACCCAGGTCTTCAGCTTGCCAACATAGAACGTATGCCCGATATCAACTGTCAGGTTGAACGTTTTACCCACCGGCTGGAACAGCTCCAGGGACTGGACCCGAGTCGAGACGTTTTCGCTGGCGCCGTCTCCCAGCGACTGCAGCAAGTCGCCAGGCTTGAGATTGATGGCTGGGACAAAATCGTGTTGGGCTGGAACGTAGAATGGGTGCGACGGGGTCACCAACAGCGTTTCGCCCTCCGCCGCACCGTCTTTACGAATACTCTCCAGCTTCAGGCGATAGATCGGTTGATCCGTGCGCACATGGGTTGCCAGGATGGCCGCGGCAAACGGTTCACCGCCGTGTTCAGGTTTACTCCAGACGATTTCGCCGACCTTGAGCGTATCGATGGCGCGATCCCCTGACGGGGTCGCAACCATCGTGCCTGCCGCGAAACAGCAAGGACCGCGCAGCTCGCTCGCCACAACGCCCTTGAGCTCGTTGCTTGCAACGCCGGTCGCACCACCAGGAAACTTGACGCTCGCGGCCCCCAGGGCTCCGACGACGATGTTCCCGAGACCGTTCCAGGTATCGCCATCGATGACCTGTTTACCCCCGTAACCCGCCTGCAATACTCCATTGGCAGCTGCGGCGATACGAATAGCCGAACCCAACGGACCTGACAGTGCGTAAATCGCCGGCGTCCCGATGTTTGCCAGGCCCTGCTGTTCGTTGCTGATGCGCAAATAACCTTGCGCATCCCTGTACACCATCTCGTTGGCCGTTTGCTCTCGGCTCCAGAACGGATTCAGTACAGAGACACCGTCCACTGCACGCAACGCATCGGCATAGGCGATTTTCGCCTCGGTCGTGCCCGCAAACGGATAATCACGGATAGGAACCGGTCCATTCTCTATCAGCATCTTGACGCTGGACGCGGCAACTTCAGGGCCATACTTGAGCTGCGTCTCGTAGGCATAGACTTGAAGATAGGCCTTCAGCTCACTTGTTTCCGCAGCGGATAGGGAGGTGGGGTCGTTATGGAACTTGGCCAGCAAATCATCGCTACGATGATCAGCGCCCTCAAGCGTGGACAACTTCCTGGCGGCGTCGAGGCTTCCAGTTTCCTCATACTCGTTACGCGCTCGATCACGCACGGCTTGCGAATGATTTCCCAGGAAATTGTACTGGGTGGCATTCGCAGCCACCGAGGACGCAATGGCGGAATCACCACCGGATGCTACCGCCCCCAGCACACCGGCAATCTGCGAGAGCGCCATCAGGTTCGCTTCGGCCCGGATATATTCAGGGGAGCCCTTTACCAGGTTTTCCGGCAGGAGCTGGTCGCCCAACAGCCCGACTAAAAGCTCGTTGGCGCCACCGGCAATGGCACCCGTGCGGAAATCACCGCCCATGGCCTTGGACAGCAGGCCACCAAGACCCGCGTGCAACAGGATCTTTTCCAATCCACCTTCGGGCAGTCCCTGATCACCGATTTTCCCGGCCCCGATTGCCCCACCAATACTGGCGGCAGTACCCATCGCCGAGCTGGCCAGGTTGTCCTGGAAGCTACCGCCATACACCGCGGTCTTGATCACCGCATCCGCGGTCACCTTCAAGGCAACAGTCTGTGCACTTTGAAGATCGAAACCCATGCTGCCGGGGCTGTAGTTGAGCCCTTGCGCCACACCCGCCGTCGCGATCGAAACGCCATAACCCTTAAGGCTGTCCTTGGACGTGACATCCTTTAAAATCGCACCGAGGTTGCCCCGGTTATCGATGGTGCTGACGGTCGCCTTGGTCGCAACGCTGACGGCGCCCGCCTGGGCCATGGTGCTCCAGCCGGCCATCATCGGCCCCATCACCGCAGCCAGCGCAATCGCGATGATCAACTGCGATGCAGGCCCCAGTCCCGAGGTGTTGTACTTGAAGGATTCGTGAATCTCCTTCACTTGCCGCCAATCCACGTCACCGCGCTTCTCGGCTTCCTGGAGCCATGCCAACTTCGGATCAGCCTTGACCATCGCGTCGATGGTCTGACTGACCGTCTGCTGATTGACCTCCCTGACATCGATTTTCAGGCCTTCGACAGCCTTGATGGTGATTGCTCCAGCCGCCGTCAGTTGGCTCTGGCGAAGTGTTTCGTCGGTATGGCCCTTACCTTTGGATGAGTTCCAGAAAGCATTGTTGTTGGTTTTGGTATGGCTCTCATCATGAAGGTCCTTCACCCCCTCGAAAGTAATGCTGCCACCACTGTCCAGCGTGAGATTCTTACCGCTCTCAAGCTTTGCAACCTGGTAACGCTGGTCATCTCCACTCTTTAGCGTCAGGTCTCCCCCGGTCTTGATCTCGCTCCCCACATTTGTCACTTGGGTCACTTCATCGTGGCGGGTCTGCAATTTGCCGAAACTGCCCTTCTTTTTCTTGTCGTAGAGCGAATAGTCACTGTCCTGTGCTGCGAGCAGATCCAGTTGCCCACCCGCTACCAGATACGCCTCGTCTCCAGCATTGATCCGGCTGGATACCAGCGTCATGTCCTTACCCGCACTGAACACGACATCACCACCCGCCGTCACGTTACTGGCGATCTGCTTGACGTGATCCTCTTGCGTCTTGAGCTTCTTGGACTTGGAGTAGGAATGGCTTTCGTCAGCTGCAGAACTCAAGGTCAGGTTCTCGGCGGCCTTCATGCTGATATCCCGCATGGCGTCGATATCGCTGCCAATCACCGAGATATCACGACCGGCGCTTACCGATACGTCACGGCCGACCATCAGGTCGGAGCCATATTGGCTAACGCCGCTGCTTTGTCCCCGGCCGGCTTCGCTACGGTGTTGCTCGGCAGAGACAATGTTGACGTCACGACCGGCAGTAAGGGTCGTATCACGGCCGCTGTACATCACGCTGCCGGCGCTGGTGATATCACGCCCGGCGCTGATGCTCAGGTCGTTTGCTGCCTCGATGCGTGCAGCGCTGTCGACATAGTCCTGGGTCTGGGTGTATCCCTTGATGCTGTAACCCGTGGTCGAGGCAGTGCGCTCACTGACCACATCACCGCCGATCGCGACCATGCTGACATCGCGACCGGAGATGATCCCCCCGGCCTTGTTGACGATATTGTTGCTGGCCAGCAGATCCAGACGATTGCCGGCCTCGATAAGGCCGCTGTTGACGATATTGTTACCCGCCATCGCGCTCAGATTGTTCGTTGCACGCAATGTCCCGGCATTCTGCAGATCCTGACCGGCAATCAGCGTCACATCCCCGCCCTGGATCAGCGCCCCGTTCGGCGCCAGGCGATTGGTCGCCTGGGCCAGGTAGAGCACCGGCACCAGGACTTTCTCACCATTCACTTCATGCTCTTCGAGCCAGACGATATCGTGGGTCAGCGCCGCGACCTGCTGGGAGGTCAGGCTGACCCCAACCGACAGGTCAAGCTGCTGCTTGCTCTTGATGGCGTTGTCCATCAGGTACTTGTAAAGCGCTTCGTCGGAGGTCTGGCCGTCGATGAAACGCTGCCCGGTACGCTCGACCACCGCCTGCTGGATCAGCTTCTGCTCATAGAAACCGTCGCCCAGGCGTTTGGCGCTTTGATCGGGGTTGTAACCGAGGTTCGCCAGCAGGTAGTCCGAACTCATGAACTGCTTGAGGTCGGTCAGTACCGGGTTGGTTTCGATCAGGTACTTCTGCGGGTTGGACCTGCCCGAAGTGTCCGGCAGGCCCTGCACGCGATTGATGACCTGGCTGCCCACCGTGGAAACCACGCCCGCCTGCCCCGGCAACTGGACACTGCCGGAATCGCCGGGCGCACTGACACTGATCACGCTGCCGGACACCCCAGCGCCCGTGGCCTGGCGGGTACTTTGTTCGAGTTGAAGAGTGCTCGCGGCGATCCGCGCCGCATCGCTGAACTGCAGGTTGCGCGCCTGGACGTCATCCGCGCCCTGTTGGCGCTGGGCACTGCTGACTGTCGCGCTGCCCATGCTCCAGCTCTGTGGCCCGGCACTGGTTTGGCTTGCCTGGGCCGCAGAACCGCCCTGGCCGCTCAGGCGGAACAGACCGTTTTGTCCGTCCGGCAGGCTGAAACCCCGCGACGCCACGGGGTCCACCCGCTGCTGGGACAGGTTCGGCGGCAGTTGTGGGTTCAGGTAGACGACCGTCGGCTTGGCCGCGCTGCCGACCTGGGTACCGGTCCCGGTCTTCGTCGTCCCGGAGAACTGGGTATTGGCGTGCAGGTTGCTGTTGTCGATGGTGTTCTTGGCGTTGATCTGTATCGCCTGCCCGGCCTGGACCACCGAAGCGACACTGCCACCCCCGGCGGTAAACACTTTGTTATCGCTGCTCAGGGTGCCGGCCAGGATGCCGGCGGGAATGGCCACATCCGGTCCCTGACCGAATTTGGTGTTCACGGTTGTGGTTTTTTGTTTGCCGTAATCGTTGAGCTCGGTGTGAGTCCCGCCTTTGTCGGGCTCATGCACGGTCTTGGTGTATCGGTAGACGTACTGGGAATATCTTCGCGCGTAGGCGTCCAGCGCTTCGTTCGCGTAAGTTTTGTTAGTGAAGATATTGCGCACGCCGGTATAGACCCGGTTACGGGCGAAGTTGCCGGCCTCCAACCCCAGGTTCTCGAAGGTATCCACGTTCAAGCGAATATTCTTGCCAGCAGAAATCGTCGAGGCGGTGTTGGAAAAGCGGCCGACATCGCCATCAATGTTTCCGGCCACCGCCAGGCTCGCTCGCGTGCCGCTGATGGTCGACTCCGAGGTGTAGTTTTCGGCGATATAGAACGTGCTGCCGTTAAACGTGATATCGCCCGACACCAGCCGCTCTTTGCCGATAACCCCTTCGGTCTTGTTGTTGAAGCTGTTCGCCGACAGCGAGAAATCCCCGTCGACATTGATCGAGGACGCCAGGTTGGTCGCGCTGTTGGCGCGACCGCCATTGAGTCCCGAGATGTTCAGGTTGCCGATGCTGTAGACATCCCCGTTGTCGTTGGTGAAGTCATTGACCAGCAAGCCCATGTTTCGGCCGCTGAAGATCAGGCCGTGATCGTTCACCAGGGTGGGCGTCTTCAGCGTCAGGTCCTGGGTCGCCCCCAGCGTGCCGGTGTTGCCGATACTATTGGCGGTGACCGTCATGGAACCGCCGGACGTCAGGCGCCCGGCGTTGCTCAGGCCACCGGCATTGATCGTGGTATCCCCGCCACCGGCAATGCTCGTGGCAGTGCCCAGGGTTACCTGGGCCGCGCTCAAGCCCAGGGTGCCGACGCTGCTGTAGCGCCCGTTACCACCATAGGTGCCGGCCAGGGTCAGGTTGGCCGTGCCGTCACTGGCGATCAGCCCATCGTTGTTCCAATTGCCACCGTTGCCGGTCAGGCTGTCCGAGGCCAGCAGTTGTCCGCCCGCCGTCTGGTTGAGGGTGTTGACGTTCACCGTCAGGCGCCCGGCCTGGATCACGCTGCTGTTGGTCCAGTTGTCCGCCGTCAAGGTCAGGCCGCCACGGGTTAACAGGCTGCCGCCAGCGTTGGTGATATTGGCGGTGCTGATATCAAAGGTGCCGTTACCCACATGCAGCAGACTGCCGCCCATATTCTGGAAGCTGCTGGCATTGAGGGTCAGGTCGCTGTTGGCGGTTTCCAGCTTGCCGTTGCGGTTATCGAACAGGCCGCCGATCTGGAAGTCGGTCTTGCCGCCGGAGCCCAGTGCACGGATCTGGCCGGTCTGGTTATCGAGGCTGGCCGCACGCACGCTCAAACTGCTGTCGCTTTCAATAACGCCCAGGCGGTTGTTCAGCGCGCCGTTGAGGCTGAGGTCGATGCGCTGGCCTGCGATCTGTCCGTCGTTGTCGCCGCTGTTGTCGAAGTTGTTGCCGCTGACCTGTACCAGGCCCTGGGCGTACAGGCCGCCGTTGCGGTTGTCGAAGTCGGCGGTGGTGATCAGGGCATCGCCGCTTTGCGCCGCGATCCGCCCACCGTAGTTGTCGATCCCGCCAAGGGCCCTGAGGTTGAGGCGCTGGGCCTGGATGATGCCGCCCTGGCGATTGTTGGCCAGGTCATAGCCGTTTTTCAGCACGCCGACGACATGGGCTTCGAAAGCGCCCTTGAGGCTGGCCAGGGTGCCGCCACGGTTGTCGAGGCTGGCCGCGCTGACACTGAGGTCGCCATTCTGGCTAATCAGCTTACCGCTCTGGTTGTCGATATCGCCGCTGACCGTCAGGTTGAGTGCACCTTGCCCTTGCAGGGAGCCCTTGCCGTTGGCGAGGCTCGCGGCGTCGACGCGGACGCCAGCGTTCTGGCTGTAGATCAGGCCGTCACTGTTGTTCTGCACGGCACCGCTGCTGCTGATCACCAGGTTGTCATTGGCTGCGACGGTACCGCGATTGCGGTTATCCAGGCTGCCGGTGAGCAGGCTCAGCCCCCCTTGGCTGACGAGTTGGCCGCCCTGGTTGTCGATCTGGCTGCTGCGGCTGATCACCAGTGGTCCGCCGCTGGCGAGCTGGCCGTTGCTGTTGGTCAAGGCGCCGAGCAGGTCGAGGCTGACTGCGGCCTTGCCGCTCAGGGTACCGTTACGGTTGTCCAGGGTAGTGCCGGTGAAATCCAGGGCCTGTTGTGCGCTGATGCTGCCGCTGTTGTTCAGGCTCATAGCTTGCAGTGTCAGGGTGGCGGCGCTGTCGATGGAGCCGCCCTGGGCGTTGTTCAACAAACCGCTGACGGTCAGGCGCTGGGCCGCGCCACTGGAAAGAATGCCGGCGCTGTTGTCGAGGCTGGCCGCGTTGACGGTCAGGGCTTGCTGGCTGACCAGCGCACCGGCATTGCTGTTGAGCAATGCACCGCTGACGTTGACATCAAGATTGCCGCTGCGACTGGACAGCGTGCCGCTGTTGCGGTTGTCCAGGCTCGCGCCGTTGACGGCCAGCCCCTGCCAGCCGGAAATCAGGCCGCCCTGGTTGACCAGGCTGTCTCCGGCCACGCCCAACTGGTTGCTGCTGATCAGCTTACCGCCGCTATTGTCCAGGGTCCGTGCGGTGAGGTTGAAGCTCTGGCTGCTGGACAGCTCGCCGCCCTGGTTGTTCAGGTCACGCAGATGATTGAGGGTCAGGGGGCCCTTGGCCTTGAGCAGGCCGTTGCGGTTGTCGAGATCACCCCCCGCCAGGTCGAGGCGGATGGCTTGGTCGCCGAGCAGGCGGCCGCCGTTCTGGGCCAGGGCGCCGAGGCTCAGGTCGATATCGCCCTTGGCCGAGACTTCGCCGCCATTGCCGGAGTCCAGGCGGCTGGCGTTGATCGTCAGGCCGGCCTGGCTGTTGATCAGGCCCTTGGCGCTGTTGTTCAGGGCCATGGCGTTGAGGGTCACGGTGCTGGCACCCAGCAGGGTACCGCCCCTGTTGTCGAGGTCGGCGGCGCTGACGTTCAGGGCTTGGGCGGCGTTTATCAGGCCCTGGTCGCGGTTGTTCAGTTGACCGCTGGTGGTCAGGTCGAGGTCGCCCCGGCTGGTGACGGTACCGCCGCTGTTGTCGAGGCTGGCGCTGCGGATATCGAGCGCGGCGGCCGCGATCTGGCCCTTGAGGTTGCTCAGTGCCTGGTTGATCCGCAGCGTCACGGCCTGGTTGCTCAGCAGTTTGCCGCTGCTGTTGTCCAGGCTGTCGGCGGCCAGCACGAAGGCCTGGGCACTGGAGATTTCACCGCCCTGGTTGTTCACGCCCTTGAGGTTGTTGAGCCGCAATGACGGTGCGTTGATCAGGCCGTTCTGGTTGTTCAGTTGGCCGTTGTTCAGGTCCAGGGTCAGTGCCGTGTTGCTGAAGAGCTTGCCGTCCTGCTGGTCCAGGCCGGTGACGCTGGCGACCAGGGCCTTGTCGCTGCCGATGCGGCCGCTCTGGTTGCTGACCTGCCCTGCCGTCAGGGCGAGGCTGTCGCTGCTGCTCAGGCTGCCGGTGCGATTGTCGTAGGCGCCGGTAGTGACAGTCACCGCACCTTTACCGCTGATCACTCCCAGCCGGGTGTTGTCGAGACTGGCACTGTTCAGGTTGATGCTGCTGTCGCTGACCAGGCGTCCACCCTGGTTGGCCAGTGTGCCGTTGGCCTTGACGTTGAGCGCGCCGCCACTCGACAGACTACCGGCCGTGTTGGTCAGCCCGACGCTGCTGACGTCCAGCCGGCCTTCGCTGCTGATCAGGCCAGCGCTGTTGTCGAGGTCAGCGCCGAGGGTGAGTCGTGCGTCCTGGTCGCTGAATAGTTGGCCGCCGGTGTTGTCGAGGGCCTGGCCGTCCAGCGTGATGCCGGTCTTGCCCTTGAGCAGTCCCAGGTTGCGGTTGAGCACTTCGGCCATTTCGAGGGTCAGCGTGGTATCGGCAAGGAGCTTGCCGCTGTCGCTGTTGTTCAGGCGCTTGCCGGTCAGGCGAATATCGGCACTGCTGGAGAGTTCACCGCCGCGGTTGTCGATAACGTCGACATCGAGTGTCAGCGCTTTTGTCGCCCCTACCAGGCCGTTCAGCCGGTTATCCACGGAGGCGCCGCTCAAGGCTAGCGCGCTGCTGGCGATCAGCTTGCCGTTGCGGTTATCCAGAGCAGCAATGTTCGCTGTGACATCGGCTTTTCCGGAAACGGCACCGTTGCTGTTATCCAGGCTGTTGGCCGTCAACAGGATAGCGCCATCGCCCACCAGGGTGCCGCCCTGGTTGATGAACGCCCCGCTTACGCCGAGATCGACCGCACCGCGGCTGCTGATCAGGCCCTGGCTGTTGTCCAGGCTGGCGCTACGACTGTCGAGAGAAGCCGCGGCCACCAGGCCCTTAATGTTGCCCAGCGCCTGATCGATACGCAGGGTCAGGCCCTGGTTGCTCAGCAGCTTGCCGTTGCTGTTGTCGAGGCTTTTCGCGGCCAGGGCAAAGGCTTGGGCACTGGAGATTTCACCGCCCTGGTTGACGACCACGTCGAGGTTCTTCAGCACCAGCAGCGGGCCGTTGATCAGGCCGCCACTGTTGTCCAGGCGGCCGTTGTGCAGGTCCAGGTTCAGTTGGGTCTTGCTGAACAGTTCGCCGCCCTGTTGGTCGAGGCCGGTGACGTTGGCCGTCAGATCCTTGGCACTGGCAATACGCCCGGAAGCGCCGTTGTTGACCTGGGTTGCCGTCAAGTCAAGGCGGTCGCCACTGGTCAGGCGGCCACCCTGGTGGTTATCCAGGGTGCCGGTGGTGACGCGGGTCGCACCCTCGCCGCTGATCAGGCCTTTCTGGCTGTTGTCGAGACTGCCGCTGGCAAGCACCAGGCCCTGGTCCGTGAGGATCGACCCGCCCTGGTTGAGCACCGCGCCGAGACTGTCGATCGACAGGTCGGCGGCACTGCCGAGCTTGCCGGCCGTGTTGTCCAGGCTGCCGACCGTAAGGCCCAGCGCACCTTCGCTGCTGAGCGAGCCGGTGTTGTTGAGCAGCGCGCCATCGAGGCGGATATCCAGGCCCTGCAGGGCGGAGATGTTGCCGCCGCTGTTATCCAGGGTCTTGCCGTTCAGGTTGACGCTGCCCCTGGCGAACAGCCGGCCCTGGTTCTGGTTGATCACTTGCGCCACTGCGACGCCAAGATCAGTCTCGGTCAGCAGCTTGCCGCCATCGCTGTTGTCCAGACGCTGCCCGCTGACACTGACGCTGCTGTGGGTGCTGGACAGCTCGCCGGTACGGTTGTCGATCTGCTCGACATTGACGGTCAGGCCCTGGGTGCTGGCGACCGTGCCGCCATTGCGGTTGTCGAGGCTCTTGCCGGTCAGCCGCAGGGAACCCTGGGCCACCAGCGCCCCGCCCTGCTGGCTGAGGCTGTCGATGCTGGCTTCGAGGTCACCCTGGCCGGCAATACGGCCCTGGGTGTTGGCAACCTCCTTGGCCTTGAGACTGACCGGGCCGACTGCGCTGAGCAGGCCACCGCTATTGTCCAGGCGGGTGCCTTCGAAGCCGACGGCCGCCTTGGCGACAAGGTTGCCCTTGTCGCGGTTGTCCAGTTGATCGACCAGCAGCTTGAGGTCTTTGTCGGCCTGGATCAGGCCGCCACGATTGTCCGCCGACCCTCCGCGTACGGTCAGGTGGTCCTTGCCCGCCAGGCTGCCGCCGCGGTTGTCCAGGCTGCCGGTGGTCAGCTCGATGCTGCCCGTGGCGCGCAGCTTGCCCTGTTCGCGGTTATCCAGCGCGCCGTGAACGGTGGCACTCAGCGTGCCGTCCGCCGCCAGCACCGTGCCCGCCGCGCGGTTGTCGAGGCTGGCGGCGGCCAGGGTCAAGGCCTTGCCGGAACCCAGGGTCCCAGCATGGTTATCCAAGGCACCGCTGAGGTCGATGCTCAAGCCCAGATCGCCGGTAATCTGCCCGCGGGTATTGTCCAGGCTGACGGCCTTCAAGGTCGCCAGGGTTGAACCCGACAAGGTGCCGTCACGGTTATTGATCGCGCCGCTGGCAGTGAGGCTGAGCCCCCTGTCAGCCGCGATCAAGCCGGACGTATTGTCGAGGCTGGCGACATTCAGGGTGACATCGGCCAGGCTGGAGATTTCCCCACCGCGATTGCCCAATGCACCGACGTTCACCACTAGGTCGCCGTTGCTGGAGATCAGACCGTCCCGGTCGTTCGCGGCCTTGTCGGCGGTCAAGGTCAGACGGTCGGTGCTGAGCAACCGCCCCTTGTTTTGGTTGTCGAAGGTGCCGGCGGTGACGGTGGTCTGCCGCTGTCCGCTGAGGGTGCCGCCCTGGTTGTTCAGGGTCTGGGTGGTGGTGATGTCGAGGTCACGGCTGGCAATGATGTTCCTGCCGGCGTTGTTGAGGCTCTGCGCCCTGATGCTGATATCGGCGTTGGTGTTGCGGGTGTTATCGGGATTGACTCCGCTTTCGATGATGCCATTGTTGACCAACTGGCCGCCGCTGGTGAGGGTTATGCGGTCCTTGGCGACAAGGTTGTTCTGGCTGCTCAGGTCGCCTCGGGTTTTCATCTCCAGTGTGGTGCCGGCGTATGCCGCCCCTTGGATGTTGGCGCTGACGGCCTCTATGTTCACTGCACCGTCGGCGGCGACTTGTGCAACGGTCAGGTCGCCGTTGGCGTCGATCTGGATGTCGCCTGCGCTGGCAGCCATCTTGCCATCGAGTTTTACCCCGACACCGGCTTCGCTGCTGACCAGCTTGATCGCCCCGGCGTACATGCCGCCCAGGGCTGAAGAGTCGATCGCCAGTTGCGGGGCTGTTGCTGGGTCGGCCACTCGTGCGGTGGCCTTGAGGGTCTTGGCATCGACGTCGTTGGCACCGGCAATGATCGTCAGGTTCTTGGCTTGAATCTCGGCATTGAGCTTGGCCGAACGGGTGATGATTTCGAACTGGTCGATGTTGTTGGCGTTCAGGCCTGCGCCTTCGATGGACACGCTGCCTTGATCGACTTGGTAGCGACTGATCTGGCCGTTTTCGATTACCGCTTTACCGGTGGTCAACGTGGCTTGCGGGGTGTTGATAAACCCGCAGCCGTTACAGGTAATCCCATACGGGTTGGCCACGATGACATGCGCCGACTGCCCTGCCACTTCGGTGAAACCGCGCAACTGGCTGGGGCTGCCGCCGTTGACCTCGTTGAGGATCACGCTGGCAGCCGTACCATTGAGGTTCTGGTTACCGAGGATGATCCCGCCCAACTGGGTCGACTGGGTCCGACCGGTCGCGTTGTTGAGGATCACGCCCTGCTGACCGACGTTGTAATCCTGGAATTGGTTATGCGACAGCCCACTGCCATTGGGCGCGGCAATGTTGACGATAGGCACGCCGTTGCCCGCCTGGCCGAGCGTCGTCCCCGGCGCACTGACCACAATCCCGTCCGCCTGGGCCAGCAATGGCTGCCAGAACATGGCGTTGGCCAAGACCAACGCAAGCCCGCGCTTGGGCAAGCCCAAGAAGTTGGAACGGCTTTTCACGGCTGCAGAAGGTTGGCGCGCAAGGAAGGCGAGCTGGCGAACGTCCATGTCATGTCTCGATGCCCGAGGGGCGGTAAAAATTTAAAGAAAGAAATCCAGTCGAAAATAGATCGGCGCTTCACGCTCAGTGATCGGCCCCGGTCGTTCCAAAGAGTGTGCAAAAGTCACCGTGGCCGCGACGTTCTGGCCGCGCGCGAACAGGTCCAAGGAGTTGCTGGTCATGCGCCCGTGCTGTTCGGCGTTGTAGCGGTCGCGGCGGATCACGCCCTGGTCATAGCCGAGGCTGGTGCCGTACTCGGCGAACACTGGCTGCAACCACGCGAGGGTCACCGGCCTACTCCAGCGCAGGTCGTTGCGCCAGTAGCCGCCGCTGTCGCCGGACAGACTTTGATCCTTGTAACCGCGTATCGAAGATTGCCCGCCCAGGCTCATGCGCTGCGGGCTGAATAGCACGTCTTCGCTACGTTGGCCGGTCATCAGGCTGCTGAAGCTGAACGACTCGCCCCACGCTTTGAACGGGTACAGGTAGCTCACTGTGGCGGTGTATTTTCGGTAGCGCGCATCGGCCTGGCCGGGGCGTGGGTTGTGATTGGCCTGGGCGTCGAACGCGCCGATGCCGTCCTGCATGCCCAGGTCGATGTTGAGGAACGAGCCGCCAATACGCCGGCCATGGTTGATGCCGAATTGGGCTTCGCTGAGGCGGTTGCTGCTCAGGGCGAGTTTGCTGTCTTCGATGAAGTTGTTGGTGCGCAGGTAGGC
>NZ_FPCE01000028.1:0-19550 GCF_900116845.1 Pseudomonas sp. OV546 | reverse complement strand
TTCAACGTTTCCAGCGACTTGAAGATCCCAATGTGGGAGGGGGCTTGCTCCCGATGGCGGTGGTTCAGTCAACGATATTTCAACTGACCCACCGCTATCGGGAGCAAGCCCCCTCCCACCGTTTTAACTGTGTTGTGTCAGTAGCCGACGGTGAAGCGTTGGCGGGAGTGCTTGGGCGATTCCACTTCGTCGATCAGGGCAATGGCGTAGTCGGCAAAGCTGATCCAACTGCGGCCTTCACTGCTGACCAGCAGATCATCCTGACCTACACGGAATGTGCCGGTGCGTTCGGTTTCAACGAACTCCGCCGACGGCGACAGGAAGGTCCAATCCAGCTCTTTTTCCTGACGCAGTGCTTCGAGAAATGCTGCGCCGGCACTGGCTTCGGCCTTGTACTCTGCCGGGAAACCCTCGCTGTCGATCACTCGCCCGCCACCCGGCAGCAGCAGTGAACCGGCACCGCCCACTACCAGCAGGCGTTTCACCCCGGCTTTTTTCACCGGTGCGATCACGGCGCTGGCGGGTAGGGTGGCGAAGTGCGCGGCGCTGATCACCACGTCGCTGCCGCTGATGGCCTGTTGCAGCGCATCTGCATCCAGTGCGTCCACTTGCTTGACGGTGACACCCGGGCGCGCCGCCAGTTTGTCGGTGTTACGCGCAATCGCCACAACGCTATGCCCACGACGCAACGCTTCTTCCAGCAGTTGGCTACCGGCACGGCCGGTGGCCCCAATGATTGCAATCTTGCTCATGACGTTCTCCAGTACGTTAGGGTTTAACACCATTCACCACTTCATTTCGCCCTTGGCGACTTTAGCGCTCAACTCCAGCGAGCTTTCGTCGGCGAGGGTGGGGTAACGCTTTTTCATGGCCGCGATCAGGGCGGCGGAGTCCTTGGCCTTGGTGGTCTCGGCGTCAAAGGCCTTGATGTAGTCGGCGGTAAAGGCCACGGATTTCAGAGACGGTGTGCCCAGGTAATGGCCTGGGATCACGGTGCGCGGCTTCAGGTCTTCGATGCGTTGCAGGGTGGTCAGCCAGTCTTTATGGGATTGCGCACTCTGGGTGTCGGCCATCCACACGTGAATGTTTTCGGCGACCACTACGCCACCGACCACGGCCTTGATCGACGGGATCCACACAAAACTGCGGTCCGGCTGCGGGCCGTCCAGGCCGATTACGTCCAGTTGCTGGCCTTCGAGGTTCAGGCTGTGGCCTTCGAGTACCTGCGGCACAAGGGTTCGGGCGGGTTTATCGGCGCCCATTTTCGGGCCCCAGAACGCAAGCTTGCCGTCCACGGTCGCCTTGATGTGGTCGACCACCGGTTGCGGGGCCAGCACCTTGGCGTCGGGGAAGGCGGCGGTGAGGGTATCGAGGCCGAAGTAGTAGTCCGGGTCGCCATGGCTGATGTAGATGGTGGTCAGGTGTTTGCCGCTGGCGCGGATCTTCTGGACCAACTGTTCGGCCTGGCCCTTGCCAAATTGGGCGTCCACCAGGATCGCGTCCTTGGCGCCGCTGACCAGCACCGAGCTCACCGGAAAGATCGCGGCCTCGCCTGGGTTGTACACCTCCAGAGTCAGGTCGGCTGCCGCCGCATGGGCGGCGAAGGCCAGGGCGGCGGTCGCCAGGGTCAAGCGCTTGAGGGTTGAGAACATCGGGCAGCTCCAGCATCGGTGAGGGATGCACAGAGCTTAGTTGCACAAAACCAGACTAAAAATGCGATGCTGGGACATAGTTTGTTTCTGAAATCGGGCAGATCATGGATCGTCTTCAAGCAATGCGCGTGTTTGTCACGGTGGTGGACCTGGGCAGCCAGTCCGCCGCTGCCGATCATCTGGACCTGTCGCGCCCGGTGGTGTCGCGCTACCTGGCCGAGCTGGAAGATTGGGTCGGCGCACGCCTGCTGCACCGCACCACGCGCAAGCTCAGCCTCACGGCGGCCGGCGGTGAAACTCTGCCACGTTGTCGGCAATTGCTGGAATTGTGTTGCGATATGCAGGCCGCCGTCAGCGAGCCGGATGACGCGCCCCGTGGCTTGCTGCGCCTGAGTGTCAGCACCTCATTCGGCCAGGCGCAATTGGCCGAGGCCATCGCCGAGTACGTCAAGCGCTACCCGCTGGTGACCGTCGACCTGCAAATGCTCGATCGCACGGTGAACCTGGTGGATGAACGCATCGACCTGGCCATCCGCACCAGCAACGACCTGGACCCCAACCTCATTGCGCGGCGCCTGACCGTGTGCCGCTCCGTGGTGTGCGCCTCACCGGCCTATCTGCGGGCGCATCCGGCCCCTCGGAAAGTCGAGGAACTGGCCGCGCACAACTGCCTGACCCATTCCTATTTCGGCAAAAGCCTGTGGCATTTCGAAGAGGGTGGCGAGCACGTCTCGGTGCCCATCAACGGCAACATCACCTCCAACGAAGCCAGCACCTTGTTGCGAGTGACGCTGGCCGGGGCCGGGGTGTCGATGCTGCCCACTTACCAGGCCGGTGATTACATCCGCCGTGGCGAACTGGTGCGCCTGCTGCCCGAGGCTGAGCCTCGGCAGATGAACATCTACGCGGTCTACGCCTCGCGCAAGCACATGCCGTCGGCACTGCGCAGCCTGTTGGATTTCCTGGTGCTGAGGTTCCCGGAAGAGCCGGCGTGGGATGTCGGTCTCTAGGCCGACATAAACGTGTTGAATGTCGCCCGATAATGGCAACTTGGCCTGGTTGACCTATGCTTTAGACAGCACCGTGTAGATCCGCTCAGAGGTCTGTGCCATGAGCATTAAAACCAGAAAGTACCTGATGATTTTCAGCCTGTGCGCCATTGCCAGCGCACTGTACGGGACTGCCGCCTACCGCGTGGAGCAGACCCGTATGCAGCCAACCTTTGCGATCAGCTGCCATCAGGATCAATGCGTTCCCCATACTGGCAGTTTCAGCGCGTTGCGCTAAAAACCGCCCTCAGGGGATGCAAAGGTGGCAGCCCGCGCCCACCGTTAGCGCTGCGGTGTTTCGGCCTTGAGTTGTTCGCGAAACGCCTTGGGCGAGAACCCGACGCGTCGGCGGAACAGTCGAGAGAAGTTGGTCGGGTCGGAAAACCCCAATACCTCTGACATTTCATTGATGGTCATGCTGGTGTAAGTCAGCAGGCGCTTGGCTTCCAGCAATTGGCGGTCGTGCATGATCTGCAGTGCCGGCTGCCCACCCAATTCCCGACACGTGCCGTTCAGGTGTGAGACCGAGATGCCCAGTTTGTGGGCCAAGTCTTCGATCTTCGGGTGTTCGCGGTAATGCTGCTCGACCAATTGCGTGAACTTGCGAAAATACTCGCGCCCCCGTGGCGCCCGTGGGTGGCGACGCTGGATGGCTTGGCGGCTGATCCACACCAGCAGCACGCTGACCAGCGCATGCATCATCATGTCCCGCGCCGGTTGTTCGTCGGCGTATTCATCCTGCAAGCGGGCGAACTGGCTGTTCAGGTAATCACTGTCCTTGCCCGCCGGGTAGTTGCCCAGCGCCTGTAAACCGTCGACCGTGGTGCCCAACTGAGTTTGCAAATGGCTGACCAGCGGTGCCGCGAGCGTCACCACATAACCTTCGACATCCTCGGAAAAACGAAACCCGTGCACACACAGCGGCGGCAATACCTGCAATGTCGCTTCGTTCAACGTGGAGCGCTGACCTTCGATCTCCAATTCTGCCTGGCCTTTGTGCACATACAGCAACTGGCACAGATCCGCGTGCCGGTGGGGCTGGATTTCCCACTGGTATTCCCGACTGCGCCGGGAAATGGTTTCACAGTGCAACAAATCGGGCGTCGGCCATTGCTGGTTTTCCCCGTAAAGCTTGAAGACCGGAATCGCGGTTTTGGTCATGGTTTCAATCCGATACCCAGGAGAGTGGTGCGGTAATCGCCCCGATTGGCAAAAAGCGCAGGCTTTGGCTCAGTTTTCACCTTCTTATGCTGGCCACTCAAGTGAAAAATGTCAGCTACAAGACCACTGACAATTCTTTCACCCTATCCGTTCGGGTGAAGCATGCGGGCGATAAAAATAATGAAAACGCTGAAAACTCAAGTCGCCATTATCGGCGCCGGTCCCTCGGGACTGTTGCTCGGCCAGCTGTTGCACAATGCCGGTATCGAGACCCTTATCCTAGAGCGCCAGAGCGCCGATTACGTGCAAGGCCGCATCCGAGCCGGCGTATTGGAGCAAGGCATGGTCGATCTGCTGAGGCAGGCGGGCGTCAGCCAGCGTATGGATAGCGAAGGCCTGGTGCATGATGGCTTCGAGTTGGCGCTCAATGGCCAGCTTACCCATATCGACCTCAAGGCACTGACCGGCGGTCAGTCGGTGATGGTCTACGGCCAGACCGAAGTCACCCGCGACCTGATGGCCGCCCGCGCCGACGCTGGCGCGATCACCCTCTACGAAGCCCGTGACGTGCAGCCCCATGGCCTCAAAAGTGATCGACCCTGGCTGACGTTTGAGCATCAGGGCGAAGCCTTTCGCCTGGAGTGCGACTACATCGCCGGGTGCGATGGTTTCCATGGTGTGGCGCGTCAATCGATCCCGGCGGAGTCACTCAAGGTCTTCGAGCGGGTCTACCCCTTCGGCTGGCTGGGCATCCTTGCCGATACACCGCCGGTGCACGCTGAACTGGTGTACGCCAAGCACCCGCGTGGCTTTGCCTTGTGCAGCATGCGTTCGCCGACCCGCAGCCGCTATTACCTGCAGGTGCCGGTGGACGAACCGATCGATGAATGGCCCGACGCACGCTTCTGGGATGAACTCAAAACCCGCCTGCCCAGCCACCTCGCCGAGGACTTGGTAACCGGCCCGTCGATCGAGAAAAGCATCGCGCCGCTGCGCAGTTTCGTCGTGGAACCGATGCAGTACGGGCGCCTGTTCCTGCTGGGGGACGCCGCGCATATCGTGCCGCCCACCGGCGCCAAGGGCTTGAACCTGGCGGCCAGCGATGTGAGCACGCTGTATCGGATTTTGCTCAAGGTCTACGGCGAAGGGCGGGTGGACTTGCTGGAGCGCTATTCCGCCATCTGCCTGCGGCGGGTGTGGAAAGCCGAGCGGTTTTCCTGGTGGATGACCTCGATGCTGCACCAGTTTCCCGAGGCGGACGGCTTCAGCCAGCGCATCGCCGAGAGTGAGCTTGAATACTTCATCCACTCGGAGGCGGGGCGCAAAACCATCGCAGAAAATTACGTTGGACTTCCTTACGAAGCTATCGAATAGCCTGCTATCGTATCGAGCATTCCCGCGGGCCGCCTTTTCCCGCGGGCCTTGCTCGAAGGTCCTGCCGTGACGCACCTCAATCAGCCCGCTCCGCCGCTGCCCGCCGTACGCAGCATCCTCGCCTCACTGATGATGGCGATCTTCCTGGGGGCCCTGGACCAGACCATTGTCGCCGTGTCCATGCCCGCCATCTCCGCGCAGTTCCACGACGTCAACCTGTTGGCCTGGGTCATCTCCGGCTACATGGTGGCGATGACCGTGGCGGTGCCGATCTACGGCAAGCTCGGTGACCTCTACGGGCGCCGGCCGATGATGCTGATCGGCATGGGCCTGTTCACCCTGGCCTCGCTGTTCTGCGGCATGGCGCAAAGCATGGAGCAACTGGTGCTGGCGCGGATCCTCCAGGGCATCGGCGCCGGCGGCATGATCTCGGTGAGCCAGGCGATCATCGGCGACATCATCCCGCCCCGCGAACGCGGGCGTTACCAGGGCTATTTCAGCAGCATGTACGCGGTGGCCAGCGTCGCCGGGCCGGTGCTCGGCGGCTACATGACCGAGTACCTGTCATGGCGCTGGGTGTTCCTGATCAACCTACCCTTGGGCGCAGGCGCCTGGTACGTGGCCCATCGCACCCTGGTGGGGCTGCCGGTGCCGCAACGCAAGCCGATCATCGATTACCTCGGCACTGTGCTGATGATCATCGGCCTGACCGCCTTGCTGCTGGGCATCACCGAAATCGGCCAGGGCCACCCTTGGCGTGACCACGAAGTGCTGGGGCTGTTGCTGGCTGCCTTGGTGGCATTGACGTTATTCGTGTGGCACGAGCGCCGCGCACGCGAGCCGTTGCTGCCGATGCATCTGTTCGCCAACCGCAGCGCGGTGTTGTGCTGGTGCACGATCTTTTTCACCAGTTTCCAGGCGATTTCCCTGACGGTGCTGATGCCGCTGCGCTATCAGACGGTGACCGGCTCCGGGGCCGACAGCGCGGCCCTGCACCTGCTGCCGCTGGCCATGGGCTTGCCGATGGGCGCCTATTTTGCCGGGCGCATGACCTCCGTGACCGGACGCTATAAACCGATGATCCTCAGCGGCGCATTGCTGAGCCCCTTCGCGATCCTCGGCATGGCCCTGAGCGCGCCCCAGGCGGTGGGGCTGACGGCGATGTTCATGCTGCTGTGCGGCATCGCTGCCGGCATGCAATTCCCCACCTCGCTGGTAGGTACGCAAAACTCGGTGGACCAGCGCGACATCGGCGTCGCCACCAGCACCACCAACCTATTCCGCTCCCTGGGCGGGGCCGTGGGGGTAGCGTGCATGTCGGCACTGCTACTGGCGCTGCTGCAAGATTCCAGCTTCGCCCACCTGGCCACCGGCGCAGTGGTGGCCGAAGGCAGTTCCGGCAACGTACTGCTCGACGGCCTCAACGCCGCCCCCGGCCCCGCGCAGGACGCCCTGCGCGGCGAGTTGGCAGTGACATTCCGGCATTTGCTGATGGTCAGTGCAGCGGTGTCACTGCTGGGGCTAGCGGCGGCAATCGCAATGCCGAACCGAGTGCTGCGCGGCCGTGAGGACAAGGCAAAATAAACCGCAGTGACGCCGAGTTATCTACACAAGCGTGTAGCACTCAACCGTAACCACGATGCGAAGCGAGCCGCTCTTGATCGTGACCTTGATCTAGCTTTTGATCTCAGGCGGCCCCCCAAATACCTGTCGGATTACGGGCACACCGAGCGTGAGCGAGGTGCCGAGTGTTGGGGCAAGAGCCTTTTGGTTACTTTTGGGCTCCTTTCAAAAGTGACCCGCTGTAAGAGCGGAACCAACAGTGGCCGTTACCTGAATAACGGATATGTACTCAGTCTGATCCAACATCCAGGTCGGCTGTCAGGCCGCCTTCGCGAGCAAGCCCGCTCCCACATTTGGATCGCGGAGTTACCGTTAGATTGAGCAGCCCCCCACAGTCAAAGCCCCATCAAGGGCTGTAATAACCCACAGCCACCATAAAATGCCCAGCCTTGCGCACATACGCATGCTTATTCTCAACCCTGTCAGTCACCGGGTTCTTCCAACGGTACTTGTATTCCCCCTGATCCTGCTCCGCCATCATCCTGAGAATCGGCTCCCCCACCGGCTTGCCATCCGGATCCTTGATCTTGCTGAAGTCAGTATTCACCAGCCGCAGATTAGTGCCATGAGCCACATAGCGCTGGGTATTCAGGTCGACCACAAACACATAGAGATCATCCTGCAAGAACCCCCCCTGCAATGAGTTAATGGCCTTGAGCGTACCGCTTTCATCCTTGAGCAACGCGTTCACCGCCTTGTTGCGCAAGGCCCTGGCCTGTTCCGGCGTGGCCCGAGGCAAGTAATAACCCACCGCCAGGATGCGTTCGCCCACACGCTGATAAAACACGTGTTTATGCTCGACCTTGCCATCGTTCCAATTCTGCCAGCGGTAATCGGCCTGCTGGATGCCCTGGCCTTCCGGACGCTTGAGCGCGTCCTTGAACGACTCACGCAAATCCGGGCCGAGCACTTCAGACACATCGCGGCCGATCAAGGCAGAGGAGGGCCCACCACTGGCCAGCAACACGCCCTGGGTGTCGACCACGAACACATAGCGGTCGTGGTCGACGAATTCGCCCTGCCGGCTGAAGGCGGCAAACGCCTTGTCGCCGTTGCTCTTGTAGTAAGCCAAGGCTTTTTCCAGCAATGCCTTGGCCGCCTGCGCGTCCTCGTCCTGAGTCGTCGCGGCGTGCACCTGGCTGAAACACAACAGCAGCAGCCAGGTGAGTCGGAGCAATCCCTTCATGGCCCATCCCTCGTTATTGTTGGTGTGACCACAGCGTAGACGCCTGTGGCTCAAGGCGCCGCCAGCCATTGATTAACAATGCCGTCATACACCCCGGTGGCCATGCTCAAGTGCAACCACTGGTCGACATAGCTCTTCCACGCCACATCATCACGCGGCAGCAAAAAGGCTTTTTCGCTGTACTGCATCTGCCGCTCCGGGTTGACCGCGCACAGGCCTGGCTTGAGTTTTTGCTGGTAACGCGCTTCGCTGGCGTCGGTGATCATCACGTCGGCTTTACCCGCCAGCAGCTCGTCGAAGAGGGTCACGTTGTCGTGCAAACGTATTTGCGCCTGGCCCAGATGGGTGCGGGCGAACACTTCGTTGGTGCCACCCGCCGGTTCGATCACGCGCACCTGGGGCTGGTTGATCTGCTCGACGGTCTGATAGCGCTGTACATCGGCGCAGCGCACCAGTGGGATCTTGCCGTCGACGCCCAGGGTTTGGCTGAAGAAGGCTTTCTTCTGGCGTTCCAGGGACACCGAAATTCCGCCCACGGCAATATCGCAGCGCTGGGCCAGGAAGTCCGGCATCAGCGTTTTCCACGTAGTGGGCACCCATTGGATTTTAGCGTTGAGGCTTTTTGCCAGGGACTCGGCCATGGCGATGTCGATGCCTTCATAACTGCCATCGGCGCGCAGGGACGTGTAAGGCTTGTAGTCGCCGGTGGTGCACACCGCCAGCGTGCCGCGCTGGAGTACTTCGTCCAGGCGCGAGGGGGCGGTGTCGGCCAGGGCGCTGGTCGCCAGACCGAGTACACACAGGGCTAAAAGAGCTTTCATGCGGTCGAGTCCTTGGGGCATGTCGAGGGCGCTCATTATTTCCAGCGCGGGGCAGGGTGGCAAGGTGCGTCGAATGTTTAGCCAAGCTGCAACCAAACTCCGTCAACCCTGGATTTAAACACCTATACAGGCGTGTGACGCTCGCGCTTATCTCTCGCACTGTGATTCCCGCATGGACGGCTCCTCCGACACTCACCCCGCGACACTGCCGTCCGATCTCGCGTTCTGGGCCCTGTTCCACTGCCGACACGCACGCCCACCAGACACCTTATTCCTACGTTGATCCATCCCCTGGATGGCGCGCGCCTGTGCGCCTGCCCGACACATACGTATGAGAATGCCCATGAGTGTTTTTGCCAGTCTGCACGAAGCCCAGTCTTTCCTCGAACAGCACCCGGACATCGAAATGTTCGAGCTGTTTATCCTCGACAACAATGGCGTACCGCGCGGCAAGCTGTTGCACCGCGATGAGTTGCTGGCGGTGTATGAGAGTGGTCGGCCGCTGCCCAGCACCATTCTTGGCCTGACCATCAACGGCGACGACGTGGAAAACTCCGGGCTGGTCTGGGACGTGGGCGATATTGACTGCCGCGCCTACCCGATCAGCGGCAGCTTGCAGCGCATGCCGTGGCGGCTGATCCCCACTGCAGCGGTGCAAGTCAGCATGCATCCGACAGAAGGCCTGCCCGCGACCGTGGCCGACCCCCGGCATTTGTTGGCCAAGGTGATCGACGGCCTCAAGGCCGATGGTTATTACCCGGTGATGGCGGCGGAACTGGAGTTCTACCTGCTCGACCAGAAGCTCGACAGCAATGGCCGCCCGCAACCGGCGCGCGATGTGGATGGCGGGCGCCCGCGCTCGACCCAGGTCTACGGCCTGCGCGAACTGGAGCAGATCGAGCCGTTCCTCGCCGACCTCTACAGCGCCTGCAAGCTGCAGGGCATTCCTGCGCGCACGGCGATTTCCGAATACGCGCCGGGCCAAGTGGAAATCACCCTGGAGCATCGCACCGACGCCCTGCAAGCCATGGACGAAGCCGTGCGCTACAAACGCCTGGTCAAGGGCGTGGCACATAAACACGGGATGACCGCCTGCTTCATGGCCAAGCCGTTCGACGACCTTGCCGGCACCGGCATGCACATGCACGTGAGCCTGGCGGATGCCGAGGGCAACAACCTGTTCGCCAGCGAAGCCACCGACGGCACGCCGCTGCTGCGCCAGGCGGTGGGCGGCATGCTCAGCACATTGCTCGATTCGCTATTGATGTTCTGCCCCAACGCCAACTCCTACCGCCGCTTCCAGGCCAACAGCTACGCGCCGCTGGCCGCCACTTGGGGCGTGGACAACCGCACCGTCAGCCTGCGCGTACCGGGCGGGCCGGCCCACTCCCGGCATATCGAACACCGTATCTGCGGCGCCGACGCCAACCCTTACCTGGCCGCGGCGGCGATCCTGGCCGGCATCCACCGCGGCATCCGTGAGCAACGCGACCCCGGCGCCCCGGTAGAAGGCAACGGTTACGCCCAGGCCAAGGAATTGCTGCCCACCGACTGGTTGACCACCCTGCGTGCCCTTGAAGATTCACGCTGGGCGCGAGAGGCATTCGGCAGTGAATTCCTCGGCGTGTACCTGGCGGTAAAACGCGCCGAATACCGCCAGTTCATGGGCGAAGTGGGCGAGCAGGATTGGCGTTGGTACCTGCACCCGGCGTGATCAGGTTTACGGCAGTGAAGGCTTCGACCTTTTTTTGACATTGCAGTGGTTAAGCTACGAATCAAGGTCGTTCACTACCGTTCAACCCACATGAGCCCGCGATGTCGCCACAATCACCTTCCTCCATCGAGATCGAATACGCCGAGCGTTGCGACCGTGAGCACGCCAGGGTCTGCGGCGAAACACATCCGCCCGGGCTGCGACAGCGCCTGGCGTCGTGGCGCGACGAATGGATGGTGCGCCAGGCGCTGAAAGTCGCCGGTGAACCCGGGCTGTTGCTGGACCTGGCCTGCGGCTCGGGGCGCTTCTGGCCGGTGCTGGCCGAACACGTCAACCGGGTGATCCTGGCCTCGGACAATTCCCAGGACATGCTCGACCACGCTCGCACCCATCACCCCGTGTCGTTGCTCAAGCGCGTCAAGACGTTCCAGGGCTCGGCGTTTTCCATCGGGTTGTCGGCGAATGCGGTGGACTGCATTTTCTGCCTGGAATTGTTTCGCCATGTACCCAGCAGCGAAGGGCGACTGGCGTTGCTGCGCGAGTTTCACCGGGTCAGCCGCGACACGGTGATTGTCTCCGTGCCTTCTCGTACCGCCGTAGAGGACGAGTTTCGCCAGTCCGGCTTCAAGGTCCTGCATCATCAGGAATTCATGCCGGGCTCAAGCCTGTGGCGGGTCTATGTGTTACGTAAGAGAGGATAAGTCCCGCCTGTCGGACTATTCTTCACCACCTGTCTGAGTTTTCATGGTCGCCTGTGCACTGCGAATGCTCGCAAGTCCCTTTCGCGATATATACTGCGCGCCATTCTTCAAGGGAGAGCCGTGTGGCCATCGATATTCACTGGATCTGCGACAACGATAGCCTCGGCCAGCACTGCGCCGAATGGCAGCAGTTGCCATTCGTCGCCCTCGACACCGAATTCATGCGGGTCGACACCTTTTATCCCATTGCCGGGCTGATCCAGATCGGTGATGGCGTACGCGCTTACCTGATCGACCCCCTGACCATCGACAACTGGCAACCCCTGGCCGCCTTGCTGGAAAACCCGGCGGTGATCAAGGTGGTGCACGCGTGCAGTGAAGACCTCGAAGTGCTGCTGCGCTTGACCGGCAGCCTGCCGGTGCCGTTGTTCGACACCCAATTGGCGGCGGCTTACCTGAACCTCGGTTTTTCCATGGGCTATTCGCGCCTGGTGCAAGCCGTGCTGGATATCGAGCTGCCCAAGGGCGAGACCCGCTCGGACTGGCTGCAGCGGCCGCTGTCCGAGACGCAGATCAGCTACGCCGCCGAAGACGCGGTGCACCTGGCCGAGGTTTACACGCGTTTGCGTCCACGACTGTCAGACGAAAAGTACGCCTGGGTGCTGGACGACGGTGCCGAACTGGTCGCCAACCTGCGCCGCGAAGTCGACCCGTACGAGGTGTACCGCGACGCCAAGCTGGCGTGGAAACTGTCGCGTGCCCAACTCGCCGTGCTGCGTGAACTGTGCGCGTGGCGCGAGCAGCAAGCCCGTGCGCGTGACCTGCCGCGCAATCGCATCATTCGTGAACACTCGTTGTGGCCCCTGGCCAAATCCCAGCCGGATAATCTCGCCGCCCTGGGCAAGATCGAAGACATGCACCCGCGCACCGTGCGTCAGGACGGCCAGTTCCTGCTGGACCTGATCAAGCGGGCCGGCAGCGTGTCGATGGACCAATGGCCGCCCGCCGTTGCCGAACCGTTGCCGGTGGATGCCGCCGCTTTGATCAAGCAACTGCGCGCCTTGGGGCAAACGTTCGCCGAGCGCCTGGACATGGCGCCGGAACTGATGCTGCGCAAGAAAACCCTGGAGGCCCTGGTCAAAAGTGGCTACCCCGACGGGCCTTATAAATTGCCAGACTCGCTGCGTGGCTGGCGCCGCGAGTTGATGGGCCAGGCGCTGCTCGACAGCCTGGCCACTGCCGGAGAACAGCCTTGAAACGTATTTGCTCCATCTATCGCAGCAAGAAAAAAGACGGGATGTACCTCTACGTGCTGAAAAGCGATGCCCTGGAGCGGGTGCCTGAACCGTTGATGGAGGCCTTCGGCAAGGCCCATCACGCGTTCGACATGGTGCTGACGCCCGAGCGCAAACTGTCCCGCGAGGACATCGCCGTGGTCCTGGAAAACCTCGACAAGCAGGGCTACCACCTGCAAATGCCGCCGGCCGAGGACGAGTACATCGAACACTTGCCCGAAGAGCTGCTGCGCCGCAACGACCCGATGTGATCGATCCGTGCCCCGTTCGGGGTACTTGCTTTAATGGAATCGTATAAGTGAGCGGTGGCCGTAAGGATGCGGGCGGCCGCTCGTACTGTTTTTGAAAGGTTTTAAGCATGCGTGTTCTGATTGCTGAACAGGATCACCCGCTCTACGCCCAATTACTGGGCGAGGCGGCACCGGACCTGGAAGTGCTGACCAGCGGCGACTCGGCCGAGCTGTCACGCCTGGCCGCCGATTGCCCGGTATGGCTGGGCCAGCCGGACCTGCTGGCGACGTTATTGCGTCAAGGCCATCATCCGCAATGGCTGCAATCGACCTGGGCCGGCATCACCCCGTTGCTGGCCGAAGGCCTGCCCCGCGATTACCGCCTGACCCGTGCAGTCGGCATCTTTGGCCAGGTCATGGCCGAGTTTGTCCTCACCTACATGCTCGGGCACGAGCGCGAAGTGTTGGCGCGTTTGGTCAGCCAGGTCGAACGTAAATGGGACAACCGCATGGGCCAGAGCCTGGCGGGGCGCAAGGCGCTGATCGTCGGCACCGGCGATATCGGTCAGCGTGTCGCCGATTTTCTGCTGCCATTTGGCGTGAAGCTGTACGGCATCGCCAGCACCGCACGCGAACAGGCGCCGTTTATCGAAGTGGCCGGGCTCGACCAACTGGGCCGGCTGGTGGGGGAGGTGGACTACGTGATCAACCTGCTGCCCAACACGCCGAGTACCCATGACCTGTACGACGCAGCGCTGTTCAAGCAATTCAAGTCGACCGGCTTGTTCATCAACGTCGGGCGCGGAGTGGCGGTGGTCGATGCCGACCTGGTCGAGGCGTTGAAAGAGGGCCATTTGGCGGGCGCGGTGATCGACGTCTGCCGGCAGGAGCCGTTGCCGCAGCGTCATCCGTTCTGGACCGCTTGGGGTCTGCTGCTGACCGGGCACAGCTCGGCGCCGACATCGCCGGAGTTGATGGTGGAGCTGTTTGTGCAAAACCTGCGGGCGTATGAGGCCAAGGAAGCGCTGCGCGGCGAAGTGGATTTCGAGCGCGGTTACTGACACAACGCAACTCCAAATGTGGGAGGGGGCTTGCTCCCGATTGCAGGGGATCAGTCAAAGCAATCAGTGACTGTCACTCCGCTATCGGGAGCAAGCCCCCTCCCACCTTTCGGATTGCGTCAGGCTTAGAGGCTGAAATTACCCTCGGACACCAGCTCGCTCAACGGCTTGCGCGGGCTGGGTGTTTCGCGGCCTTGCAGGTATTCAGGCAATGTCGACTTATCGCCCAACTTGCCCACGGCCACGGCGGCATGCAGTGCATAACCTTCCGGGATTTTCAGCTCTTTGCGGGTCAGTTCCTGATCGAAGCCGGCCATGCCGTGGGTGTGCCAGCCGCTGAGGCTGGCTTGCAGCGCCAGGTGACCCCACGCGGAACCGGTGTCGAAGGTGTGCCACAGGGCCGGGGTTTCTTCCGTGGCACCGGGGGCGATGAAGTCGGTTTTCGAGGCGATGATCACCAGGGCCGACGCATGCTGGGCCCAGCCACGGTTGAATTCATTCAGCAAACCGAGGAAACGCTCCCAGTCCGGCGTGTCGCGGCGCGCGTAGAGGAAACGCCACGGCTGCGAGTTGTAGGCGGAAGGTGCCCAGCGTGCGGCTTCGAAAAAGCTCAGCAGGGTTTCCTGGGAAATGCTCTCGCCCGTGAAGGCACGAGGCGACCAGCGGTCGGTGAACTGGGTGTGGATCGGATAGTCGGCAACACGGGTCATGAGCAGTTCCTGATCGTCAATTCGGCGCTCAAAGCTACTGCGCGGCCACTAGACTGACAAGTGTTGTTACACCGCCAGTCGCTAGCGCTTGGTTCCAGGCGCCGTGGGCACTAGACTGGCGGCCTTTTCACCTACCGATACTGATGTAGAGCCATGGCCGCCAAAGTCGAACCTTTCTGGATACGCAAAACCCTTGAACACCTCGACCAGGAGGAGTGGGAGTCGTTGTGCGACGGCTGTGGCCTGTGCTGCCTGCAGAAGCTTGAGGACGAAGACGACAACAGCGTTTATTACACGCGTATCGCCTGCAAGCTGCTCGACCTGAAAACCTGCCAGTGCACCGACTACCCCAACCGCCGTGCGTCGGTGCCGGACTGCATCCAACTCACCCCGGGCCAGGCCGACCAGTTCAAATGGCTGCCGCCGACCTGCGGCTACCGGCTGGTCAGCGAACGCAAGGACCTGCCGCTGTGGCACCACCTGGTCTGCGGTGACCGCGACGCCGTGCACCATGAACGTATTTCCCAGTCCGGGCGCATGCTCAGCGAAGGCAGCGTGCCCGAGGATGACTGGGAGGATTACCTCATTTTCCGAGCGGGCTGAACAAGGAGTGGGTATGAGGGGGGGATTCAAGCGGGCGGTACCTGTGCTGCTGCTGGCGCTGAGCACGCCGGCGTGGTGCGCAAAGAAAGTCGACCTGGATTATCACGTCAAACTGTTGCCCCAGAGCGATCAGGCCGAGGTACGTGTAAGCCTGTCCCAGGGCTCGGCGGTACGCAGCCTGAACTTCGACCTGGGCCGCGATGGCGACTACAGCGACTTCAAGGCCGACGGCCAGTGGAGCGTCAACGAGCACCGTGGCCTCTGGCATCCCAGCGCCAGCAAAGCCAGCTTGACCTACCGCGTGCGCCTTACCCACGCGCGCAAACCGGGTATCTATGAAGCGCGCATGACGCCGAGCTGGGCGTTGTTTCGCGGTGAAGACCTGGTGCCAACCGCACGGCTTGACCAGCAGGACGGCGTCGAGTTGGTCTCGCGCCTGGTGTTCGAGCTGCCGGCCGGCTGGAAAAGTGTCGAGACCGCCTGGCCGCGCATCGGCAAGAACACGTTCCGTATCGACAACGTCTCGCGCCTGTTCGACCGGCCCACCGGCTGGATGCTCGCCGGCAACCTCGGCAGCCGCCGCGTGCGCCTGGGCGAGACGGAAGTCACCGTGGCCTCGCCCAAGGGCCAGGCGATGCGCCGTATGGATGTACTGACGTTGCTGACCTTCGTCTGGCCTCAGGTGGAAGCCGCGTTCCCGCGGCATCCGGCCAAGCTGCTGGTGGTGGGCGCCAGCGACCCGATGCGCCGCGGGGCGTTCTCGGCACGCGACTCGATCTACCTCAACAGCCGCACGCCGCTGGTCAGCGAAAACGGCAGCAGCCCGTTGGTGCGTGAGGTGGTGCAGGCGATTGGCCGCTTCAATGACCACGACACCAGTGACTGGATCAGCGAAGGCCTGGCCGACTACTACGCCATTGAACTGGTGCGCCGAGCCGGGGGCATCACCGATGAGCGTTATCAGGCGATACAGGTGCGGCTGGCCAAGGAAGGCAAGGACGTGACCAGCCTGCGTGGCGAACACGTCAGCGGCGCGACGGTGTCACGGGCGGTGGTGGTGCTGCAGGAGCTGGACCGCGAGATCCGCGTGAAGACTCATAACAAGCGTTCACTGGATGACCTCGCGCAAGCGGTGATGCGGGCAAACAGCATCACCACTGCGGAGTTCGTGCAACTGGCCGAGAGCATTATCGGCGAGTCGTCAGTGGTGCTGGATTCCAAATTATTGCATTGACGCAGACCCACCGTGGGAGGGGCAAGCCGCCTCCCACAGGGGGATCTTCAATCTCGTTGAGCGTGGCGTCAGCCAGCGGTTTTGGTGGCTTTCTCAACCGCCACTTCGGCTTTGGTCTTCAAGTTCTTCAACTCTTCCCCGGCTCGTTCGATCTTCGTGCGCACCGTGTTCATTTCATGGCGGCCCTGTTCCAGCTTGTCTTTGAGCGAACTGTGCCCAGTGAAGCCACGTGCCAGCGCCACGCCGCCGATCGCTATCTGGATCAAGCCGAAAAGCCCGCCACGGCGCAGGCCTTTGCCGACCATGATCACGCCACCGGCCACCGAGCCGATACGTTCCCAGCCGTGCACGTTTTGCGTGGGCTGAGGTTCAAACGGGGTGTGCTCGATGATAGGGCGCAAGGTTTTGCTGTCGCTCATGGTCTGTCTCCAACAAGGGCTAGTGATAAATAGCTGACTGCCCGCAGGCGCCGGATGTTCCCAAAAAATCAGTACTTGGGGCCCGAACGGGTGTTGTTGCCCTTGGCCAGGCGGTCATAGAGCACCACGTTGACGGTGGCGGCGAGGTTCATGCAGCCGGTGGTCGGGATGTACACAACGTCTTCACACCAGTCGCGGATCTCTTTGTCGAGGGAGCCGTCTTCCGGGCCGAAAATGTACAGCGCGCGGTCGGGGTGGGTGTATTCCGGCAGCGGGCGGGCGCCTTCCACCAGTTCCACGGCAACGGGGATGCAGCCCAGCGGCAGGATCTTTTTCAGGTCATCGATGCCGATCAGCGGAATGTCGTGGTGGACTTTCTTGGTGTCGGTGATGAAGTCCCGTGCGCGCTCGTAACGCACGCCGGTGTAGAACACCGAGGCCACGCCGTAGCAGCCGGCGGCGCGCATGACCGAGCCGACGTTTTCGGGGGATTTGGGGTTATACAGACCGATGCAGCTGTAGCGTTTATTGCCCACGGGGAAGGGTGCCTTGGAGAAAAACGGCGATTATACGGGGATTGGCCTAAACAATGTGGTGAGCGGGCTTGCCGCGCGCTGGGGCGCGAAGCGGCCCCAACGCCAATTACCGCCTGTTTAGCTGGCTTTATTGGGGCTGTTGCGCAGCGCTAGCCCGCTGACCCCATTCAGTCGTCTTTCTTCATCAACCCCGCCAACGCCGCAAACGGGTTATGCGTGGCCTTGGCAATCGTCGGGCTGCTGGTGGAGCCTTCGCCGAAATACTGCTGGTCGGTATAACGCGAGTGCTCGTTGTCGTGGCAATACAGGCACAACAACTCCCAGTTGGAACCGTCCTGGGGATTGTCATCATGATTGTGGTTACGGTGGTGTACGGTCAGTTCACTCAAGCGTTTGCCGGCAAACTCACGCGCGCAGCGGCCGCACACGTGGGGGTACATCTTCAAGGCTTTGTCGCGGTAGCCCATTTCCCGGTCGCGCTGGGCATCGGCGAGGATGCGGTCCAGCTTGGCGGTGTGGGAGGGCGGGTTGGTTGAGCTCATCATGGCTCCTGGCTATTTGATGGTTCACGGATAGGGTTGATTCTAGCCGCTCGCGTTGTAAATAACCGCTTCACTTTATCGATAAGGATTTGAAACTCATGCGTCTGCATTCATGGACTGTTGCATTGTTGCTGTGTGGGATGGCTGCCCACGCCCAGGCATTCTCTACACCTCAGCCTGGGCAGGTGATCGAGGTGGCCCTCGAACAATTACACCCGACCCAGGCCGTGGTGGGTTTTGACCAGATTTACTACAGCCTCGGGCTGTTTGCCGACAAACCTGCCAAGGTCTTTGATGAATACTGTGAGACCAATGGCCAGGGCGAGGCGGATAAAGTCCCCAAGGGCGCCGACCTGCATAAGCCTGCCAGCTTTACCTGCAAGGACCCGGTGGGCAGCCATCCCGAGGACATGAAAACCGTGGTGGTCGGCCCCGGTGGCCAGTTGTACCTGACCGACGGTCACCACAGCTTCACCACCTTGTGGGAAGTGCCCGGCGGCGGCCCCCGCTTGAAAATGTGGGTCAAGGTTACGGATGACTTCAGCAACAGCCCGGACATGCAGCGTTTCTGGCAGCGCATGCAGGCCGCGCGCAAAGTCTGGCTCAAGGACAATCAAGGCCAGGCCCTGCCGCCTGAGCAGTTGCCGGCTCACCTGGGGTTCAAGCATCTGCAGGACGACACCTTTCGCAGCCTGGTGTATTTCACTCGTAAGGCTGCTTATGGCAAGCCTGATGCTGGCGAAGTTGCGCCGGAGTTCCTGGAGTTTTACTGGGGGAACTGGTTGCGCACGCAGATCGACCTGGGGGCTTTCAATCTGAACAAGAAGGGCGGCTATAGCGACGCCATTGAGGCGGTGGCCAAGCGGATGGTCAGCTTGGCGCCGGGGGCACAGGTCGGTGACAGCGGGTTTACTGCCCATCAGTTGGGCGGTATGACCAAGCTGGACCGCGATGAGCTGGAGAAGACTTTCGACAAAAAAGTGCCGTATGTGATTGATTACCGAAAATCTCGAAACTGATGCGGGACGAGATGTGGGTGCTGGTGTGCCTGTGATGCGGGCACCTCGGTGTATGAGGTTCACCGTATAGGTATGGCGCTGGACCTGTGGCGAGGGAGCTTGCTCCCGCGGGCGGCCTGACAGCCGACCACCATCTAATTGTTAGGCTGCGATCCAAATGTGGGAGGGGGCTTGCCCCCGATGGCGGTGTGTCAGTCGATTCATCAGGTGACTGATTCAGCGCCATCGGGGCCTCGGTATCTACACAATTCTGGTTATGGCGCTGGACCTGTGGCGAGGGAGCTTGCTCCCGCTGGCGGCCTGACAGCCGACCACCATCTAATTGTTAGGCTGCGATCCAAATGTGGGAGGGGGCTTGCCCCCGATGGCGGTGTGTCAGTCGATTCATCAGGTGACTGATTCAGCGCCATCGGGGCCTCGGTATCTACACAATTCTGGGTATGGCGCAGGACCTGTGGCGAGGGAGCTTGCTCCCGTGGCGGCCTGACGGCTGACCACCATCTAATTGTTAGGCTGCGATCCAAATGTGGGAGGGGGCTTGCCCCGGTACAAACCGGGGACATCGTTTACATTTCTAACCGGGGACATGGTTTACAGGTTAATACGCATGATCAGGAGGT
>NZ_FPCE01000019.1:0-89777 GCF_900116845.1 Pseudomonas sp. OV546 | reverse complement strand
AGAAGTCTCGAAACCATGCTCCACGCCGGGGATATCGAGCAGCAACGAAGACAGGTAGGTCATAAAGCAGGTCCTATCGATGGCAATCCCGGGTATTGGCATATCATCCGTAATAGGGATGGGTCAAGCTCGCAGGAGCCCTGCTGGACGTTTACGCTCACAGCCTAAAACTGCTTGATATGACCGTCCGCTCCTGGCCGTTAGCCGACCTCGGCCAAAGGTGGCTATGGGTCGAGAGTGGACACTCATAACCTTGGGATGGGCTCCCAATCGCCAACTGCTACGCTGTTCACTCCACCAGAGGAACGCCGATGCCAAACTCAGACCTACTTCCCTCCCTCCTGTCCAAGCTCTACGAAAATCAGCTGGCCTTGGAAGCCTCCATAATGGAGCTCTCGAACTGGGTCGAACAGCGCGGCTCCGCCGATGTGGCTGAGAACATCCGAGGCGCTTTGCACACCATCGACGAAAACGAGGAGTTCATGAAGCTGACTCTGGCAGTCCTCATGTCGCCTGACTGATCGACGGGTAACCCTGCAGTTCGTCGCCTCAAGCCTTCCGTCTGACCAAATCCGGATCGCTGTACACGCATACAATATTTGGATGTAACAAACATGAGCATCGACTTAGCCACAGAGGACTGGCTCGGGTGCCCCACGCCCCTCGAAATGTACCAGCACCAATGCGCGCGACTTGAGGACGAACTCATCCAGACTGAGGCGATGCTTCACAAGGCACGGGCCAATGTGGCCGGCGTTGTACAGATGAATGACTTGCTGGCTACCGGAAAGACGACAGCAGAGGCGAAGCTGCGATATTTTGAAGCGGAGCTAAGCCGTACAAATGTCCAGTCCTCGGAAATGGCAAAAGAGATCATGGACTTGAAAATGATCGCAAGTCAGAACGAACACCTGTTAAGGGAGAATCAGCAGTTGCTGATGGAGCTGACAAATCTAAAAGAGCCTTCAGCCTAGCTCGTCTGCGTATACAGTCAGAGCTCTATCTGACAAGTCGATCCAACCGGCCCCGTCAATCAGTCCATGCGACCTCAAAACGTTCGCAGCGGACATGCTCATGTCGTAACGCTCTTGGGGGGATAGAGATCCGGTCGCTGCGCTATTGCTCGGCGGGGTTGATCCCTCTAATGCATTGCCTTGCCCATTACTGATCTTCATGACGAATGCTCTTGCCCAGTGTCTACCCGTTAGAGACTGACCGAAGCCTGTCTGTTCATCAGCCCCGACGAGCGGAGACGATCATGTGCGGAAGATTGACGCAGTACCGCGGCATCCATGACTTTGTTGCAGCGCTGAGCATGCCCAATGCCCTGGCCAACTCCATGGGCGATCAGCCGATTGAGCGCTTTAACGTCGCGCCAACAACTCAGGTTGCACTGTTCCACCTGCAGGGCGACTTGCTGCACGCCGACCCGGTCCGCTGGGGATGGCGACCACATTGGGCGAAGGACCGCGCAGTTCCAATCAACGCGCGCGTCGAGAAGGTAGCCCACGGCCCATTCTTCCGGGCGATCTGGCCGCACCGGGCTGTCACACCCATAGACGGTTGGTTTGAATGGGTAGATGAAGGCGGTCCCAAAAAGCAGCCCTATCTGATCCGGCGGCAGGATGGCGCGCCGATATTCTGCGCCGCGATCGGCCAACTGCCAGACGCAGATGAAGGGCCAGGCGAACATGACGGCTTCGTGATCATCACCGCCGACAGCGCCGGCGGCATGGTGGACATCCACGACCGGCGCCCTGTGGTGCTGACGCCGGACCTGGCCCGGGAATGGCTAGACCCCGCAACTCCCGAGGAGCGCGCCGAGCAGATGGTGTTGCACCAGGGAGAGCCAGCCGAAGCATTTGAATGGTTCAAGGTCGACACAGCCGTTGGAAACGTCAGGAACAAGGGGCCCGAACTGATCCACCCTCTGCGCTAAGGCCCCGAGAAATACCACATCACAAACGCTACCGCCGCCACCCAGCACAAGGTCAGCAGAAACGAAAGGCCTGCAAGCCTCTTATCCATGGCACCCTTCAATAAATCAAATCATCGCAATACGAACCATCTCCGAGAGAGTAGTTCATTGATCTCAGGGAGCAATTGCACGGACGTACGCCTGACATGCCCGCAGGGCGATCAATCCTTGGTCGCCGGCATCGGTGATTCCGATAATTCGTTGAGCATGCGCTGGGTCAAGTTGGGCTCGACGGGTTGCATGAACCACGCCGACGGCGCCGGGGGCGGCACGCACGTTGCAGCCACCGGCTGGATCCTCGAGGAGGACTGACAACCGCAGATCAGAAGTGGCAAGGCGATCGCGCAGGCGAGCCTGATCACGTTGGGCATCGGATAATTCCTTGGTGTGTTGTTGGTCTTGGATGGCGAGCTGCTGCTCGGTGGCCAGTCGCTTGTCTTGATCAGCGCGGGCCTGGGCAGATGCGGCATTGCTGATAGCGGCCAGGTCATTCTTATGCAGCCCATCCTGCAGAGCGAGCTTCTCGCCCATGCGCCAGTCCTGCACCTGCCAGGCGCCCCCAAAGCCGATGGACAGCGCCAGGAGGATCGACGCTAGGATCTGGCCCGGCGTCATCACGGTACATCCTTAAAGAAAATGTGGTGACCGAGACGCAGCGTCTCCTTGGCACCCAACGCCCAGGCCGGCGCCTTAGGCATGGTCGTGGCGTAGTAGTGCGTGGCACCGCCGGTTGGATCGGGCGTTGCTCCTGAAATCACCTGATCAGCTGCGCGCTGAGCCTGGGCGAACTGCGCGGCCGGAATCGACTTGGCGCCACTCAGGTAAGCATAATTCGGGTCGTTTTGGTTCCAGCAGCTGAACTGCCAGGGCTTCAGGCACACCCCAGCATAGCCCTCCCCCCACCAAGACTTCGGCTTTCCGTCGAACACCCGGTTGCGGATAGTCCACGCAACGGCGATTTGGCCTGCCAGGCCCTCGCCGCGTGCCTCGCCCCAAAGCGTGCGCGCCAAAACATCGCGGTCTTTATCAGTCGCGTTCATATTTTCTCCAGGCAAAAAAATACCCGCTCATGGCGGGTGTCGGTGTTCTGTAGCGGATCAGCTCGGCGCGACCGGTCGCTTGGAGCTATCAGGAAAGTCGGGATTGATCTCGGACCACTTACGCAAGGCAAGCCAATACTTTTGCCATTGCTGAGCGGTACCTGGGATATCTTCCTCGCCGTACTCAATGGCGGTAACGTTCTGCTGGGCTTTTGGCATCTCGAGATCGCGCCAGGCCGATTCTGTAGCCACGGCTTTCATTGCGCTTGGAGACCAGCCAGGGGAAAGCCAGATCTGATCAGCGTACTCAGGCGGACTCTCTATCTCGACGGAGTCTTCGGGCGGCTCGGACTCCCAGCCACCGAGGAATACCCCTACTTTGTCGACGTAATACTTCATGCCCACGCCCTCATAATAATCCGGCAGTTAGCCGGTGTAATTTGATCACCGCTTGCCGCCGAAAAAACCTTGATCATAGACGCGCCACAGCGCACCCCTACGGCAGATGCGCTTTTACTAACAACCTGTAAGCCGTTATAGCTACTGGTAAGCATCATCCCAGGCTCGAAACGATCTCCCGCAGCCGCGTTGCCTTGGGCGGTGATCACAACACATTCAAACTGGATGAGCGTTGGTTCAAACCCAGGATTGAAGTTGAGCAGCCCTCCAGCAGTCCAAGCGGTTTGCCCGCTTGTGTAAGACTTGGTGAATGGCGCTGCGGTGATGCTCTGTTTCGCATCGAGAGCATTTTTCAAGTCCACCTGGTCCGCAAGTGCTCCTGTGATACCGCCCCATGAAGAAGCAGGTAAATTAACCCAGACACCAGCACCACTCAGAACTTTAAGTCGGTCGGCGATCGAAGGGGCGGGTACCAAACCCTTTGCACCTGAGGCGCTCGCGGTCGCTCCAACAAACGCCAAGATCCCTTGACGCAACCTGTCGAAGCCGTCCTGAGTTAGGCCGCGCAGGGACGTAATATCATTGTTATCGCCACTCGCCGCCTTGCCGAGTGTCACCTCTTCAGCGTGATCAGCTGAATTTTTAGCAGCCGCAGCCGATGCAGCGGACGCCTGCTCCGATTGGATGCTGGAGTCTCTAGCGCCCTCAGCCCGATCAGCTGCAGCGACCGATGCCTGCGCTGAAGAACCACTCTGCTGAGCCGCCAACTGTGCAGCGTCCTTGTTCTCCGTAGAGAGATCAGCCGCGGAGCTTGCAATTCCGGCCTGCTCGGTCGCGACATCTTTGGATTGCCCGGCGGATTCGGCTGCCTCGGTCGCCGCCGCGACCTGTTCCTGCATGTCAGCCACCCCACTCGCAATCACCTGAGTGGCCGCGCGTAAGGCATCAGCCGAATCCTTGACATAACCCTGCATAGGCGCAATCGAGTAACCGCCGCTGCTCACGGCGGCGCCTTGGTAGCTGGGTGAGATGGATAAAGCCGTGTTGCTCGCAATGTTAGTGACTTCATACCACTCGCCATCAGGCCCGCGGAACGCATCACCGACGCGCGAGTTCGCAATGAAGGATGTTCCTGCTCCGAGCACGGCGTTGCTACCAGGAGTCACAGTAACTGTGCCTGTTTTGTACCAGGACATATAACCTCCTAAGAAATAGGCTTGGCAAATACAATGGGAATAAAGAAATTAACGGAGTTATTCACGCCGATAATGTAGGGTTCAAGCCTGTTATTTCCGTAATTCCATATCACATAGAGTTTTGCCGCCCTATTGGTATTCCCGCCTACATCCATGCCGACATTATTTATGAGCATGTAATCGCCTGTATCTAACGGAGAGTAAGCGGTCCAATTTGACCTTGTTGTGCCCTGCCCTGTAGGACTAGACCCCATATAGGTCCAACTGGTTATTGTTCTTGTAAATTGAGCACAAGGTGTGCCGCTATCAAACAACAAATTCGCTCCTCCGTCCCACAGCCTCAGCCCGTAGGTCGCAAGCTCGCGTGACTTGAAGGCAGCACAAAAATAGTTGCCAGCTCCAGCCGATACGAACGAAAATCCAGTCCAGTTTCCGGGGCCACCGCTGATAGTGGTGTATTGAAAGGTAGTTGTACCGTCAGGACGAACGAAGACCAAAGGAGGCTCGGCGGTCGTGATTGCGGGGGAGAACGCCGCACCTCCTGAGTACCTCCCCGACTGCAAAACAACAAGCCGAGAGAATTCCGAATCGAGAGTTACTACGTCGTTATTGTTCGTAAACGTCAAGCCGAAAGTCATTTACCTATCCTTCATAACTAGCAGCCTCTGGGGACCGAGTCCGTTCATTGCATCAACTGCACCAGTCCGATTACCAAACCAAACCTGCACGCCGCCCTGATAAACCTGAGGTTCATACTGAACTGCGTAGTTATTCTGGGCATTGGGGTCTTGGGGATACGCACCAATAGGTATGCAGATTGCAGAGTGTGTTGACGGAGAAACTCCCGGGATAGAAATATTGATATACCTGTTCCCTCCCGTGATGAATGCGACAACGCCTGAATAAATGATCCTTACGGTGAATGAGTTCTCATCCAGTTCCAACTTCCCTGTTGGCCCCCATATCCTCATCCCGAAGCTCATGCCGTCAGATCCCCAAGTTGAACCCTCTTAACGTTGTTTTCGTCGTAGACCTTGATAGCGCGGTTGGTCATGGTCAGGCGACCACCACCGGGCGCTGGGCCGTTGAACTCAAGATTGCCTGCTTTATCCAGACGCCACCCTTGAACACCTGCAACATAGTTATCGGATTGCAAAGCCTGGCCGATTTTGAGCATGGTGATACTCCCGTCCTGGATGAAGGCCGAGCGCATGAAGACCTGCCCGTTCTGCACCGTGAATGGCGACGAAAGAACCCCGTTGATTTCGTTCACGACCGCGAAGGTGTCCGCGCTCACCAAGAACTGGCTTTGCAACTCACCGTCCACGTTCTCTATACCGAGCCCAACAGATGCTGCGACATACTGGCCGTTTTGATTGAGGCGCATTTTCACGGACCACATTGTCGAGAGCTTGCCGTCGGTGTCGGCTTGGGCCTGGCTCACCGTCTGAATGTCCGCCGAGTTGTCGTCGATCTTCACGCCGATCTGCTGAATGGCCTGGGCGGTTGCTTCGCGATCGGTGACCACAACGCTTTCCAGATCAGTCACGCTGCCGGCAACATCGCCCACCGAAGCGGTGAGTTCCGTCTGCCGCTGTACCATGGCCGCATTCTGCGAGGCACGCGTTTTCACTTCTTGCGCGAAACTTGCCGAGGCGTTGTAGCCCTGGAGCGCGTCAGCAAGATCACCCTCGCCGGTGTCGTCCCTGTAGGCCGATTGCAAGGCCTGGAGGCTCGACGCCTGGGCCGTTACCACACCATCCAACTCGGTAATGCTGGTGGTGTTGATCTCAACCTGACGCGCCAGCCCGTTTGCCGTGACCAGCACCTGGCCCACGTCCACCCAGTAAGCGGCGTTCGGCGGCGAGGTATCCACCGGCACCAACTGGGTCGCCTGATAGATCCGCTTGCCGACCACCACCAAGTCGCCCTCGAGGTAGACCGACTCAGGGTCATAGGCCGACAGCCCATCGAGCGCATCGATCTGCGCCTGCAGGCCTGGAATCTTGTCGATTTCGTCGACGATGTCCTGGCCAAGCTCGGTACGCCCGATCTGTCCGGCGATCAGATCCAGCACCGGCGCCGCGTCGGCGCTGGCCATCCCCATCACGCCGTTACCGACGGGATAGAACGGGCCAATGTTGCCGGTGCGGTCCACCAGGCGCGCCCAGAAGAAGAACTGCGCGCCAGCCTGTAGGGCTTGCATGCTGTAATTCGCCTGGGGGTGCGCCAGGTCGGCCAGCTTGGTGGCCACCGACAGGTCATTGGCCTGGCCATACCACAACTCGGTGCGCTGGGTATCCTCAGCGCCAGCAGGGAAACCCCACTGAATGCCGATGCCGAACAGTTCGCTGGTGGTGGACAGAAACGCCACCGCCGGCGGCAAGCCGACCTTCCCTTCCAAGTTCGTCAGGTTGGAACTCTTCCAGATGGAAGATATCTCGAAGGCGCTCACCGACCGAACGCGGGCCACGTAGGCGCCCGAGTAAATTCCGGTGACGTCAACGCTTGTCGCGCCCGTGCGCTGAAGCTTGATCCAGTTGCCGCTGTCCTTGCGCCACTCCACGTCATAGGCGACAGCGCCAGCCACGGCAGGCCATGAGATGTTCATGGTGCTGATAGCCAGGCCCTGGTCAACGGAGTAGTTCGAAGTGATCTCCACGCTCGCCGGGGCAGGAACGACGGTGATCGGCACAACACTGATTGGCCGCTCTTCCAGCCGGGCGCCGGTGTCGATGTGATCGAACTTGCTCGGGTCGTACTGCACCGCAGAGATTTCAAACACGCCAGGCTCCGGCCGCGCCACGCTGACCACACGGTACAGCGGGATGGCCAGGTCATCGGCGTCCAACGCCCAAACTAGTTCGCGCTCAGGCGGCACGGAGTAGGCAACAGTCACTGTGACCTGCCGGCCGCTGACCAGTTGCACGGTGCGGCCCTCGCACTTGCCGTCGGGCAGGTTGAGGATCAGCCGATCGCCGGGCTTGGCCTGGGTGTCGCGATCCAGGGTGATGACCTTGCCATTCACCGCCGAGATGCGCCCGCCCACCGGCCTGCCGGCGAGAAGTTCGTCGGCGATCGGGATCACGTAGCCAGGGAGCGGGATGCGCCCATCGAGGCCGACCTTGAAGGTGACAGCCCGGTCCTTCGAGTTCGTGAGCAGCGCCCACTTACCACGGCGCTGGGCCTCCGACTCACGGTCGCAACCAATTGCGCTGATCTCCAACGGGTTGTCGCCGTAGCGCCGCTGCAGCTTGGCATCGGTCACAGCTGTGACATCGGTGTCGTAGTTGTTCAGCGGGTTGTCGTAGCTGACCAGCGCACGACTGTAACGGGTACGTTCCGATGCGCTGGAGTAAGTGAACTTGCCATCGATCACGTTCGCCCGGGTGTAGGCGAAGTCGAAGTCGGTGGCGCGCGGCATATCCGACAGCGTGAATACTTGGCCTTGAGCCCAGTAGGTCATGCCGCGATAGATCGCCGAGATATCGCGCAGTAGTGACCAGGCGTCGGCCTTGCTTTGCAGGTTCAGGTTGCAGATGAAGCGCGGCTCCATGCCGCCCTTTCCGTCCGGCACCAGCTGGTCGCAATACTGCGAGATCCGGTACAGCTCCCACTTGTCCACCATCCACGGCTTGATACGACGGCCAAGGCCGAAACGGTCGTTCGTGGTGATACCGTAAGTGTGCCAAACAGGGTTGTCGGTCCAGGCCTCTTTGAATGTTCCGTCCCAGACGCCCGTATAGGTGCGCGATCTGGTGTCGTAGTTGCTCGGCACCTGCCATTTCCGGCCATCACATTCGATCGTCACCGCAGGGATGCTGCGGAACTGCTCGGCAGAAAACTCGATGTAAAGCAGCGCGGTGTTCGGGTACCGGATCTTGGCGTCAATCACCTCGGTGAAGCCGGCAATCTGCATGGTGTCTGAAATTTTATTGTTGTTCTGGTTTGCAGTCAGTCGAGTGATACGAAGCAGCCACCCGGTTGTCGCGCGCGGCAGATTGATACGTCGGGTTCGCTCGTACAGGCTGGTAGTCTTGCCCGACACAGCCTCGTTCAAAACCTCCTGGTACGTCCCACCATCCGTTGCCAGTTCGACCTTATAGCCGATCGCGTAACCGTTGATGTTGCCGCCGGAGTCCACCGATTGGAGCGCAGGCCAGGCAAAGCGCACACGTACAGCCGATAGCTGGGTATTTGTGATCGCTCGAACCCATGGCGTGCCGCTGCGCAGCTCGGTGCTGATGGTTGTTTCGTTCTCGACCGATGGGATGCCCTGGATATAGGACTGGTCCACAGCCCCGCTGCGCCACTCCCACTTCACGTTCGGGAAGTTCATGTTCCCCTGCGGGTCTTGCAGCGGCGTGTTGTCGAGAAAGATGTCCTTTGCGGTAGGAGCACCATCAAACTCGCCCTCACCCACAGCAATAAGCATTTTCGCAATGGCGACGGAGCGCAGGCTGTCTGGTGCCTCGGTTGGGGTTTTAGGCTTCTCGGAACCGCCCTTGGCGCCGTAAACGTCTATCTTGCGTGCTGCGCCCATGCTTTTCTCCTGGCATAAAAAAACCGCCTCTTGGGCGGCTTCAGTTTTCGGGTGTTGGCTACATCTGGTCTTCGGCGTAAATGGCGGCACTGATGATCGCGCCGCCCCAGCGCCGGCGGCCGGCACACAGCGACACAGGATTGCCGGAGGCAGTGGTGTTCTTGGCGCTGCCGAAGGCGTAGCCGGGGGTGTTCTCCGGAGCTGCGCTAGTCTTCAGGCCGCCGGCCTGTGGGCTGAGCATTTGGATCACGCCGCCGGCGACGAGGCCGATGCCTGCCGGCGCCAGATACGGCGCGGTGACCGGGAATACGTACGAAATAGCGAGCAGAACTACACCAACAATCGTCTGGAGAATCCCCGCTCGCTTGCTACCAGTAATCACTGGGGCAATGCGAATATCTCCCTCTCCGCCAAAAGAGAGCTCACCCTCACCAATATTCTTTTTCCCCCTGAACACCGCGAACTCGATCCCTCGGGACTTGGCATTCGACAAGAAGCGCTCGAAGCCAGGAACTTGCACGCAGAGAGCCTTGATCGCCTCTGCGGTTGTTCTTACCGACAGCCTGAAAGAACGACCGAATTGGCGTAGCTGACCAAAGAGCAGGACTGTAGTAAGGGGTTGGTATTCGATTGCAAGCGCTGCCATGACTTTCTCCGGGCATGAAAAAGCCGCCCGTAGGCGGCTTGATGTAGTTGTTCATTACAGGCAGTCGCGAACGGCCTTTTCAATTGCTGATCTACCGTAACCGGGAGCCCAGGACAATCGTTGATACAGCGCAACACTGCTTCCATTTGAGGATCGATTTACCTCTAGAAGCTCCTCGGCTGTCGAGTCAGTAGCAACGATTAGCCTGTAACCAGTCGAGGTTTCGGTCATCGTGGCGCCTGAGCGAGCATCCTGCCACTTCGGCATTACGCAGAGAGCATATTGCTTGGGCGCCTTATTCGATGAGGTGCTGATGGTCGCCTTTCCGCTTTTGAGATCGCCTGGCGTGGTGCACCCCGCCAGCATCCCCACCGCTACCGCCGCTATCAAAATCCGCATGTCGTTCCCTCTTTGGTTTGGCGGGACTGTAGCACTGGGGGGCAGATGCAAAAAGCCCAGCACCTTGTCGAGTTTTACCAATCACATGGATGTCCAGTAAGCTGCGCATTCAAACTGGACAAGGACGACTCGCGTGATCACCTGCCACCTGAAGTATCAGATTGACCCTTATCAAATCGAAGCCTTTGAGCACTATTCGAAACTGTGGATTGGCATAGTCAACCGCATGGGAGGAACCCACCACGGTTACTTCCTTCCTGCCGAGGGCGCCAGCAACGTCGCCTATTGCCTTTTCAGCTTTCCGAGCCTTGCGGAGTACGAGCTTTATCGCGAAGAGTCCAAAACTGACCCCGAATGCATCAGCACTTTCGCCTTGGCAGCGGAGAAGAGATTCATTGTCAGCTCCGAGAGAACCTTCTTGCGGCCAGTGCTCGATTGAACCCAAGCCCGACCCGCCGGGCTTCTTCATACCGTGAAATACGGATTACCGATGAAAATACGCCCATTTCAGTTTGAGTTGAAAGACTTCGCCCTTGCACTGTACGGCTTGAGCCTGATGCTGCCAGCTACAAACGAGCATCATGAGGTTTTTGACGTAAGTCCAAACTCATATGGCTGGGAAATTTTACTGTTAGGTATTCTTGCCGTGATGGACGGAGGTATCGCGTGGCTTGCAAACATCGCGTTCATACCGGCGTATCTATACAGGAATGCAAGAAAGTCGATGATTTGCTCAATCATAGCAATCGCGATGGGCCTAACCTCGTTCTCCTACACCAGCATCTGGAACGATGGCGCCGGAAGGATAAGCATCACTAGCTACAGCTACGGATTTTACGTTTGGATGCTTTCTTTTGTGTGGCTTGCCGCCACCTCTATTATCGAACTTCGACGTCAGAAAAGTCTTTCGATGATCGCGAGCGCCTAAAGGCTGGCGTCACCACCAACCCGTCCGGGCTTTTTCATGTCCCTCAGACGCAAAAAGCCCAGCGCGGGGCTGGGCTTTGATAGATTCCTAAGTAGGTTGGCCGCCAGATCTATTTTTTCTCATGGGCGTTGATAATTTCCATTATTTCAGCCAGCCCTTTCATCGACTCACCTGCCTGAGCCGGGTTAGCTAACATTTGCTGCATGAACTGCAGTCCCATCTGCTCACCGGCATCTGGCTTCTTGGGGATGACGGTCTCGTTTATGATATTCGTCATAGTATCCATTAGGTGCCGCTGCGACTCCGTCACTGTCCGCTCAATCACTGCCGCTCGTTTATCTATTTCCGCTAAAACATCTTTGGTTTTGTCTTGATATTCAGCCATCACGCGCTGCGTTTTCTCGAAATTAGCTCGGACTTCCCTCTCGGAGTTTTTTGCCGCAGCTATGGCAACAATTGCCAAAATGAGCGAGGTAACACTTGCTAGAAAGGAAATTACGTCAAAAACACTCATGTTTTCCATAACGAGGCAGCTCTCCTAATGATGATTTTCGCTACAACCCGACCAACCAATGCCGCATAACATAGCGTGTGGCCATCATGGTACATCTGAACACGTTCGTCCCCAACTGGGTGCCCATCCAGCGTGGATGGAATGCCAGTGGCAGGAGTCGCCGCATACATAGTAGCTTTATGCCGCCATGTCGCAAATGGATGCCATGGATCGCACCAATCTCAAGGAAAAAAAATGCGCATAGACAGCAAATTTTTGTTTGGCGTCTTGAACTTCATCAGAACCGACAAAAAATACGAAGGTGACAAACCTCTTCAGTACGGCACCCAGTACATCGTGGGTGGTGTTTTTGTTGACATTCACACTTCGGCGAAGAAAAAGGGCACCTTCACGCTCGATATCAAAAATCACCCCGCCAACCCTGATTTCGCACGTCAACTTCAAGAATACATCGATGCCGCATGCGAGCCTGAGGACGATAGCGCCATCTGATCTTTGGACCCCAGTCCTAAGCCTGCAAGCCCAAGGACTGGGATTGCGCCAGTATCGGCGCGTTTATGACCTGGAGGTCAACTGTGACTGATATGAAAACCCTTGATCAACGTGTTGCTCACATTGAGCGAGTGCTTCCCACATTGAGCACTTTCAATCTTAATGTGCTCGCAACCATTGGTAGGCACGTCAAAGAAAGCAGCCCAGAAACCAGCGCTTCGCTACTTAAAGATCTTGAGGGGCTGAAGACGGTGAAGTACGAAGGTCTAGAAACTGAGTTGATTCACAGTCACATCGAAGCCCTTATTCAGATGATTTTTGCAACCCAAAACCGCTGACGTAGAAACGCCCATTCTTCTCACTCAGAATGGGCACCCATTTTTTAAGAATGTCCTGGAGTTCTGCTTCGGTACGACCGTTGCGCTGTTGGGCTTGAAGTTTTTCCGCATATTCTTTCATAAGATTCCCGCTATTGCCGAGCGTTATAGTTAGTTTAGGGCGTTTCTGTGCCTGAGAATCAGGCGTGTCCGGTCATGCCAGGGGCCGCCAAAGACGACCATTTCCGACGGCCTGCCGTAAAGGTGGTGCAGCAGGAACGGTCCCGGGCCGAAAACACCTGAATCCTCACCAGGCAACGACGGATCGGTGCCAAGGTATATGCCAGCGTGGTTCGGGTGAGCTGTCCGGCCAACCTGCATAACGATCATGTCGCCGCGCTGTGGTCGGTCGACGAGCACAAACCCGGCCGTCTCGTAGTGCTGCTCGTACAGGCTGGCGTTCTCCGCACTCTCCCACCAGCCATCTGTGCGCTGGAAGGTCTCGAATTCAAGGCCCCACTCGCGGGCATACCAGTCAGCGCAGACCTGCCAACAGTCCCACGCGCCGTGCACAAACGGGCGCCTGAGCAGCGGCGTGCTGCCTGTTGGCGTGATCGTCCGCAGGTCGCCTTCGGGCCAACTCAGGATGTGCCAGGGCAAGGCCGTGGCCTCGCACATGGCCAGGTCATGCGGTGACGGCCTGCTGGTGGCGTCCGGGTGCGAGTGAACGATGCCGATCACTTCGCCCACGTCTTCCGCCGCGGCGTAGTCCTCTGGATCCAGCCGGAACTCTTCGTTCGGTTCGGTGGCGATGTTTCGGCACGGGAAATACTTCTGCTTGTGTCCGATGGCGAGCAGCAGGCCGCAACATTCTTTCGGATACTGGGCCGCCGCGTGCGCCTGGATGGCGGTGATGATGTGTTTTCGCATTATTCGCGCCCACTAAAAAGGGCGCCGTAGCGCCCTTACATTGGTTGTTATCGAGTTGGAGGGGTGAGAACAGCCTTTTCTATCGGCCAGCCCATTCGGATGCGCAGATAAACAATGTTGTACGAGAGGCTGAACTCGTCGGCCCAGTCTGCAATCGTCCTAGTTTCACAGAAAAGGGTTTTCAGATGGTTTGACCGAGTGTTTCTACACTGCTGCTTATGAGTAGCCCATCTGCAGTTGTCGGGTGAATAGCCTTTATTGTTGTCGATACGATCGAGCGACATGCCGTCAGGGCGAACACCCATGTCTTCATAAAAATTGGAGAACTCCAACCAGCGATCGCATACTTTGATTCCCCGAGCGCCGTAGTTTTCATAAGCTGCATGGTTTTTGTTGGAGCATCTTCGGACCATCCCATCCCAAAGCTGATAAGACGGCGTCCCCTCCATTCCGTGCTTGATGCTTCTTGCTCTTGTAAGCTCTTTTGACAGGCAACCGCATGACGTGGACTGGCCGTTTACCAGCGGCCCTGATCGAACAGAGCTCTCTTTCCCGCAATCGCAAACACAATTCCAGTAGGCCCCAGCCTTGCTGGGTTTGTTGGCGTCGCGGCCCACTACAAGTAACCTTCCAAATCTTTCGCCGGCTATATCTCTGACGGGTCGACCCATTTTTCACACCCCTACAGTATGAAACCTAACTTGAGGAGCGCAGCAGGCCCGTTAGGTATTGGCTTTTCGGGAGCTACCCTAGCCGCGCAAGTCATTGTATCAACTCCTTGAGATCAGGTTTACTGCAGGAAATCCCCCAAAATTTAGCTCTTCGTTCTCGCCAAATCTGAGTTTGCATGAGGACAGGCACCCCTTACATTCATCCTTCGCTGGATCATCTGTAGGATTGTCTTCGTCATCAAACATCGCTGCCCCCGTGTAGTTACAGTCAGGGCCCCTGTATCCCCCCGTCATGGCCCAGTGGCAGAACGTCGTCATCTGCCGGCCAGGCAGCCCGTGGTTGTCGATCTCGCCTGGGGAGGACAGCTCCCACATCACCACTTCTCCATCCTCGCTGGTTTTCTGGTCGATGTACCAGATCTCCAGCGCCTCCTGGGTTGGGTCGGCAGTTGGATTGCCTTCGGGATAATTCGCCGCATCCAGGTACTGGGCCAGCGTCTCGCGGACCGTCAGCTTGAACTTGAGCATGTCCTCGAAGGCCAGGCACAACGCTGTGACGCGCCCGTTGACGTTGCCGGCCGCAAAAGTCGGCCGAGAGGCGGTGCCGTCGCTGCTGGAGGATATACCCTCAATCTGCACCGGCCAGGCCGCGTACTCCTCGCCTTGCCAGATAATCGACTTGGCGGGCAGGTCCTCTTCCGAGCCCTCATAGGCCAGCAATTCTTCTGGCGTGTGCGGGATGGCGTGACCGTGGAAGCGAAGGTAATCGGCGCCGTATTCGGTCCCATCAATTTCAAACAGGCGAATCTCGCCGCCGGGCTCCAGTTTCTGGATGTCCGTGATAAGTGCCATGGGCGGTTACTCAGGGATGAAAGGTTTGCTGGAAAGTCGCGGTGATGGCGTAGACCTGGCCGCCGCGGTGCACAGGCTTGTAGCTGTTGCACTTGTAGAGACCAAGCTCACCCAGGGGCGGCTCCCACAGGAAGCCCTTCGCCCCCTTGTGTCGGTCGAGGAAGTCCACGATGTCCTTGATGCGCCCCTTCATGCCCGTGAAGGTCACGGGCCAGGATTGCGACCGGTTGTTGAGGCCGTCCTCTACCGACTGTTCGTATCCATCGCCGAACTGCTTGGAGCGAACGCGCTGGGTGATATCACCCTCCGCGCCCTTCTCCGTCGCCCAGGTGAATCGTTCGATAGCCATCAGCGCCCCTTAATTGCTTTGTTGATGACGCCACCTTGGCCCATGTCCTTGTTGCGCATCTGCTGGTACTTCTGCTCAACGAACGCGGCCAGTTCCTTGCCGAACAGGTCATAGCCTGGAGCATCAGCCGAGGATGAGGCATTGCCGTCGCCATCGATGTGCACCTCGACATTGATCTGCGTTGAGCCAGATCCGCCGCCAGCAGCCATAACCCCAAGCTTGCCACTGGAAGTACGGGTCAGCGGCATGATCGCCTCTTCCCCTGCCTCACCCATAACCCCTGTCTTGCCGTTGGCCATGCCAAACGCCGTGGGCTTGCTGACGATGGAGTTGGTGAAGGCGCCGCCGTCGGCAAACATCTGCACGCCACCCGACCAGGCGCCACCCTTCGCTTGCGGGAAGTAGGTACTGGAATAACCGGCTGATGACGCCCCGAGGTTCGACGACGTGGCACCGGCAGACCCGGCAGCCATGCCATTGCCGCCACCTGCAGCACTTCCGCCGAGGTAACTGGCCGCTGCGCCCACCAAGCTGCCCAACAAAGCCGAACTCGCCTGACGGGTAGCGATACGCGCCATGTCAGCTAGGATCGATTTGGCGAAATCTGAGAACGACGCTTTGCCGGTCATCGCGAAATTGACGATCGAGTCTTCCATGGAACTGAAGGCGTTACCGAACAGGCTTTTTGTCTGTCCGGCAATGTTGCGCGCCGAATCCAGGTAGTTGTCCCACGCCGCAGTCGCGCCCTTGGTCCAATCGCCCTGGGCATTCTCCACATCCGCATAGTTCTGCCGGATCTGGTCCGTCGCGGCCTTATTCGCATCGGCAAGCGCCTGCGCCTTCCGCTTGAACTCCTCTTCCGACATGTTGCGTGACGGGTCAGACTTCTGGTTGGCAAGCTCCAGCGACTGCTGAGCAAACCGGTCCTGCTGGCTGTTCAGCTCGCCGCTGAGCGCGTTCTGGCGATCACCCTGCCCTACGCCGAGCACTGCGCGCTGGCCTGCCAACTCCAAAGCCCGCTGTTGCTGCCCCAGTGCCTGCACGTATGTGCTGATCGCCCGCTCCTGCTTGGCAAGGCGCCCGGTTTCGTTGGTAGCGAGCACTTCAAGCTGGCTGTCGGCATCCTTCTGCGCCTTGACCATTCCGGCGCGGGCGTCGGCGATCTTCTGGTCAAGCTGGATGCTTTGCGCGGCCGATGTGCTCTTCTTGCCCTTCGCTGCCTCCAGCGCGGAAATCTCGGACTCATAGGCGGCCTTGGTCTGGTCCAGCTGATTTCCGATCAGCGCCTGGCGCCGCAGCAGATAGTCTTCCTCGGACAGCAGGCCGGCCTTTTGAGCCGCTTCCAGTTCCTTTTGGTAGTTTTTGTAGGTGTCGGTGATCGCCAGGAGGGCGTTCTTGGCGTCGTTGAAACCGCTCAGGTCGACCTGTGTGCCGGCTGCCTTCGGGTCTTTATTCTTGTCCTGAATCCCTTTCAGGAGCGTGTCGTAGGCCCCGCCAGAGAACCTACCGCCGTCGTAATTTACACCATCGAGCAGCGGGGACTTCTGACCTGTTTTCTCAGCGTTCTCGTACAGCGTTCTGAACTGCTGATTCAGCTTGTCCTGAGCAGCCTTACGCTTGTTCAGCGGATTTATGTTGTCGAGCTGAGCATCCAGAGCTTTCTGAGCCTCAATGGCCTTCTGGTTCGCGTCAGTGTTTTCGCCGGTAGCAATTGCCAGATTGGAGCTGGCCGCCTGCCTGGCTTTCAGACCTGCAAGTTTCTTTTCCAGAGCCTCGGTCGAGTCGTCATGCTCGCCGGTGCCCAGGCCCAGTGCGGTGTTGAGTGAGCTGAGTCCATTGGAAATGGCGCCAACCACCCCTCCGCCTTTGCGCGTATCCAGCACGCGCTGGGTGATCTCGATCTGCTTGGCCAGGTCGGGGAAAATCTCCGACCGGACTTCGGCGTACGCGCCTTTGATAGCAGTCTTGATGTTGTCCCAGTCGCGCTCTACGTCGGATAGCGACTCGCGGTAGGTCTTCAGCCGCGTAAGTGCTGACTGATTCAGGTCTTCGCTGAGCACATCCAGGGCGCGCTGACTGTCGCCTTGGTCGTCCAGCCCTTTGATCACCTGGTACTGCTCAAGGGTCAGCAGCCCGTACTGGCTGCTGATCTTGCCTGCCGCTTCGGTGGCCGTCTCGCCGGCTGTGGCAAAGGACTTGGCGAGTTCGCCCGCGCCCTGTCCGGTTACTTCGCTGACAGCGGCGGCAGCTTCGGCCAGATTACGCATTTGCGTGCCGCTGGTGGCTGCTCCGGATGCAAGCGAAACAACTGCCTCGCGCGCGCCGGACAGGTTGCCGGTGACGCGCCCAGCGCCATCGGCCATGTCCTTCAGGCTGGCGATGGTCTGCCCGGCACCATTCGTACCGCCATTGATCGCGGCATTGAACTCTCGCGCCTGCTTCATTGCATCGAAGTATGCGTAGCCCAGCGAACCGATTACGGCGACCAGCAGGCCGGCCGGGATCAGCATCCCTGCGAGGCTTTTAGCCGATTCACCGGCGCCAGCGCCCAGCTGAGCGATCGCGCGCGCACCACTACCCAGGTCGCCCGCCTGTATGGCATTGGCGAGCTGCATAACGTTTTCTTGAGCTTGGCGGGTGCCGAGCTTCAGTTTTTCGAATGCGCCGGCTGCCTCAGTCAGCCCAGCCCGATCCTTGCCGATCTTGGCCAAGGCTTCGTTGTAACGATCGGCGTCGATCTGACCCGTTTTGTGCAGGTCGTTGAGAGCTTTCTCCTGAGCTTCCAGCTTCGCCAGCTTGGCGGTTACCGGATCAATGCCGTTGACGGTGCGCTTCAGCGCCTCAATCTGACGATTCTCAGCCTCGATCAGCTTTTGCTTCTGGGCCAGTTCTTTGGCTTCCGCCTTTTCAATCTTGTCGTAGGCCTTTCCCAGTTGATCCTGGTACTTCGCCTGCTCCTCGATGGTTACCAAGCCGCCCTTGCGGGCGCGCTCCAGCAAACCCTCGGCCTGAACCAGCGACTCCATGCTCGAGATATTGCCCGTCATCGCCTTGTCGAGTTGACTGATGACGGAGATTTCCGCTACTGCGCTGTCAGTTGCTTTGCGACTTGCCCCGGCTTGACGGTCCCTGGCCGCCGTCGATTTATCGATACTTTGCGCAACGTCCGCTTCTGCCTGGGAAACCTTTTTGCCGGTGTTGACCAGGCCTTCGCCTGTTTTGCCCAGGTCATCAATGGCCTTCTGGGCGCCTTCGGCCGAATCCACCAGCTTATCCAGATCATCAGCAGCCTTTGCGGCCTGCGACGATTCGACCGCAATACCCAGGGAAGCGAAGTTGGTGCTCATTTGTTTTCTCTCTGTTCCGCCATCACCTGCAGGGCTTCAGCCTCCATAAGGCGGAAGTCGCTGAAAATGGTTTGTCGCTGGCTGATCGGTACGCCACACATCCGAATAACCCCGGAGAGAACGCTGTAATCCATGCCTGTTGCGCCGCACGCGCCTGTGCGCCACTGGGTGCTCATGGCTTCGAAGACTTTGAAGGCATCCCAGTTATCGGGCCAGATGCCGACTTCCTTGTCGGGGATGTCCTGGCGCGATAAGCCGAATGCCATCAGATCTGCATCTGACGGCCCGGGCTCATACAGTGCGCGAGAGGCGCTTAGGAGTTTCCCAGACGGGCTTCGCTGAAGGCTTCGGCGTAAGCGTTGAGCACTGCCTTCGGCGCCGAGTTGATCGAATTGACGAGGATGCGCACGTTTTCAGGAGTGAATTCCTCTTCGATATCCCAGCCCACCACAACATCCAGCAACTGGTCTGCTTGCAGGGCGATCTGGGCGGCGGTGAAAGCTTTGAGGTCCATGTCGCCGACCTTCTTGCCCAGTTCGTCGTGCCGTTCGTTCCAGCCGGTGTACAGCTCGGCGAGCGCAGTACGGTCCAAGTACTTGAACTCGAACTCCACCTTTTCGGCGTTGTATCCGGCCCGCTGGATCATCACCGGCGCCTTGAAGGTCGGCTTCTGGATCAATTTGAACTTGGCCATGGATTACACCGTGGCCGCGTAGCGGGTTGGACGACCGGTCAGGGCGATGCTGATGACACGAGTCATCAAATTGTTGCGGGACATGGTCGGCGTCGAGGTGATCGACACGTAGCCGTTGTAGATGATGCTGCTGCCGCCAGGAAGGTTGAGTCGGAGCAGGCGCGCTTGCTTGTCGTCGTCGGCGGCCTCGCAGACGTCCACATAGGGCTTGGAAGGATCATCGGCGACGGTGATGGTCAGCGTGATCGGATTTTTGGTGGTCGGCATCTGACGATCATCGTCGTCGGCCAGGAAGCCAAAGGTCAGAAACTGCTGATCGCCGCCGCTTGAGTTAAGCTCGGTGATTTGCGAAATCTCAGTGAAACCGGTCACCTCCCGCACCGAGCCAATGCCCGAGCCTGCCGGATACTGCTGGACGTTGACGGTATTCACGTTTTCCAGCGCGAAAGTGCCGCTGGCGATCTCGCCGACACGAATGCCTCGCCCTTCAAGGCGGGTCCATCCAGAGTTGACTGCAATGACGTCGCCTTCGGCCAGGCCATGCGCTGCTGCGGTAGCGACAGCTGGATTGGCGTTCGTCAAGGCAGTGAATGGGATCGCGGGGCCGTAAGTGGCTGCAATCTCAAAGGTGGCGCCGTTGGGCATTTGGATGCCAGCCATGGGTATTTCCTCTTTTCAGAAATGACAAAACCCGCACAGTGGCGGGTTATTGGGTTTGCCCTATGGGCTGTGGAAGTGCTAATCAGGTAACTCTGGGATGGAGCAAAGGGGAAAACCAAGGTGACAGAGGTCGCGCTACTCAACCTGCTTCAAGACATGGAGATCAGTTTGCATCAGACGAGTGTCCGGAATGATCGCGAACAACTCGATCGTCTATTGCACAAAGACTTTCATGAAATTGGTCGCTCAGGGGCCTTCTATTCGAAAGCTGATACCGTTGAAAGTCTGCCGAATCTGAGGTCTTGCGTTGAGATCCTAGCGCAAAATTTCAAACTGACCGTGATCTCCAAGGATGCTTGCCTGTTGGTATACGAAGCCTCCCAATCCAGCCGCGACGGAGCACCAAGGCAATACGCGCGGAGATCTTCGATCTGGAAGCTTGAGGCTGGCAATTGGCAAATGCTCTTCCATCAAGGGACGCCTACTCACCCGGTTGATCCTGGCTAAACGATGTCCGCTCTGTATTCGAACGACACCGGCACGGTGTATGTGGGCGGATCAGGAATTCCCGGACCAGTATCCACTGGCGACATCGTAACGACGGTGAGACCTGCCTTTGTGTCTCGCGCATAAAGCGGGAACAGCGTGGTCAACTCAGCCACAAGTGGGTTCGTCTTGGCTTTGCCGGTATTGGCAGGAGCCACAATGCTGACCTGATATACGCCGATGAATGCGCGGTGGTCGCCGGCGAGCGTGCTGCTCGCAGTATCGCCCGGGAGCAAGAACGCCCGCAGATAGGTCTCTCCGTCGGCCGGGTCGTATTGGACGTTTTCGAACACAACTTTGATCGGCTCCACCTGGGTCTTGCTCCAGGCAATCAGCTTGGCCTCGTAAATGGACGCGATAATGGCGTGGCTCATACCTGGTTGTTCCTTGTGGCTTCGTCGACGATCTGCTGGAAGCGGGCAAGGGTAATCCGGACCATCCCACCAGGGGCCTGGGTCGAATGCCCGTACTCCAGCGGGATGCCGTACGGAAGATTGTTCACGATGTAGGCTGTCTCGCCAGCCGTAAGTGCCTGGACCTGTAGTCGAAGCTTGGCCAGCGTCACGCCACCAGCAGGATCGACCTGGTCAAGGGTGCCTTCTGCCGGCGCGCCAATGGAAAACTGCCAGTTCCCACGGAACCGCCCACCGACGTAGTCCCTACCCGCGACCAACCCGTTCACGTTGAAGTTCTGGTCGCGCTCGGTCTTGGTCAGGGGTTTGGCATATTTCACACCGCGTCGCAGCCTGCCAGCTTTGGTGAAGTTCGATTCGTTGAGGTTGATGATCGTGTTGCGCACTGCGACCTTGAAATCGTAGTCGTCGGCCGCCTGGGTGTTCGCCTGCCGGTGCGCAATGTTCGCCGCCCAGATCTCTGGATTGCCCACGGGCGACATGCGGATGACGCTGCTGCCGATCTCGATAACGATCTCTCGGATGGTTGCGTCGATACCAACCTGGGCGCGCTCAGCGAAGTCGCGAATGTTCTCGGCGAAGCTGCCGTTCATGCTGGCGTATTTGTTCGTCATGAGCGCACCTGCAGCTCATAAAGAATCGGCGTGCCTGCCGGGTTGATCTCTTTCAGCGGCGGCACGATTGACCAGGTGCGGCCTTGGGCCACGACTTTGTCGAGAAGACCCGGCACCCAAGTCAGCCCCTGCGCGGCGATCTTCAGCTTTTTGTCGCCCTGCCTGATCAGGCTGTTGTTCTGAAATTCTTGGCCGGTGAAGTCGAGCAGGATGCCCTGGGCGATTTGCTCAATAGTGGCGCCAGGCGCCTCGCCGCCAGTCTCTGGGTCGTACTCGCCCTGCTCCGTCTTGCTGATCGTCACGGGTTGGCCGAACTCTGTAATCATCTCCAGAGCCATCACGGCCATTTCATCGTAGAAGGCCATGTGGACTCCGTTGCGGCTATGCTCGGATTGCGAACAGTCCGCGCTTTTTTAGGTAGTCGGCAAACTGCGTGGCGCTCGGCCGATCAGGCGCCGCCGGCAATAATCGACCGCTGGAGTTGGAGATCGTCGCGTACTCGCGAGTCACTGCACCCTCGACACGCTCCAGCGTCACAGCACCCTTTCGTTTGTCGATTGGATCAATGTCGTCCTGATGAATTTCAGCGGCCAGGGCCATCTGCCCGTACTGGATCCGCGCCGGCAGATAGTTGTTCGGCTTGATCTCGTGGTCCAACAGCACTTCCCGGCGCGGCCAGGACAGCCCCTGCTCGCTGTTCGCCTTGCGACCCTTCCAGGTCATGCCATCCATCGCCAAAGCGGCCCGGCGCAGCAGCGCTTCCTGCTCGGGAACACCCGCGGGGATGACCGTGCCGAATTTCACAGCATACGTGGCCAGATCCTCAGCGCTCGCATAGCTTTCGGCGTCAGGCTTGCCAGTCCCATCCTCGATAATGAGTGTCATGCGTCAACTCGCTGGAATGGTTTGAAGATTGGCCGCCGGGTCACCGGCAGCCAGCAGTATCACTCCTTGGCCAGCTCAGCGACGAGCCTTTCCAGGGATTCTTTCGATGCGTTTGCCCGGTACGGCACTTTGGCTTCGTCCAGCTTCGCTTTCAACGCCACGATTTCACTGGCCTCGTCAGTCGGCGGTGCAATGGTCGCCGTCTTCAGCACGTCCAACTCTTCACGCAGCGCCTTAACGGTAGAGAGCAGGCCGTCGCGTTCAGTGGTCAGGGTGCCAACCGAGGTATGGATGGTTCCGAGCAGATCAAACAAGCGCAACGCCAGTTCGCCTGACTCGGGACGGTGAATCTCGCCAGCTTCCAGGCCACCAATCAGGATCTCGATCGATCCATGCTCAGCACGCAAAGCCGCAACGACTTTTTCGAGTTCGGCCTGTTTGGTGGCGCCAACCATCTGCACCCGCTTAGCCTCCCTCACCGACACGTCAATACCGGCCGCTTCATATGCGTCGACCACGTTTGGCCAATCGCCAATCACCAGCACGCTGGTAACACCGGCTTCAGGCTTATCGAAGTGTTCCGGATTGCGGTAGCGCTTCTCCGGGTCGAAGCCGTTGAGCTGGTTGCTGTAAGTCAATTCCATGTGTTTCTCCAAGGCGGCCATCGCTGATCGCGCGTTGAGTTTTTGGCTTAGCCGCCAGTTGCAGGAGGCGTTGCAGTCAGCTGGATCATCACGCCAGCGGTGACCTTGTTACTGCCCGCGTGCTTGACCCAATTGGCAGCGGAACCGACCGCAGCCAGGGTTGGGTTGGAACCGCCAGTGGTGGCTTTCCAGCTGTAACCCAGCACATCGATGTTCACGGTGCCTTCAGCACGGTAGCCAATGCTCAGGTTCTCTTCGTCGTTCACTTCGTAGGAACGGAAGCCCGGCGCCTGCGACTCGGTGATGGTTACGGCGTTTGGCAGCAGGCCGAAGATCACATCCGCCGGCGCGGTGTCGGTCACCAGTACAGGCTTACCCAGAGTGCCCGGCAGGCCGCCGTAGATCACAACGCCAGCTTCTTCGTAGATCTTGTTGGTGATGGCTTCGTCGACGATGTCGAAGTAGGCGCTGGAGTGCATGACCCACAGAGCGATCCGGCCGAATTTGTCGCCGAACTTGCGCATGCCGCGAGTCAGCGTCTTCTTGCCGTCGGTTTCGATGTTGGCCGAAACCACCATGTCAGCGTTGGAGCCGATGGCGGCACGAAGGCCAGCAGTTGCGTACTGGATGAAGCCTTCCAGGGTCGCGTCAGCAACGTCGGCACCGACGATCTGGGAGAACTCCTCGACCGGACGACCGCGGCGCTTGAACGCCTCTTCGGTGGTCTGGTACGGGCCGTACTTCCAGGGAGCCTTGACGCCGACAGCTTCGCCGGCGCTGATCTTCTTGGCAGTAACCTTGCCTTCAGAGTTGACGTCGCGGTGTTCCAGCGAACCGTTCAGCTTGTAGAGCGCACGCTTGCGGAAGTCACCTTCAATCAGCTCGTTGTCCAGCACCATCGCGCCGTTGGACGATGCGTTGAACACATCCAGGTTGTCTTGGACACGCTCCAGGTATGCAGTTTGCGCCTCATCGTTGTAAATGATCAGGTCGCTGTTAACGGTTGTAGCCATGGGTCAATCCCCTTACTTGGGCAATTGCAGATATGCGGTTTGGCCGTGCTTGCGCTGGAAGTCGCGCTTCTGCTCGGAGGTCATTTCGGAGCGCTTGAATGCAGCCTTGCCGCCACCCCCGCCCGGGGCAAATGTCCCTGAAGCCCTTGGCCACAGATGAGGTGCGCTTTCGCGCAGAGATTCCGCCCATTCGAGCGGAGTCAGAGGGGTCTTGCCGTCTTTACCGAGGATGACCTGGCCGGATTCATCAACGGCGACTGCATCGCCATCTTCGTTAAGGGTGAACACGCCTTTGGCGCGCAGGATGATGTCGTCGGTTGCTTCCGGCAAAGCACCAGCCTTCAGTGCTGCGCCGCGTACCGAGTCGCCCAGGACTTTGCCCTGGAACTTGGCAGCGAAGGACTCAGCTTTCTCGGCACGCTCGCTGATGGTCTTCAGCTGCTTGTCGTAGTCACCGCGAAGGCGCTCAGTGCGGCGGTTGAAGACCTCGTCGACCTTGCCCTCGGTCAGCAGCTTGGTTTCTTCGTCCTGGCCGGCGCGACTGAGCAGGCCTTTGACTGCGTCGATGTCGATGCCTTCAAACTGTGTTTCAAATTGGGTCAGCTTGCCGGAGGTTTCCTTCAGCTTGCCCAGCAGTTCCGAGTTCTTGGTTTTCAAACCCGAAACGGATGCTTCAACGGCAGTCGCGATAGCGGCCTTGATTGCCGGGTTTTCCAGGTCGATTTCGTTTTCTTCTGCCACGTTGATGCACCCCTTGGGTTGAGTCGGCCCACTTTGCAGGCAATAAAAAACCCGCCGAAGCGGGTTGTGTTCAAAGTTTTGGGCTGTGAATATCCGCCCGAAGCCACTTGGCAATATGAATAAGGATGACGATGGGCCAGCCTCTTTTGCGGAAAGGTCGTTTCTTTTCTCTACCAGAAACGATAACGGTAGCGGTCGTTACTTCAGTAATCGCGCTTATCGGAGCCCTTGGTAGCTCCGCAATTACACTGATGGCGAGCAATGACACCCTCAATCAGAACCGCATACAGAATTGCGTTCAGCGAGTGGATAAGCACGAGGACACTCTTCGAGCCAAAGGAGATGCATTTCTCAAAAGCATCGCAAGCATTACAACCTACGCCTATAGCCCTTTGAGGGACGACGCTGGCTGGAACGAGCGAGCTGAGACCCTTATGAAAAACGCATTTATGGTTTCTGTATATGCGCCAGAAATCTCCGTACAAACCCTCGAGGTATCCAACGCAATGCGTGAAACCCTCAATGTGTCCGACGAAGAAAAGGCAAGTGTTTATAAGAAATTAGAAAGCGCGGCTCGCCATTGGCCAAAACTGTATTTCGAACTTATGAAAACCCTTGAGGCCGAGAGATCGAAATGCGTCAGCTCTTGACATTACATTCCTGCCGCTTCGAATGCTAAAGGCTCTAGTCCCTTCATCTGCGCCAGAGTTAGCGGTGCGAAGTTGCGATCAAGCTGCAGCTCGGCGAAACGCTCAACGGTCAACCCGCCCTCCCTGAACAGCTTGCCCCGGACGGGGCCGATGGCGACGTCCTGGAACGAAGCAGGCTGCTGCTGAAGCCAGTGGTAGTAATCGAGGTCGGCACTGACCTGCTGTCCGCCATCAGCACCCACCGAGGCACGCGTAGCGCCTTTGGCGAACATCACGCTGAGCTTGGTTAGTAGGATGAAGGTGGTACGGCAGCTCGGGTGGAACGGCGGCCGAGGGCCGGACTCCACGGGGAACTTGCGCTTGTCCATCGAGCGGCATTGCTGGCTGGTCTTGCTGTCCAGCGTCGCCACCATTTGGATCTCTTCGACGATATCCGTATTAGCCTTGGCCACCTCCATACGGGCCTGGGACGACACATGCTGAATCGCGGTGTGCACGACCGTGCTGGCGTTGCGGTTGGTGGTAGCCAGGATGCCGTCTTTGTACCCGGCAGCCTTCGTGCCGCGGATGTTTCGGATGATCTGGAAGTTCGTCTGCCCTTCGAAGAACCCCTGCCGGATGGTGCCGATGACGCGCTCACGTTCGGCGCCGGTCCAGCCTTTGATGAAGGCCTTCAGCAGCTTCCCGCCACCGGTGCCGCGTACGCTGAGCGGGTTGGTCAGTACTGCGGTACGAATTGCAGCAGCCGTCGGCGCAACCACATCCAGCGACACGCCCACCGGCGCTGATCTGGCCAGGCTGGTCGCCTCGAACTGCGCCTCGTAGTTGGCGATATCCACCAGGTCTAGATTCAGTTGCGTGCTGTAGCGGTCGAAGATGCCCAGCAGCAAGCTATCCACGTCCTTCAGCAACGCTTCCAGGCGTTTGACGTTGTACTCAGTCAGGTCCGACTGGGTGAGTCGGTCACGAATAGAGCGGTCAATCTCCTTGAGAAACGGGGCGAACTTGCCCACCTCCCCAGCCTTGAGCTTTTCGAGGAAGACCGCGTGCCGGATAGTGGCATCAAGTACTGCCGGATTTACCGCCATTTAGTTTGTCCTCGTCGTCCAGGCCCAGGCCGTCACCCTGCTCTTCCAGCTCGCAATCGATCTGCAGGTCTGTGCGCTCTGGCGCGATCAGACCCAGCTTGCGCAGGTAAGCTCGAAGGTCTGCCTTGGCAAAGCCGCGTTGCTGCCACAAGCCAACCAAAGCCGTGATCATCTGCGGATCAGCAGTCAGCTCGACGAACTCCTGATTCACCTGGTAGGCAACCTTCTTTTCGGCAATCCCCATGTAAGCGCAGCACCACATGATCGCTCGCGTGTATGCCTCGCTGACGTTTGCCACACAGCCAGCGAGCACCGATGTGGATGCCGACTGATCGCCGCGCGACTCGGTAGCGGTCTTGGTGGCAAGTGACGCCACCACCATCCGTGCGCCCAGCTCAATCATCATCTGGTTCTTATCGGCCATCGCCTCCTTGACCAGCGTGTTAGGCGCCGGCTGTGCGTAACCGAACTGGCCGCCAGCCGGCAGCATCATCGGCGCCCTGGAGCCGACATAGACGCCGTTCTTCTCCATCCAGTCGCGCCACTGCTCGTCCAAACCCGAGATCCATGGCTGGGCCTGGCCACACCAGAAGACGCTGTCTTCGTAATCCGCACTGTTCCGGTAATGGCCCAGGTTGATCATCGCGATGTCGTACAGCGGCGACTCATCGATGCTTGGGTCGTTGTTCTGCGCTCCAACGAAGGTGAACGGGATCTCCTTGAGGCGACCGGTTACACCTTCGGGCTTGAACTCGTCGATGACTGCCAGTGGCCCGCCACCTTTCGGCCCGGACCGACGCCAGACACGGCAAACGAATCCGTCATCCTCAAGCGCCAGCTCCCGGTACTGCTCAGCCGTCTTGTAGCCGAACCCTTCCGGGATCTCCGGCGACTCGCGCAGCACCACCAGGGTTAGCACGCTGTGACCGTTAACCATACCCGTGCGCCAATTGATAATGTCTTCTGCGCAGTAGGAAAGGATCACTGAGTGCCCGCCGATGCCGTCGTCTTGGTGATAGTCGACGTACAGCCCGTGGCGGCCAGCCTCAAGCACCTTCTCAAGCGTGCCTTGTGAATGCTGGTAAATGCTCACCCCGGAGCCGTTGGCATTGTCTTGCAGGTATTCAAGCTTCGCCGGCACCGTGAGGGTCGGGTCTTTATGGAAGGCCAGGCCCAGCAGCCCGTTACGGGTGTGGCCAGTGGCGTTCTTGAAAACTGCGCGCTCGCGATAGGCCTTGTTCCGGTCTTCGTTCTCCGGCGACTTGTCGTGTGCGTTGATGTACGGCAGCCGGTCGACAACCCGGTGCTGCCCGGCACAGACATCGCGGACGGTCGCCCAGCGGTCTAGCACTGCCGTGTATTCCGCCCGTTTGAAGGAGACGTCGTTGCTCATCGGGCGTATCCCATTTTGATGGCGGTGACCGGTTTGATGATCGGGTACTCGCGGTGGATGAAGTAGCCGCCTGCGTCGTTCGCGTGATCGATACCGGCGGTTTTATCTGGCTCCCCGTTCGTGCCCCACACTTGCTGTTCCAGGCCATCGGCATAGGTTGGGCAGGTGAACGGGTTGACCAGGTAGCGGCGCTCGCCCTGCGCATTGCAGAAGACGGCGTTCATTGCGTTGATTCGGTCCTTAACCGGCGGGTTTGCCGCTGGAGCGATGACCGCGAACCCGGCCTGTCGAAGCATTGCAAGGTCAGTGATGCTGGCGTTCACAGACTTGCGCGAATCGCCCGAGGCGTCCGGGTAGATCCTGATTTCGCAGGTCTTTTTGAAGTCGTTGCCGTCGTGCTGCCAGTAACGCTCTTTGATACGGCGGATCATGTCGGGTGTGTCGTAGCCGTCAACCAGCTCATCCACAGCCCTCGGCAACCCTTGGTCGCGCTTGACGTGAGTGATGGCCGCCATCTTGCCGACGTTGAAGTCCATGCCGATGAACAGAGGTTCGCCCGGCTGAACGGTGTCGAAGCACCCATTCAGCTTGCGGTCGTAGGCCGTGTAGATCGTGCCGGAGGTCAGGTTGACGAACTGGCCGCGCAGATACGCTTGAATCAGCTGCGGTGGGTACGACTCCATCAGGGATGCGATGTAGTCATCCGGCAGGTTCAGTTCGTTGTCGAACGTGCTGGCCTGCACCAGGCCGTACATGTCGTTGAGCGCGGGTTTGTCACGTAGCTGTTTCACGAACTGCTGGTAGACGAACTTGAAACCCTCAGGCGTCGTCGTTACGTCCACCCCGTTCTTGAGTCCGGGCAGGTTGTAACGCATCCGCGCAATGATCTTGCGCCAGGCCTGCTGAGCCTTCAGCAAGCTCATCACGTCCAACTCATCGACCAAGGCCTGGCCGATCTTGAAGCCGACGATGGTCTGCGGCTTCTCCATCGAGCGACAAATCACAGTGCCGCGATACTGCCGGCCGCTGTAGATATGAACCTCGTGGTTCGCCTGGTTGATCTTTGTCTTCAGCCCCCAGTCATAGGCCACCTCATCCATGGTCGGATAGAAGATGTCCCGGATCTGCGGGTAAGTCGGCGCGAAGTAGCCAGCGTTGACACCGGGCCACTCCATGAAGTGCTTGCTCAGTGCCGAGCATCCCACCCAGGTCTTGCCCGAGCCGAACCCGGCAACGAAGGCGCGGAATTTGTGGGGCAGCGTGAGGAACTGAGCCTGCGGAACATTAAGGCTCGGCATTCGGCTTCCTCGCATCCACCACGTCGACCTGGATACGGGTCGGGATCACCGGTTCATCGCCCGCCTCTTCCTTCCTGGCCCGGTTGACGTAGATGTCGCCAGTTTCTTTCGCGGCTTGCTCGAGAATCTGCATAGCCAAGCCGATGTTCTTCATCGTCTCGGCCTTCTCCACGAAGCGGTTCATGGCGCGCAGGCGGTAGGCACGGTTGGCAATCGGGATATCTACAGTCTCTTCCCTGAAGCGCTTGCGGCACTCTTCAAAAAACGTCTTCCACTTCTGCCCGAGGTCCCGACCGGAATACTTGGTTGGGTCGTATCGCTCACACAGTTGGCGGGACACCTCGATGCCGTATTGCTCCTTGACGGCCTGACAAACCTGACTGGGGGTGTCAAAGCAGGCCAAGGCTTGGACAATAAAGGCCTTCACCTCATCTTTCAGGGCTGCCATAGATTCGTTTTCCGTCAAGGGCTGTCAAGGATTAAGCCAGCTTGAGCAGACAGGTTCCGCAGGCCCTCGCACTGTTCAATTTCCCCACCTCGGCAGGACTGTTTGCAGCATCCACCAACGCTTGAACGTCAGGGCTTGCACCGTAGCGGCGGACCACACCGACGAACTCTTCGACGTCGTGGCCCTGCAGCTTGATCTTCGGTGCGCCGTCTTGGGTGAATGCTGGTTGACCGTACTTGTCGGTCGCGTGAGCCAGGTGATAAAGCTCGTGTTCGATCAGGGCGCAGAACTCAAGGTCGCTGCACTGGGAGCAGTAGTCAGCAGCCAACGTGATGATGAAGGCCGGCACATCACCGAACCAGTCACGCATCTGCTGCTCCATCCGGGCTTTCTGCCAACCGCCGGCGCGGAACGCTACCTGCTCAGCCTGACCCAGAACTGTCCGGCCCTGCTTGTTAAAGCTCGACGACGCCCACATGACCCGGATGTCTGCATCCAGTAAATGGGCATGGTCTTCGTTGTGGATACGGCCGGTGTCGACAAGGATCTCGGCCTGGAGCCATTCCCATACTTCGGGAGCTGGAGTTAGGCGAATGCCGAAGTCGGATAGGTCGGACAGCTCAAGCAGTGACGATGGAGGGTATGGCCTATCCATGGATCACCTTGAGCTTGAAATAGTGGCGCGTTGCCGGTATTGATGGCGGCTTCCATAAGTAAGGAAGCTCACCTTCATGTCTTTTGCTCTTGTTCGCGCCGCTGCAACCTGCCTATTGGCAGCTACAACTCTCCTCGGATGCGCCTCTGCCCCGAAGGAAACCTGGACCAATAAAGGCCCATCCGAAATTGCCACAGAGCGTGGGCAAAGAGCCTGCTACGCAGACGCCAACATCATTGGCGGCGAACGGGTTTTCGGAATGCTATGCGCGGCACCAATCAATGGACTTCTTACTGATGGCGATCCAGTGATCATGGCTGGCCCCGCTTATCACCGCCTCTTCAAAGTGCACCTAAGTGAGACGATAAAAGGGATTAATGTGCCGCTCGGCGACAAGACTGGGCTACTTCAATGCGACCCCCTCAAGACCCACGCCGATAAGTCAGCCCCTGAGACCGCCTGCAAAATCACCGTTGATGGGAAGATGGTCGTCAGCACAAAGATTACCTTCGCCGACAAATAATTAAGGCCGTGCCGCACTCACCTGCGGCACACCTACCCAGCCTTGGCCTGATCGATGATAACCGTGCGGATCGTGCCGCCGGTGTTGGTGTCGCGCTTTGCGGCCATCTCAATTGCCTGGTATGCACTGGCGCCCATGTCCATCGCAGCGAACGCGAACGGCGAGCCACTGCCGATGGCGTATATCCGCGCATGCAGGATTGGCGTCTTCCAGAGCCCGGTGGTCTCGTCCACTGCGACATGCATCAGGCTCTCGCCATCAGCGACAAGGGCTGATGCGTCAATGTTGCCTTCTGGCTTAGCGCCGAAGTACACATCAACCAGGCGCTGATGGTCAGACACTGGGCCGGCGCAGAAAAACTTCACGCCCTTCTGCTCGATGCACTTCTCATAGGCGTCATCCGTGATGATGTCGCCACGGGTTACCTGGGAGTCATAGGCGATCACGCCGTCTTTGTAGGCAATGGTCGTCATTGTTGCCTCTATCTTGGATTGAAATGCCGGGTGGATACCGGTATTGATGTCGATCACCCATTACAGAGTTATCAACCGCCATGGATATCGTATTCATTGTTCAGAAGAGGCCGCGAGTCAGAGCTGTAGTGCAGGGGAAGCGAGCAGGTCAACCGGTCGAGCCACTTCCGCTCCAAGCAAAATGCTACAAGGCAGTCGACACTCGAACTGGCGACTACCTTGGCGAGTTCGATACCGAGGCTGAAGCCCAAGCGCTTTGCAACCGACTGAACGCCCAGCTACCCCAGAACAAGTCACGATAGTTGGCAAATTTCGCGCCACGATTGGATGCATTCGAAAACCTGGCGCGAATTACTTAACCCGCCGCTCGACACCATCAGGCGCCTTGTCACAGTGCAGGCAGTGCTCGCAGTTCAGCGTCCGACACAGCCAGAGCTTTACCCGCTGCCAGTACGTGACCATGAAGATGTGCCGGGCACCTGCCAGGGCCAGTGACACATGCAGCGTCAGGCCAGCACTGGTCGGGCCGAAGAAGATGTTCTGGCTGCGGGCCATTACAACGAAGCCACTTATCGCGATCGTCGAGTAGATCAGCTTCCCAAGGATGCCGTCCCTCACCTTCCCGCTCAGTACGCACCAGGCAGCCCACAGCGCGATAAGGCCGCAGGCGATGGAGTTGATCAGTTCAAGATTCATGGTGGATTGCCTCCCCCAAACCGCTGGCGAATGAGCGCCCAGAGGTCAGCGGATTTAATGGCTCTGTTAATGGCCGCCAGGAGCGAGCCGCCGAAGGCACCCAGCAGGAAGCCGATACCAGCGACGATCTTTGGCTCTGTCACGCCCAGGTAAGTGCTGACCATGCTCGTGAGGTAGATCGAACAGGCCATGCCGGTGATGAGGAAGATCATCCAGGCACGCCAGTCGTTCAGGTCGTCCTTGTGCCACCAGCTGGCGATCACAACCCCAACGAGGCCCGCGATCAGTAATTCGAACCTGTCGATCTTGTCGAGCAGGCGCTGTAGATACTCCATGCGCTCGACTCCGTGGGGCATGACTTGGATTAGAACGGCTCCAGCAGCACTCCCAGCTCGGAGCAATGGGTGTGGTGGAGCCGAAAATGAAAAAAGCCCCGGCTCAGGCCAGGGCTTTTCAAAAACACATAAAAATCACTAAATAGGTTTGACTGTTCCGATCTCGAACTCGTCTTTACTTTCATTCTTGCCTTGTATCCACTTGCAACCAACGAGATCGTGACGCACAGAACCGGTATTTCTCACAACCCGACCACCAATGCCCAGGGCACCAACACTAAAGTCTTTGGGGCCGCAACGATTCACAATCATCCGGGGACCACCCGAAGCGAGCTCAACCATATCGCCTTCCTTCGGATGATACATTTCTGTCGAGCCAACAAACTCCAGCTCCACCTTTTTCAATATCTTCCTACGCGACTCAGACTTTTCAAACCATTTGCATTCAACGTGATCGTGACTAAGCGTCTGCGGTACAACCATCCTCGCCGTTACGCCCAAAGCGCCGCCAACCTTAACAGGGCCAGCGTCAATCACCGTCATTAGCTGATTGTTAAGTTTATAACGAACCACATCGCCCAGCTTCAATGCTTCACTCATCGCGAGCCTCCTTTTCGTGTCGCTACAAGATGGGGGCTAGCGAGAAAATTTCAAGAGCGATCCACTGTACTGGGCATCTTTTGAAAACGAAAAAGCCCCAGCAGATGCTGAGGCCCTTGATTTGTAAAGGCATCTTACCGCGGCAGCTTCCTACACGGCATGCTTGCCGGTTCTGCGCGAAGCTCTGATGAGATGCATCGGTCTATGGTTTTTTGGGGCCGAGGGAGCTCTTGCGCTCTTCCTCACGTTGCTTGTCCAAAAGTAGAATTCTAATGTTCTGCTTCTCCACCAGCGTGCCTATGAGTGCACTAGCGGAAGGCCAGTCCACGAAAATCCCGACGACCTCATCGCCATCCCAGACAACCCACAATAACTTCGGAGGGTTTGAAGGCAGCCCCACACCCGAAGCCATCTTCGCTTTGAGATTTTTTATTTGTGTAGGGGTAAGTTGTTCTGCAGAGATCCTTCCCACTTTACGCTCCAGCCTCAGATTAGAAGCTAATAGCATGACCGATTGTCGCCCAACAAAAAACCCGGCTCTTGGCCGGGCGGGGGTATTGATGTGCGTTTCGCGTTACTTGTGCACTATGGGAAAAGTACGCGCAAAACCCCGTCATGTCAATATGATTATGCCGCCTCTTGATCTTTTTCCGAGTGAATCACCTGCCATAGCGGTTGTTGAGCCTGAATATCCACTTCTTTTATCACTTCTTTAAGGGATTCCCATAGGTCGAGCCAGTCACGCGTCCAGTTCTTCGGATCGATGGTGACGCCGAAGAACGTGTTCATCTCGGCGGCCACCCGCGCCGGGCCCCACTCAGCAGACCCGGCCACCTCCCCCTTGTACGACTGCAGGGCCAGGGTAACCAGGTACTGCGCCTTCACGCGCTTGGCCGATGTCAGATCTGGCAGCGCTGCTTTGGCGGTGATCAGCAGCACCGCGTTCAACAGGTGCTTCATGTTCATCGCCGGGTGGTACAGGTAGTGCCCGAACTGCTGAACCTGGAACGGGAGCGTGTCGATTGCACGCAGTACTTTGCCGATGGTGGCCAGGTGCGCAGCGCGGGCGGTGGAGCGGCCGGCGGGAGTACGGCGCGTCTCGCTTATGCTTATCTTCTGGCGCACAACCTGAATGCGCTCTTCCTTGTCATCCCCCAGCGCAGCGAAGACCGCCTCGGCCCGGCGCATACGCTGCCCCTTCTTGATAGGTGCTGATTGGGCCTTGTCGATGGCTACAGCGCTGATCGACGCGTTCGATTCGTGCTGAGCCTCAGTCCATACCTGTCTTGCGTTGATCAGCTTCATGCAGCTTCCCCTTTTTTCAGCTCTCTGGTCATTGCCCGGTACTTGGCCTTGATGACCTTCATCTCTTCCACGGTGTACTTGCAGGCCGGGTGCAGCCCCTCCAGCCAGGCCACCTTCTCGACACCAATGCGCAGCACCAGGCGAATGCGGTACTCCACGGCGTTGCCGGAAAGGTTGCGGTTGCACTTCACACACTGCCGGTGGATGTTCAGCGGCTCGAAGCGCAGCTCCGGGCAGGCACCCACGGATCGGTAGTGCCCGGCGTCCCACCGGCTGCCGGTCATGAGGTCGTTGTCGTTCGGCGTCGAATCGCAGCTGATGCACGGGAGGTGCGCGTCGCGCAGGCGGATGTACTCGTTCACCGCGGCCTGAGCTTCGCGCAGGTGATCCGCCCTGCTCTTCAGCTTCTCCTTCCGGACCTTTATGTCGCGGCGCCCTACTTCAGCCAGGGCCTTGCCAGCGATTGACCGGCCCTTCTCGGATTTGCCGTGAGCGATGGCGCACTCGATCTCTCCGCACACGGCTTGCGCGGCGCGGGTAGGCACGAACATCACTCGGCACTCTGGGCAGCGTTTACGCCGAGGCCCGCCTGACTTGAGTGGAGTCTTGCGTTGCAGTTGGGTGCGCCTCATGCGGCCTCCTTGAATGCTTCAAACTCGGCCATTTCGGTCAGGCGCTCTTCCGTCAGCGTTGGCCAGTCATGCAGCACCAGGTACGCGCAGCACTGGCGCCAAAAGTCTTGGAAGGTCTCCTCCCCCATCGAGTCGTAGGAAAGGCTGCGGGGTGTCTTGCGGGTGAGCTGGCCCAGGCCAGGAATATCGAACAGCTCCTCGTCGCAGTACACGCCCGACTCCAGCTGCAGAGCCTTGATCGCATCGTGGGACTGCTTGCTGGAGAATCGGTCGATGTTCTGGCTCAACACCCGGCCCAGACCGTGGACCAAACCGTTGAACCTCGGATTGCGCGGCTGCTTCAGATCGGCGCGGATCTTGGTGTTGATGCGGAAATCACGCTCACGAAGGATCGACCGGTCAGCGTTGGAGGACGGCACGAACGCGGCTACCTCCTTGCCGGTGGCAGGATCAATCAGGCGGCGCAGCACCAGGTACACGGGCATTGGACGGGGCTTGGCTGGCTTGGTCATTGCGCCACTCTCTTCGCTTCCAAATCCTGGGCCTGCTGGATCAGCAGCGCCCTGCGATCCGCCAACTCGTTGGCAGCCTCAATCCGAATTTCGTCCTGTCGCTCCGCGCTTGCCTTGCGCATCTCCAGCATTGAGGTCTTCACCAATTCCAGCTTCTGGCGCAGTGCCGGCTCTGGCCGAGTAACAGCTCCTGTCAGCAAACCCGCAACGGCACGCCCGTCTTCAGTGATCGGCTCGACGCTCAGGTCTGCCAGGTACTTCTGGCCGTGCTCGCGGGGAATCCGCTTCAGCTCCATGGCCTTGATCACGGCCTGAACGCGGCGATTGGCGTCGAACCCTACAGAGACGTGCCAACTCACCGGCTTGACGTCTTCGCGTGCCTGGCAGACAAACCGCTCGTAAGCGCTGATGAACGCCATGCGGGCCCCCACATTGTCACCGGCGTCGAGGACAGGCTTGGCAGCGGCCAGGGCAAGCTGGATTTCGTCTGTCAGCACCACGGTCTCGAATTCGTCGTAGGTGGTCATGGCGATTGCCCATGCCTCGTCCTTCCCAGGGCGGCCGTCGGAGGTCTGGACACGCTGCAGGATGTCAGCCATTGCCAGCTTGCCCTTCACTTCGAAGCGGCACGCCTTCAGCGCCGCCTTGACGACGGGTACCGGGTAGGCACAGAGGTCTTCAGCCATCATCGCAGCTGTGCCAGGGTTCATTTCCTGGCCCATGGCCTCGGCCGTTGCGCAGATGGCGGCGGCAAGCCCGGCGACCTGCTGGTCGTTCATTTCAGAGGTATTCATTGCGGTCACCTGATTGGCGTTTGTCCAGGACCATCTGAGCGGCCTGCTCCGCTGCGGAGTGGTTCGCCTCTGTCCGCTCCATCTGGCGGGCGGTTGTGCCGTTGATGCGCTGCCCGGTGACCCACTGGGTGTGGTAGCTCTCGGCATTGGCCAGCAGTTCATTGAGGCTGTGGCACTTGCGCAGGACAGCGGCATCGCTGGTTTTCAAGAAGTGGGCGGCGACATGGTGGGCGACGTCGGCGCCCAGGCGGTCAACCAGTTGGCCGAGCTGACCACCGACCTTGGCGTTCCACACCGGCCAGGCGCTGTAGCGCTTGCGGTAAGCCATGGCGTAGTTCGCCCAGACCTTGAAGGTTTTGCAGGTTTGGTCTTTGGGGCCCGGCATGTCGGCGGGGATCTCGACCCGTGGAGTGTCGGTGCGATCAACCACCAGCACCAAGCCGCGGGACTGAGCCGGCTTGCCGGTGGCGTCCTGCAAGTCCTGACTGGTTTCCTGATTGGTACCCTGATGATTGGTATCCTGATTTGTCGGAGATTTATCCGACCCTTGGCCGGATTTTTTTCCGACCTTGCTCGGAGATTTATCCGAGGTAGATCGGATTTTTTTCCGACCCATATTGTTTGGCGGGGTCGGATATTTTTCCGACCCATCAAGCTTATGGTTCCACTCGATGGCCTTCTCGGTTAGGCGAAAAAGCGTGATGTTCGAAGTACTGGAAAGCTCAATCAAACCGGCCTCCTCCAGGGCCTTCAGCATGCGGTAAGCGGTGTCCGGCTTATCAGTGAGCAGCGGCAGCTCCTCGATGATCTTTGCCTTGCTCAGCGCGAAGAAGATCCCGTCATCGGTCTTGATTGGCTTGGTCCAGCTCGGGCAGCCGTAGACGAACGCGAACAGCAGGGCCTGCTGAGAATTCAGCCCCCACTCCAGCGCCTTCACCTGGTTAATCGTGACGGTGTATTGCATGTCAGGCCGCCAAGGGGACGGAATGTGAGCTAATACGCGCCACGCTTTCAGATTGCGGAAAACGTGGCGCGAGATTGGTAGAGCTATTGATATGTGGCGGGGTTTGCATATAATCGGTCTCACAAAGTGTTATCGAATTAGCCGACCTCGACCGTCGGCTTTTTTGTGCCTGGGTTTATGGTCCGCATAATTGATAGTGCGAAGCCAAAGGGCACTGATCCGCGCATGCGCGGGTATTTTTTGTTTAGGCGGCTTTTACCGACTGCTTGAACACTTCCAGACTGACGATCACTTCCTCGGCTTCCTTTAGCAGTTCGGACTTCTCGCGTGTGCATACGCGGCCATCGGCCTGGGCGTCGAACGCAAGGCGGGTCACATCGGCCAGGTCGGCGTGCAGGCGCAGTAGCGCGGTGTTGAGGTTGATGCCCTCGGGCTTTTCCTTCGGCACCAGGTCGAAACCAAACGCCTCGGCCCACGCCTTCAGCGGACGGAAGTCCTGGGTGAACTTCATAATCCGGTGCAGCTCCTGGACGTTCAGCTTGTGGCTGTCGTAGTCCGGGTTCGCCTTCTGGGAAAGCAGCGTCTTCGAAGAGAAGCTGGCGCCCTCTGTAATCCGCCCTGCTCCGTGGTCGTCAACCACGTCATAGATCGCCTTCATCAAGTCCTGCATGTAACACCTCGAAATTCTTTACGTGGCGCCCTGCAGGTGCAGAGGCGATCATTTGCTCAATGGAACGGCGGACAGGGATGTCGCTTAGCTGGCGAGACGTTGATTCTGCGAAGGAAAAGCTCTCACCTCTTCTGCTGTACAAATCCCATTCGGGTGAGGGGTGACATAGATGTCACGGCCGATTCGAATGGCTTTACTGATGGCGCCCTGCGTCATCCCCAACAGAGCTGCAGCCTCGCTCTGCCCAAGCCAGCGGGCAAAATCAGTGATGTGAATTCGGTTCATGGGAGTGATCTCCGTGGTTCTTCATGCACGGATATTACCTATGGCATTTTTAAAAGTAAATGCCATTGGCATTTGTAGCTATATTACCGATGGGAATACGATTCAGGGATGAGCAAGAAACCCCTACCGCAAGAAAAAAAGGATGAGTGCCTTCGGCTGAAGGCATTGTTCAATAGAAAGAAAAATGAGCTTGGCCTGACCCAGGAGAAGCTGGCGCACGCCTTAGAAATCAATCAAAGCTCCGTCAGCCACTATCTGAATGGTGTTAACCCGCTCAATCCTTCGATTGCCGCCTCGTTCGCGAACATATTGAAGGTGGATGTTCGTGAATTTAGTGAGCGCCTCGCCAAAGAGATTTCTCAAATGGCGTCATCCATCGACCAGCGGCACACCGGATCTGGCACCGCCATCTCGCTGGATGGAGAAGATTCGTCCAAATCTGATCGTGACTTTACGGGTGCTGGCAAGAGAGCAAGGGCCCTGGCTTTGGCCGCAAGCCCAAGGTCTAGATCGGCACTCGAACGGATTGCCGAGGCCGCAGATTCTGGGCTGCTGAGCGAGCAAGATGTTCTGCTATTGGAGGCTATCGCCACTCGCCTTTCGATCAGGATCCCAACCAAAACAGAATCGCCTCATCAGCGTTTAAGGAAAAAGCTGACTCCAAATGATCCAGTTCCTGAATAGCGACTGCTTCGGCGGTCAATTGCGTGACCCAGTAAAAACGGGGCTAAACCCATTATTCCGCGCAAAAATTCGGGTCGGTGACGAGTCTTTGCACTGCTACGTTAAGCCGATCCCCGATAAAGTTTGGGAAAGGCCGGGCACCTACGAGTTTGAGTCATCTGAAATCGTAAGCGAGGCAATCGGGTATGCGCTGGCCGGTATCGTTGGTCTCCCGGTGGCCAAGAATGCAGGGGTAATTGAGCTGGATCGCGATCAAATCCCTGAGAGAGTTCAGCGCGCGCTCGACTTTATTTCTCCCTCGGGCCCACAGAAAAGCTATTTGGCGTGGTTCTCGCAAGACACGACGTATCCCAATCTTGTGCAAAAGCACGTGGACGGTTTTCCTGATTTTATGAAGGAGCGTCGAGCAAAGAGACTTGTAACGCAGCTATCCAAGAACAAGTCTATCCCGGCAATTTTGTCTTTTGACGCATGGCTTCAAAACTCTGACAGGCACCTAGGAAACCTACTTTGGGCGTCTAGCGGTTCGTACACCCTGATAGATCACGGAAGGCTATTTGTGTGGCCTGACTGGACTCCAGCCAAGCTGAGCGGGGCAAGGAAGTGCCCAAATAGGCTGATGGAAATAATCGATCTTTATGTGCCTCAGTGGAGCCAGAATCTACCCGTTCGAAGCGCTAGGCTGCTCGCGTACAATTCTTTCTCTGTCGCGTTTCGGGATGGTGGAGCAGAAAAAACAACGGAAATGCTATCGAGCTTTCTAGGCGACGAGGGGTCGACCCAGGTGGTCGACTTCATTGCCGCGCGTCTGGATAATGACCGATACTCCAAGGAACTTGGAATGCTGGCAATATCATGAATATCTCCGAAAAGCTCAGAAGTCGCATAGGTGGCGCACCCCGCCAGGAGCTCGTGCGTGGCTCCTGGAGAAGCATAAGCATGTGCCTTGATCCTGATGCAGGGGAGTTCCTTAATGTGGGGGTTGCCTTCCAGCATGGCGTGCAAGTCGAGATTCGCATGCTCGACACCTTCCAGCGCCTGGCTTGCTTATATGACGGCCGAATCGATCAAAACGATTTGGTGCATTACCTTCAGGACGTAGAGGCCACGCTGCTGAGTTATGGCGGCAATCTCCCTGACTTTATCGGACACGATGTTCGACTGGGAGAGGCCCTATTTGCATCTGGCGCCACGGCAGAAAGCGTCGTCGATGAGTTCTTCAATGACGTAGTGACCCTCGCCCGCCCAAAATTTGGAGCCAAGCGTGACCACTTCCGCTATCACTCCACACCCAAGCTTAGGGACGGCGTGCTGAGAATTATGGAAGAAAAAATGAGGCTGAAGGCATCCCGCATTATTCAGCAGGGAAGATTCAGCTTAAAAATGAAAGGGTCTGCGAACCGCATCGAAGTAGACGTCCCCCTGCTTAGCAGTGACGCCGCCGGCACAATTGTCTCTGCGTGGTACAAGAGTCCGCTTGTGGTTGAGCATAACATCCTGCAAGCAGCCTCGGACATTCTGCTAATTACGAGCAACTCAGATCGAAAAGGGTCTATTTCGGTACTCATGCCCAATTCTGATAGCGGCATGTCAGCAGAGGAATTTCGGAAAGTCCACGACACGGCCTTTCGCCAGATGGATCGGGCCAGCAAGGCTGGTGTTGACGTCATCGAAGCAGTGTCGACTGACGCATTGGCCAACCAAACAATCGAATGGTGGGACGATAGAGCTGCATAACGCATAAATCATCCATCAAATCAGCCCGCCTAGTGCGGGCTTTTTATTGCCATCGACAAATATTATTACCAATGGCATTGACAGCAAATAATGCCATTGGTAATGTTTGTTTGTCGCAGCGACACACAGCCACTGCGAAGGGCCTCACAGCCCGACGCTCTTTAACAGCTCAGGAACTTCGCAGATCGATCCCCGGCAACGGGCACAGCGCGAACAAGAAATTCGATCTCCACGCCAGCTCTGGAACTGGCCGCACCTTCCACATGAGGGTGCGCGAAACCACGCAAGCCAGCCAGGAAGAACACCGGACACGAAATGTGTGACCTGGCCAGAGATATGAATCGGGCGATGCGCGTGGTGGAGATGAAACACCGAATTCAAGAATTAGCGGGCCCGATAGCTTCGGCTGGGACCGCCGGACCTCATGCACCCTGCCCACCTAACCGGGCAAACGAGCTGCAGCGTGCATGTTGTAGGGACCTGTGATCCAAGACGAACAGATGCTGATTGACGCCCTGGGGAGGAAGCTCACCGCCAACCTACGAAGACGAGCGGCCAGCCCTGCAATCAGCAGCGGGCAACGGGCCACACCGCTGACGCAACATACCCGGTCTGACGCCAGTAGCGTGACCGGGGCTTCACCGATAGGCCTTGGCGACAGGGATTAACGGGAAGCCAACGGAGCCCTGGAGGGCAGCGCAATGTTCAACTTCACCAGCACAGAAAAAAACGGAAAGACCATCGCCCGTCTGGGTGAATACAGCGCTCACTTCACCAGCAGCGCTCGAAACACTCGGATCACGGCGGTCGTGATCGCCGATGAAGACAGCGGAGAGTGCCGCGCTACTGGTTCGCTGTTCTACCACTACGACGCCATCGCCCAAGGCCATAGCCATTGCGACACAGGCGCCCGGCAATATGACAACAGCGTACTTGTTTGACGCAAAGCATCACAGAGTAGCCTTCTCGCGAAGGCTGCTTGGGATGCTGACCCAACACTAACGATGCTTGCGAGAGCTGATTAGCTTCTCGCATCTATCAGACACCTGAGGGTGGGATACAGCCACATCAGACAGCACGCGGTACATCTCATGCTCGTCCGGAAACGGGTACACCTCGAGGTTAAGAGCAATCTGAATCTTGCGCAGATCTGTGCCTTCGACAAGCCAGCGCTCAGCGGTGCGAGTCATCGCTGATCCGTTGTCATCCGTCTGCCAGGCAAGAAAGTCGAAGAGCCGGGCCACCTGCATGAAAGCAATCGAATCGGGAATATCGGCAAAAAGCCGGTCAGCCAGATTTTCCTCCCCAAACTCAACCACTACTGCACGAACAGCGCTGAACGCTTCAGTGTATTCAGGCTCGCTGCTCTCTGCCGCGATCACGCTTAACGCCCTTTCAACAACCTGACGCATAGCAATTCCTTGCTCCGAGAAGGAGTGTCGATGCTACCAGCCTTCAGTGCGACTCGCTAAACGGCCAGCGCCGCCGTAGCCGGGAAAGACCGGCACCCTTCCCCACCTCTATTACGTCAGCACTCCTCCCCCGCGCCCATCGGCAACCAGCGGGAGGCATGAGTGTTGACGAATACAGGTGAACAAACGAATGGAGAGAGTCATGAGCGACCTGATTTTGAACATCCGTTTCTGGATGTGGCACTTGCAGATTACCTACCGCCTGCGGGTCCGCGTCAGCAAGAACGAATATCACCGCGCTAACCCGGATGGCCGCTTCGCGATCTACGAGTTTTCGCCCAGCCGGATTATGTGGAATTTCCGGTAACGCCTAACCCCAAACACTGGAGGTCGCCATGCATAACTGTACTGAAACTCAAGCGGTGTGCCGAGGATGCGGCCTCAAGCTGCGCGGCTCGCCATCGTGGAAAGGCGGCCTCGCCTATCACCCGGAGCCGAAAGGCGAAGTCCACCAATGCCACTACGGTGGCTGGGTCTGCTCGCGCCGCTGCGACATCCGCGCCTGCGTCGAGCTGGAAGGAACGATGCCAGGCTGCGGTGGCGTGAACGGCTACGAGCGGCTTTCCATCTACGCAAAAGAGAGCATTGAGCGCCACTGGCCGGAGGCAGCATGAACGCAGCATTGCAGATATGCCAGGAGCGTTACGACGCTCAGTTGCCTCCAGAGGTCAGTGAGGCGAGCGCGGAACAGGAGTGGCTGGAACACTCGGCGGAACAGTTGGTGTGCGGCATGGACATCAAATGGAAGCGCCGCTACGGCCAGCCGCAGGTGGTGACGTTTGATCGGTTTTGCACGTACCTGCAAGGCATCCTGAATCAACGCCAGATCGACGGACTTGACGAGCGTGACTCGTTCGCCCGCCTGTTCCTGTCAGCGATCCTGGGTAGCCAGAGTGAAGCGCGCAGCCATGCAGCGGACTTACTGGGCAATGAGCGCCCAGTCGAAACGGTTGAAAGGTTCGCCATGGACCTGCTCCGGCCCTACGCCGCCGATGCAGTGGCAGCAGAACGGGAAGAGGCAGAAGACGATGTGGATGCCGACCTATGAGCCCGCACGTCGCGATAACCACCGCCCTACTAGAGCTTGAGCATCCGGACACAACAGACCTGGCCGAGTCGCTGGCTGAAGGCCTGATTGTCCGCCACTTCACTACCGGCGCCATCAACGCCGAAGAGTTCCACCACTACAGCGCCTGGCTGCTGAAGACCAGCCGGCAGCGCAAGGAGGCAGCATGACCACCGCACCGGTTAAATCGCTGATCGACGAGCAGCTCGACGACATCGAGCGCCGCATTGCCATCCTGGGCTTCGGCCTTCCCTTCAACGAGCTCATCGGCCGCAAGCGTGAGGACCTGGTGCGGGATCTACCGCAGCGCCTGGCGCCAACCATGAAGGGTGGGCGGATTGCGGTGAGGGTTCGGCCTTGACTCCCCACCAGCGCACCCGGCGCCTGCTGATCTGGCGCGGCGCCTTCCCTGTCCTTGCCCTCTTCACCTTTCTGATGTTGCTCAGCGCCCTCGCTGATCGAATCACTCAATAACCAACACCTTCAATCGCTGCGAGCATCGCGGCAAGGAATCCCCATGTCCGCAGTAATAAAGCTGGACGACAACGCGCCTGCAATGTCGGAGGCCGCTCTCGTTGAAGTGCTGAGCAGCAGCCTCTACCCCGGCGCAGAAAAGAACTCTGTTGTGATGGTCCTGGCCTACTGCCAGGCCGCGCACCTTGACCCGATGTTGAAGCCGGTGCACATCGTCCCGATCTGGAACTCCAAGACAAAAAAGATGCAGGACACGGTGATGCCAGGCATCGGCCTGTACCGCATTCAGGCGGCGCGCACCGGCCAATACGCCGGGATCAGCGAACCAGAATATGGCCCTCCAGTGACTGCGAAGTTGAGTGGTGTAGAAGTCACGTATCCCGAATGGTGCCGCGTGACGGTCAAGCGGCAGATGAGCAACGGCCTAGTGGCCGAATACACAGCCAACGAGCGCTGGATCGAAAACTACGCAACAGCCAGCAAGGACACTGCGGCGCCCAACGCCATGTGGAAGCGTCGAGCATTTGCCCAGCTCGCCAAGTGCGCCGAGGCGCAGGCCCTGCGCAAAGCGTTTCCTGAAGTTGGATCGGCGCCAACGGCTGATGAGATGGAGGGCAAGGCATTCGAGGAGCCGGCGCGCGATATTAGCCCACGACAGCAAGCCCAGCCTGAACCTAAAGCGCTGCCCGCCTACTCCGACGACCTGCTGAGCGAGAACATCGCGAAGTGGCAACCGCTGATCGACTCGAACCGCACCAGTCCCGAACACCTCATTGCGACCATCAGCAGTAAGTACACGCTGAGTGAGGCGCAGATTGAAAAAATCACCAACCTCAAAGCCCTCGATGGAGACGCAGCATGAAAATTCACAACGTAGCTCAAGGCTCCGCCGAGTGGCTTGCCCTTCGCGCCAAGTTCCGCACTGCCTCCGAAGCCCCGGCGATGATGGGCGCATCGAAGTACCAGACCCGCACCGATCTGCTCGCAGCCAAAAAGACCGGCATCACGCCCGATGTCACGCCGTCTCAGCAGTTCATCTTCGACAAGGGTCACGCGACCGAAGCCATGGCTCGCCCGCTCGCCGAAGCACTGATCGGCGAAGAGCTTTATCCGATCGTTGCTACCGAGGGCAACCTGCTCGCCTCCATGGATGGCGCCACGATGCTCGGCGAGACCCTGTTCGAGCACAAGCTTTGGAATGAGTCGGTGGTCGCCCAGGTGAAGGCTGGTGAACTGGCTCCACACTATTACTGGCAGCTTGAGCAGCAACTGCTGGTGAGCGGCGCTGAGCGGGTCATATTTGTTTGCTCGGACGGCACGCCGGAGAACTTCGTGCACATGGAATACCGGCCGGTCGCCGGGCGAGCGGCCCAGCTGATCGAAGGTTGGAAACAGTTCGAGGTCGACCTGGCCAACTTCGAGATGTCCGACGCGCCTTCAATCGCAGTCGGCAAGGCGCCTGATGAGCTGCCAGCCCTGCGCATCGAGCTGACCGGCATGGTCACCGCCAGCAACCTGAAAGTGTTCGAAGACTCGGCGCTGGCTGTCATCGACTCGGTTAAAACCACACTCTCCACCGACCAGGACTTCGCCGACGCCAAGAAAGCGGTCAAATGGTGTGGCGATGTCGAGGAAGCTGTCGCGACCGCCAAGAAGCAGGCCCTGTCGCAGACCCAAAGCATCGACGAGCTGTTTTCATCGCTGGATCGCATCAGCGCTCATGCCCGCGAGACCCGCCTGAAGGTCGACAAGCTGGTGAAGGCTCAAGAGCTGTTGGTGAAGACCAACATCAAGCAAAAAGCAGAACTGGCACTGGCGGATCACATTGCCGCAATCAACAAGACCCTTGGCAAAGTCACGCTGCCTCATGTCGTTTCGGACTTCGCCGGTGCCATGAAGAATAAGCGCACCATCGCCAGCCTCCAGGACGCAGTTGATACCGAACTGGCCCGGGCGAAGATCGATGCAAGCCAGGCAGCCGACAGCATTCGCTTGAACCTGACCAGTCTGGCGGAGCTCGCCGTTGATCACGCCTTCCTGTTCAGCGATGTGCAGCAGCTGGTGACCAAGGCCAACGATGATCTGGTAACACTGATCAAATTCCGTATCGCAGAACACCAGAAAGATGAGCAGGCCAAGGCTGACGCGAAACGCATCGCCGCAGAGCAGGAAGCGCAACGCTTGGCGGCCATCAAGCCAGAGCCTGTCGTGGAGAAGGTGGCGGCGCCCGAGCCAGTCCGCGCCACGCCAGTCCAGACAGCGGCACCCGTCGCCCAGGCTACAAAGCCAGTAACGAGCCACGCGGTCGAGCAGGTAGCGCTGCAGGCGAACGTGACGGACTTCGAGGCACTGATCAAAGCAGTGGCATACGGTCAGGCGCCGACCACTGTCCTTTTGGTCAACTGGGAAGCGCTCGACGCAATGGTCGCGGCGCAGGGTGCAAACTTCAGCATGGCCGGGGTGACACTCGGCAAGGCGGCAGCATGATCAGCAACCTCCGATCAGATATCGAGTTTCGGCGCGAGAAAGCGCTGGAGCTTTCCAGTCAGGTCCGGCGGCACCTGGCCGCCGGCGGCAAGCTCACCATCGGCGATAGTCCGCCGATGAATCCAGACCCGGCGAAGCGTTCGGAATTCATCGACCCGGCAACCATCCTCAAGCGCCGCAAGCCGCCTATCACAGCGGCAGAACGTAAGGCGCTGCGCAAACTCGCGGAGGTTTTATGAGCAAGCGCAAGCCGCACAACCTGCAGACACGCATTGCCCGGTCGTGCCGCTCGCTGCTGGCATCCAATCACGTCGCCGTGGTGAACATCGACCCCGGCGGCCGCCAGGGCATGATCAATTACAAGTCGCTGAAGAACATCGCACCGGGGAAGATTGGCCAGGCCGTCTGCGGCATCCCCCACCGGTGGACGATCTACCTGAGCGCGCTTTGCATCGACGCCCGCGGCGACCGGTACAGCAAGTCGGTGGAGGTGGCGCCCGATGGCGTTTACCTCTCCGACCACTTGGAAGACGTGATCGAGCATTGCTACAAGAAGCTGCGCGACGAGGCCAATCAAAGCCAGATGGTGGCTTCGGGCTGGATCGCCATACCTGAAGCGATATCGCTGGACGAGGCGCACGCCGCGCGCATCTTCGAAGCTGTCGGCGCCTGGTGCCAGGTGAAGGTCGATTCATGCGCCGCATAGCCCGCACTCAGCAACGCAAACGTCAAACCTGGCTCGCACTGCCGGCCAGCGGAGTAGAAGAGGTAGGCCATGGCCAAGACTGTGCAGGAACGATCGGCCAAGGCTGCGCAGAAGCGCCTGGCGGTCGCCGAGAAGGAATTGCGGCACAAGGTCAGGCCGGGTATCGAGCAGGCAATGGAGCGTATCCGGCTTCGCGGCCAGGTGCCGATCATCAGCGAAGTCCTGCAAATAGCCATCATGAAGATGGACTTGATGACCGACGAAGAACTCGAGGCCTTCTTGAGATATCCGCGCCACGAAATCGTTGTTGACGAAAACGTGGCGCATCAACTGTACAGCCACGGCCAGCGCAAGGCATCATGGCTCGACGCCGAAGAAGCATAATTCACACTACAAGCTGAATCAGGCAAGCGAAAATCGACGCCTATAAGCGTTCATAACATTACGAACATATAGGAATCAGGACTTGTACCTATTCAGAAAGCCACCAAACTTTGTAAACAGCAAGTCGCGACAGAGTCCTTCTAAATCACCATAAACAGATTTTGCGCCAATATTTAAACTGACCAAGTTCGAACGCATTTCAGAAATGCAATTCTTCCTAATCTTAATGGCATAAGTATTTTCAATAGGGAACGGACACGAAGGAGTAACCCCAACTGTAAATACACCACTCTGGTGTTTGATACGCTCATTTCTAACATCTGGATCTATAAAGCAAAATCCCATTTCCTTTGCGTCTTCAACATTTCCAAAAAGGTCATTGCTTAAGAGATTCGTTTTTAACCAAGGAGCCCCTTTACCGTTATGTGACGATGGAATCATATATACGACCGCTTCGCTTTCAGGCAGCCCAACATAATCACCATCTATTACAACGCTATGTTGAAACTCATTTCTTTGGCTGTCTGTCAATTCCGAAATTGCCACCCTCTTGTATCGGACTCCATCTAGCGCAAAAAACAAGGCTACTATCGGCGACAGACTCCAATCTAGAAGGCGAGTAGGCAGACCAAAGTGCTGCGCTAGCGTTAAAACGTCCCAGGGATTTGTTGAGGTTAATCCATTATACCCATGCCTTTGAGAGTCGAATATATTATATGCTTGAGATGCTAACTTTAACGCACCTTCTTTATCTTTAGAACCACTTACATAACGGCTCAATCCGGAGGCAATACCCCACCTACTGTCTGACTGGCCTCTATACACAGCACCAGAAATTGAACCAGTCAGATTATTAATTGCTAGAACCTCATCCAAATATTGCGTGAGCGATTCTACCTCAATGACTTTGATATGCATTTTTATAAGTCCTTATGATTTCCGTATCAATATCAAAACGCCATCAATAGTACGATTTCCTGAGAAATCACGTCAACTCTACGAGGTTGGCGCCTGACTGGAGATAATCCATGCCCGCCGAATTCTACCTTCAAGACAGTCGCAGCCACGTCGGTGATGGCCTTACCTTCCACGGGAAGGCGCACCGCGGCTACTACACCGATCTGGACAAGTGCGAGGTGTACACCAAAGAAAAGGCTTGCGGCCACCGTGACACCGATATCCCATGGCCGAAACAGTACATTGACGAACGCGCCCACTATGGCGTCGACTGCCAGTTGATGGACGAGCAAGCCAGCAACGCCATGCTGGGACCAGAGTGCCGCGTCTATCTGCAAGTGCCAGGCAGTTGGAACGGCAATGACGTCTACTGGATCGGCTGGAACAGGGGTCAAGTCACCGCCGATCTTGGGCGCGCCTGCAATCTGAATCTGGAACAATCGCGGATGGAGTTCGCCGCCGAACTCACAGCCGGAACGCGAAAACTATGGTCTGCCGACTATATAGATTCCATCCGCCGACGGTTGGTTTGGCGCCAGGACGTTGATCTCAAGCAGGCACTCCGCGGCACCGGCATCAAATTAGCGAAACCGAAAAAACCACGGGAAGAAGTTTTCAACTGTGGCGGTTGCGGCCGGTTCGTCAGCGACATGCAGCGCTATCGCGAAGACTGCCGGAACTGCGGGGCAAGCAACACTCCTTGATCCAGCCTTTCCTATTACGCCGGATGCCTACAGTCACTCTGTAACTGTGAAATCGCCGAGATTATCGTTCATGTATTGAGCGATCTCCAAGGCCCGAGCAAACGACGTTCCAGGGTTAACGTCAAAACCGAACAATTCGGTCGGCATACCGTCGTCAGCAGTTGCATACTCAATGCAAATGAATGGTACGTGGCTTGCGTATTGCTTCACGGTGAACAATGGCTGAGCGCGCTTCGTCATTTTGATCTCCTTGATCCGGCTCCATGCCGGTAACCCGTAATACCCCATATAACTGGACAGCGCCAGCCGGCGCATCCCTATCGCTTTGCTTTCGTACCGGGAATAAGCCAACTCATTAAAAAAACGCTCGCTGGACCTATGAGCCAAGTAACGCTCGTCCCCGGAAAGACAAGTGGCACCACAATCGCAATTGCAAACAGGCCTATTGCTGCCCATAGATTCCTACGCGGCGTGAACCATTCACGGAACGCTTCAAGCTTTTTACTGGCCACTGCCACTCTCCCTGGTAACCAACCAGAAAAGATTATCACTTCTATCAACGAATCACGCCAGCCGGCGAGGCAATCGGCTGTCTGGAGTAATTATGAATCCCTACCTGATCACTGGCCCGGCCCAGATCGGCATCAGCGGTGGCCGCACCAGCGGGCACATGGTCTACAAAATCCTCGATGCGCATGGCGGAGTTCTGCCGTCTGACATTCACCTGTTCTTCCAGAACACCGGCAAGGAGCGCGAGGAAACCCTGGTCTTCATCGACCAGATCGCCAAACGCTGGAGTGTGAACATCGTCTGGATGGAGTGGTGCCGCGTATATGGCCAGCCGGACGACGCTCCCTGGTACAAACTGGTGAACTTCGAAACAGCCAGCCGTGACGGTGAGCCCTTCACCATGATGCTCGAGTACTACGCCGCATATAGGAAGGCCGAGAAGAACCTGCCACCGGTGTTGCCGAACTTCTCGAACAACATGTGCACCGCTTACCTGAAGGTGAAGATCGGCGAGAAGCACATGCGCGCCCTTGGCTACACCGAATGGGACTGTGTTGTCGGGATTCGATACGACGAACCGAAACGCTACCACCGCATGATGGCTGCCAACGACCGCGGCGGTACGCGCTGGGACAACCTTTGCCCCTCTTACACCGCCGGCATCACGAAAGAGGACGTAGCAGAGTTCTGGAAGGCCCAGCCGTTCGATCTGGGCATGGATTCAGACTTCGGCAACTGCGACCTGTGCTGGAAGAAGAGCGAAGGGAAGCTGATTAAGACCATAATCGAAGACCCTTCCCGGCTGCTCTGGTGGTCAGGCACCGAAGAGCGTTTCGGCCAGGTATTCCGCCAGGATCGCGCAGACTACAAAACGATGGGCTGGTCTGCGGATCAGCGATCTAGACAGACCGATTTCGAATTTGAATATCTCGAAGAGGACATCGACTGCTTTTGTGGTGATTGAACGTGCTTCCTATTTTGGCCAAACCGAAATCACCCCGATGAGAATACCCCCCGTGCCAGTGACCCAGGTTAGCCAGAATGCCTTCACTTCGCGCTTATGCTTCTCGGCCTCTCGAATAATCGTGATGGTGGCGCGCTCACCGACTGTAGTCAGGGTGCACGTAGTGCGCCCCGTATAATCATTTTCAAGTCTTTCCCACATACCCTCCTCAGCGAAATCAGGCATTGGAACGCACAAGGCATCTGCTTTCCTTCGATAGTTGTTAGTAATCAAAGATCTCCGGATTTGAAATAGGTCGAGGCTTTCCCGCTGATATTCATATAACGAGCCATTGCTATCCGACTCCCTTGTGTTGGGTGGAGCCGTTTTCCGGAGTTCCTCTTCGGCTCTACGGCATTTTCGCAACTCGCGCCAGAACACCCATCGTGCTGGGAGAAAACGACTCAGTTTCTTTTCCGGTTCCATATCCCAAATCCATTAGACGAATAAGCCAAATATACCCGGCGAGGATCCCCTATGTCCGCACAACAGAAGAAACACCCCTTCGATTTCAAAACCCAATACGGACTCGGCTTCAACCCTCAGGACGATGAGATCGTTGTCGATTTCTTCTGTGGTGGTGGCGGTGCCGGTACCGGGTTGGAAATGGGCCTTGGCCGCACGGTGAACGTGGCGAAGAACCACAGCCCGCAAGCCATCAGCATGCACACCGTGAATCACCCAAACGCCAAGCACTTCACCACCGACGTGTTCGATGGTGACCCGGACACCGAATGCGGCGGCAAGGCCGTGGGCTGGTTCCACATGTCTCCGGACTGCACGCACCACAGCCAGGCGGCCGGCGGCCAGCCGCGCAAGCGTGAGATCCGCAACCTGTCGTGGATCGGCCTCAAGTGGGGAGGCAAGAAGCGGCCCCGGGTGATCAGCCTGGAGAACGTGAAGCAGATCCTGCAGTGGGGCCGGCTGATCGCCAAGAGGGACAAAGCCACGGGTCGCGTGATCAAGCTGGACGGCACTATTGCTACACCTGGCGAAGTTGTACCGGTGGGCCAGCAGTTCCTGATCCCCGACCCGAAGCAGCGCGGCCGCACCTGGCGCCGCTTCGTGGCCTTGTTGGAAGGCATGGGCTATGTCGTTGAGTGGAAGGTGGTCAAGGCCTGCGACTTCGGCGCGCCGACCAGCCGGGAACGCCTGTTCATGATCGCCCGGTGCGATGGCCAGCCGATCGTGTGGCCTGAGCCAACCCACGCCAAGAACCCGGCCAAGGGCCAGCAGAAGTGGAAAACAGCCGCTGACTGCATTGACTTCAGTGACCTGGGCAAAAGCATCTTCGGTCGCAAGAAGGACCTTGCGCCGGCCACTCTGCGCCGCGTCGCCAAAGGCATGAAGAAGTTTGTCATCGATAGCGCGGCGCCGTTCATTGTGCCGATCGCCAACTGGTCAGGAGAAACGGTGCAGTCCGCAGACGAGCCGCTGCGTACGGTCACCTCCTACCCGAAGGGTGGCGCCTTCTCGGTGGTCAGCCCCACGCTGATTCAGTCAGGTTACGGAGAACGCCCAGGGCAAGAGCCACCGGTGCCGGGCGTGGGTCAGCCACTGGGGACGGTTGTCGCCGGTGGTGTCAAACACGCACTGGCTTCGGCCTGCATCGTCCAGGCCGGGCATGGGGAAGGTTCTGGCGCAAACAAGCGCCGCTCCCACGGGGTGAACGACATCTGCGGGCCGATCGGCACTGTCACTGCCAGCGGCGGCGGCCAATCCGTCAGCACCGCGGTGATGATCCAGGCCAACGGGGGATTCAACACCACGCACGCCAAGGGCATGCACGAACCCATGACCACGGTGACCAACACCGGCAGCCAGCAGCAGTTGGCCGTGGCGAACCTGGTGCACCTGCGTGGCAACTGTGATGCACGGGACGCCAATGACCCGCTGCACACCATCAGTGCCGGCGGCCAGCATCACGGATTGGTGAGTGCGTTCATGGAGCGGGCTTTCGGCGGCAGTGTTGGCCAGGGCCTGGAGGATCCGGCACCAACCATCACAGCCGGTGGTGGCGGTAAGAGCTCCCTGGTGTCGCTGACCCTGTCGCCAGAGCATGAAGCCGGCGCCCTTCGCGTCGCCGCCTTCCTGATCAGCTACTACGGCACCGAGAACATCAGCGCTTGCGATGCGCCCGCGCCGACCATTACCACCAAAGACCGCTTGGCCATGGTCACCGTGATGGTCAAGGGCACGCCCTACGTGATCGTCGACATCTGCCTGCGGATGCTGAAACCGGCTGAGCTGTACAAGGCCCAGGGCTTTCCGGCCGACTACATCATCAGTCACGGCGCAGACGGCAAGCCATTCACCAAGACCCAGCAGGTGCACATGTGCGGTAACAGCGTCAGCCCGCCGCCGATGGCTGCCTTGGCTCGGGCCAACGATCCATGGCAAAAGCTGGCTGTAGTTATCAAAGCCGCTTAGCTGTTGGAGACTGGGGTAATTAAATCGATCGTGGGTGGTACATTCAATACGACATGAGGTTTTGAGTGCAATCTTGATTCAGCACCAATTAATAATTCCTGCATCAATAAGTCACACTGGGCCCTGGCCTGCTCATTAGCTTTCTGTACGACGTTGTTTGCTTCTTCAACTCTACCCTCTATTAGTTCACCAGAGTCACCAATCATTCCGTCCGCCATAGGTAGCGGCTCCCGGTGAAATACGGAGGAGTAATGAGATAGCAAGCCCTTTACATATTCCAGTTGCGGTAAAGCTCGAACATCCGCACTTAAAATTAAGCCATTATCACCCTCTCCCAAATTCAGATTAAAAGGATGAGACTGCTTCAACTCTTCATTTTTATGCGAAACCCACCAAAACAAGCCGCCCGCAGCGAAAAATACAATCGCTCCGCAGATAGCAATGATGAAACTTTGGTTCTGGGAATGAAGCCAAATGGCTACAAACAAGAATGCAGCCGAAAAGAAAACCAATGTAAATACAACTATTTGCCCACCACGAGGACTGACACTCAATGCAGCCTTGGCCTTAACTTCCATGTCATGCTCCGATAGTAACGGTACCATTAGGATTACGTATCGGGTGGTACTCGGGAGAGTCATCAAACTCATTCCCTAAAGCCATAAACTGCAGCGCGTTAACTAACTTCCCAGAAACAACAATAAAATTCGTGCTATCCAAATAGCAATCAACCAAAGAGAAATTTGGAGTTTCAATTATGAGACGACATTTATCAAACCTACACGACTCAAAGCGCCAACCATCCAGCTTTATAATTTTTTCGTTATACCAAAGGCCTTTTACTGCTGGAGGAGCTGGAATAGGCGGTGGTGGAGGCGGAGGAGCTATCCCATACGCTAGCCGGGCCTGGGCTAAACCCTCGATGCCTCTGAGTATGTCTGCAGCATCAATTTTCTCGCTCATCTCATTTTCCCTATGTATGGCGTTTTGCCCTCAAAAATATACAGGCCCTTTGCCCAAAGTAAAAGCTCGATGCAGGTCAGGTAGATACCCCTCCCCCTTCAAAGTCAGCCGCTATAGCGGCAAGGACGAAGTCATGCCTGAAGAAACTGTTTTGATCCAGCCGCTGCCAGTTGAGCGTGACATACACGGCTACTGGACCGACCCGGCCTGGCCATCCACCGAAGACGAGTTGATCCCATACGCCTGGTTTGACTCGCGCGGCCTTGAAGCGCGCGAACTGGCTTTCGAATACGACGCGTCAGAGGAAGTGCAGGCGTCGTGGCTTGCTGAAGGTATCGCCGATTGCGCGGCCTGGCATCCGACAAATCCACCTGGCGAAGGCTGGTTCATCTTCTCGATCCACGATACCGACGACGGCCCGATCTGTGTGTGGGTGCGCAAGCGGGTGACGCCATGATCGCCACCCTCTGGTTCGCCTACGCCTTCATCTACAAGGGGCCAAGGCCATGAATGCGCAAGTCCTCGACCCTTGTAGCGCTAGCCGCATGATGTGGTTCGACAAGGGTGATCAGCGCGCCCTGTTCGGTGACATCCGCGATGAAGAGCATGTGCTGTGTGATGGCCGGGTGTTGAGGGTTGAGCCCGACGTCATTATGGATTTTCGGCATCTACCATTCCCCGACGCCAGCTTCAACATGGTGGTGTTCGATCCGCCGCACCTGGTACGCGCCGGCCGTGAAAGCTGGCTCCGGCTTAAGTATGGAATCCTCACCGACGATTGGCGCGACGATCTGCGCAAAGGCTTCGCCGAGTGCTTCCGGGTGTTGCGCCCTGGCCAGTTCCTTATCTTTAAGTGGAACGAAACCCAGATCCGGGTCAGCGAGATTCTTGCCCTTACCGATGAGCAACCGTTGTTTGGCCACAAGTCCGGGAAGCGCGAAAAAACGCACTGGATGACCTTCATGAAGGGTGAAAATGATAAATAGTCGGGAAACCGACACCCCAACACATCAACCATTGAGGCTCACCAAAAAAGGAGTCTCTCATGAAATATTTCGCAGACGCAGTCATCGCAATCGCCCCAGTAAAAACCCGCAAGTCTAGGAATCGCTTCTTCCGCAAGTACGACCGATGGACAGACAGATTGCTTCGGCTGGGCTTCATCAATCTTAAAACGCGACAGGATATGCGGCAGCAAATCGCAGGCGCATATCTCGCCTCCTTGATGTAGCCATTCCCCCTCTGAATAAGCCTGCCGGAAACCGGTGGGCTACTTTCCGTCGCCCCGCGCGGCCAGGACCACCCATGTCAGCATCAGAAAAACTCAACGACGGGATCACGGGCGACAAGGTGCCCGAGGCGCAGATGGCCGAGCTCCTCGGTACCACCCTCGCCGCCCTGCGCTCAAAGCGCGCCCGCAACCAAATCCCCATCGGCGTCTGGAACAAGCAAGGCAGCCGCGTCATGTACAGCATCAGGAGATATTACGAATGGCTCGAAAGCCAATGGGTTTGCCCGCAGGAATGGACCTCCACCACGGATCGATCCGCATCCGCTTTATGTGGAACGGCAGCCGGCGCAGTGAAACGCTCCCCTATCCCCCGACACAGAAAGGAATCAAGTCTGCCTCACAGGTTGTTGATCAAGTAAAAGGTCTGATTAAGCTGGGGCTGCTCGACGACGATAAGTACGCCGAGCTTTTCCCCAGTTCCAGTAACGTCGCTGGGGGGAAGATCAACTTCGGCGAGTATGCCCAACTCTGGCTAGACAGTCGTGAGGTGGTCGGTGGAACGAAGGCGAACTACAAGGGCGCACTGAACCGATACTGGATGCCCGGCCTGGCCCTGGTGCGGATCGACCTGATCACCACCACGCTGCTCCGCCGGGTCATGGCCACCAGCGAGTGGAAGTCGCCGGGCGTTAAGCGCAACGCAATCTCGAAGCTGTCCACCATCCTGAATTCAGCCGTATCCGAAGAGCTGATCCAAAAAAATCCGGCGGCGATTCTGGAGCTGCCCAAGCGCAGCAAAAAGGAGATCGACCCGTTCACCCTGGACGAGGCAAACCAGATCATCGCCAAGATGTACGAGCACGATCACTGGCCCAGCACGATTTATGCGGCATTTTTTGAGTTCGTGTTTTTTACAGGAATGCGTCTCTCCGAAGCCCTGGCGATGCGCTGGGATGAGGTAGACGAGCAGAAGAAGACGGCCCACGTGTGTCGTGGTGTCGCACTGGGGGAAGTGGTGGAGCGCACGAAAACGGGTGGTGACCGCTTTGTTTTGTTGAATGACCGCGCCCTGCATGCCTTGGATTTCGCCAAGAAATACGCAGAACGTCGGAAAAAGGGCAAAGGCAAGGTGCTGGAAACCCCTTACATCTTCCCGCCCTCAAAGAACGCAGCCTACGTCCGACAAACGTCCGACCTGCACAAGCAATGGGTTCCTACCCTAAAAGCACTAAACATCCGTCGTCGCCCGCCATACAACTGTCGTCACACCTATGCGACAATATGCATTATGTCTGGCATGAACCCCGCCTTCATCTCCCAGCAGCTCGGCCATAGTGTGCAGATGCTGCTCTCGACTTATGCGCGTTGGATCAACTCAAGCTCGGACTGGAGCGAAATGCAAAAGCTCCAGATTGGTCCCAAATTGGTCCCAGTTCAAATAAGCGCACCCTAAGCTATTGATAGGTAAAGTAATTGATCTCCACAGCTAACATCACCATGCAGTTCGGCGCCAAGCCGCTCTTTGAGAACGTCTCGGTCAAGTTCGGCGCTGGCAACCGTTATGGTTTGATCGGTGCCAACGGTTGCGGCAAGTCGACCTTCATGAAAATCCTCGGCGGCGACCTGGATCCGTCCGGCGGCCAGGTCATGCTGGAGCCGAATGTACGCCTGGGTAAACTGCGCCAGGACCAGTTCGCCTACGAAGAATTCACCGTGCTCGACACCGTGATCATGGGCCACGAAGAGCTGTGGAAGGTCAAGGCCGAGCGCGACCGTATCTACTCGCTGCCGGAAATGAGCGAAGACGACGGCATGGCCGTGGCCGAGTTGGAAACCGAGTTCGCCGAGATGGACGGCTACACCGCCGAATCGCGTGCCGGTGAGCTGCTGCTGGGCCTGGGTATTCCCCTGGAACAGCACTTTGGCCCGATGAGCGAAGTGTCCCCAGGCTGGAAGCTGCGTGTACTGCTGGCCCAGGCATTGTTCTCCGATCCTGAAGTGCTGTTGCTCGACGAACCGACCAACCACTTGGACATCAACACCATCCGCTGGCTGGAAAACATCCTGACCCAGCGCTCCAGCCTGATGATCATCATCTCTCACGACCGTCACTTCCTGAACAGCGTGTGCACCCACATGGCTGACCTGGACTACGGCGAGCTGCGCCTGTTCCCGGGCAACTACGACGAGTACATGACCGTGGCGACCCAGTCCCGCGAGCAATTGCTGTCGGACAACGCCAAGAAGAAGGCGCAGATCTCCGAACTGCAATCCTTCGTCAGCCGCTTCTCGGCCAACGCCTCGAAAGCCAAGCAGGCCACCTCCCGCGCCAAGGCGATCGACAAGATCCAACTGGCCGAGGTCAAGCCTTCGAGCCGCGTGAGCCCGTTCATCCGTTTCGAACAGACCAAAAAGCTGCACCGCCAGGCGGTCATCGTCGAGCGCATGGCCAAAGGCTTCGATGGCAAGCCGCTGTTCAAGGACTTCAGCTTCCAGGTTGAAGCGGGCGAGCGCGTGGCGATCATCGGCCCGAACGGCATTGGCAAGACCACCCTGCTGCGCACCCTGGTCAACGAACTGACGCCGGACGCCGGTAGCATCAAGTGGACCGAAGCCGCTGAACTGGGCTACTACGCACAGGACCACGCCCACGACTTCGAAGACGACATGAGCCTGTTCGACTGGATGGGCCAGTGGACCCAAGGCGAGCAAGTGATCCGTGGCACCCTGGGCCGCATGCTGTTCTCCAACGACGAGATCCTCAAGTCGGTCAAGGTGATCTCCGGTGGTGAGCAAGGTCGCATGCTGTTCGGCAAGCTGATCCTGCAAAAGCCGAACGTGCTGATCATGGACGAACCGACCAACCACTTGGACATGGAATCCATCGAAGCACTGAACCTGGCGCTGGAAAACTACCCAGGCACGCTGATCTTCGTCAGCCACGACCGCGAGTTCGTATCGTCCCTGGCCACCCGCATCATCGAGTTGAGCGCCGATGGCGTGATCGACTTCAGCGGCACCTACGACGACTACCTGCGCAGCCAAGGCGTGGTGTTCTAAAGCTCGCACTTGTAATGAGCAGGCTTGCTGTGGTGAGCGGGCTTGCCCCGCGCTGGGCTGCGAAGCGGCCCTAAAAAGAACACCGCGCTCTGTCCGACAGAACGCGGTGTTTTCTATTGGGGCCGCTTCGCAGCCCAGCGCGGGGCAAGCCCGCTCACCACAACAAGCTCGCTCGCTACAACGGCCCCCTTCACAAACAGCACCGCCCATCACACTACACCTGTTCATCAGGCAAAGTAGTTAGCCTGCTTTCTTTTCCCCCTGGCCCTTGCCATCATGCCCTCACCGCCCGCCCGCGAATGAGTGCCCATGCCTGCCGCCGCTCCCAGTTCAATGTCGATCACCCTGAAGATCGTCTCCATCGTCTTCTACACCTTTATCGCCTTTATCTGCATCGGCCTGCCGATTGCGGTGATCCCAGGCTATGTGCACGAACAACTGGGCTTCAGCGCCGTGGTGGCCGGGGTCACGATCGGCTCGCAATACCTGGCCACCCTGCTCAGCCGCCCCATGGCCGGGCGCATGTCCGACACCGTCGGCACCAAACGCGCGATCGTGTTGGGGCTGGCCGGGATCCTTGTGAGTGGTGTGCTGACGTTTTTCGCGACGCTGGTGGACAGCCTGCCGTCATTGAGCCTGGGCATTCTGATCGTCGCGCGGCTGTTGCTGGGCGTAGCCCAAGGGCTGATCGGCGTGGGTACCATCAGTTGGTGCATGGGCGCCGTCGGTGCCGAACACACGGCGCGCTCGATTTCGTGGAACGGCATCGCCTCCTACGGTGCCATCGCCATCGGTGCGCCGCTGGGCGTGGTGATGGTGGCCGAGTATGGCTACAACAGCCTCGGCATTGCGCTGTCGGTGTTGTCCGCATTGGGCCTGGTGCTGATCCGCAACAAACCCTCGGTGCCGGTAGTGCGCGGTGAGCGCCTGCCGTTCTGGGCGGTGTTCGGGCGTATCGCACCGTTTGGCGCCAGCCTGTGCCTGGCATCTATCGGCTACGGCACCCTCACCACCTTTATTACCCTGTATTACCTCAATCGCGGCTGGGCCGGCGCAGCGTACTGCCTGACCGTGTTCGGCGTGTGCTTTATCCTGTCGCGTCTAGTGTTTATCTCCGCCATCAGCCGCTTTGGTGGCTTCCGCGCCGCGATTGCCTGCATGACCATCGAGACCTTGGGCCTGACGCTGCTCTGGCTCGCACCGTCCACCGGGGTGGCATTGATGGGGGCCGGGCTGACCGGCTTTGGCTTGTCACTGGTGTACCCGGCGCTGGGTGTGGAAGCCATCAAGCAGGTGCCCAACAGCAGCCGAGGCGCGGGACTGAGTGCGTATGCGGTGTTCTTTGATTTGGCCCTGGCGATTGCCGGGCCATTGATGGGCGCCGTGGCGCTGAACCTCGGCTATGGCTGGATCTTCTTCTGCGCGGCACTGCTGTCGGTGACCGCACTGGGCCTGACGCTATTGCTCAAGCGCCGCGCTTACTGATCAGCCGTCTGCAAACCGGCGCGGGTGGATTGGCCGAGGGTGTGGCTGAAAAAACGCCCCGCCTCGGAAATCAGGTCGCGGTGAATGCCCTCGCGGTCGACGCCATCGGCATCGGTGCAAATCGCCGGCATTGCGGCCAACTGATCGCTGTCGCACGGCGCCATGAACACGAAATGCCCGGCCCCGGCCAGCAGTTTGAAGTCCGGCGGTTCCGGCAGTTTGCGCGCGAGGGCCGCCGCGTTCTTGTCCACGGCCACCAGCTTGTCGCCATCGCCGCTGTAGAGCAGCACCGGCACATGCACATCCGCCAGGGTGTGGCGACCAAACATCAGGCTCAGCGGTGCCATCAGCATCAAGGCATGAATACGCGGGTCGGACTGCGGTTGCAGGTCGTCACGGTCCACCACCAGTTCGCCCTTGGTGGTGCAGGCGTCGCGGTCTTCCGGGCGCTCCTGGCAATAACGGCGCAACCGGTCGAAGTCCGGCTTGGCACCGGCCAGGATCAACGCGGTCTCGCCCCCGGCGGAGTAACCGATAACCCCCACTTGATCAATGTTGACGAACGGCGAGAGCATCGGGTCGCCCAAGGTCGCGGTGATCGCTTCGGAAATCTGGATCGGCCGGCCATACAGGTTACTCACCGTGCCCAGGCGGCTGTGGTCCTTGTAGTTGTCGCCGGGGTGCAACACCGCCACCACCACGAAGCCTTTGCGCGCCAATGAGGTGGCCAGGTCATGCAGGGCCAGGGGCGTGCCAGTGTTGCCATGGGACAACATCAACATCGGGAAACGGCCGATGGCAATCTTGGAGTCTTCGGTGGCAGCGACGTGGTACGCACCCAATTGTGTGGTGTGCTCAAGCCCGGTGGACGGGTAAAAGGCCACGGCCTTCATCGGCTGCAAGTCCAGCGGATCAAGAAACGTCATGCGATGGAAACCCACACTCCAATGCGGGTGCGGTGCCGGCGCAGCGTGCACTGAAATCAGGCCGCCGAGCAGGGAAAGAACCATAACAGCACAAAGACGCATCATGGGGATGTCCACCTTTGCTGCGTGAGAACCGACATATCGAAGAAACGTCCAGGTTGTTAAACCCATGCTTGCACAACCTGGGCCAAAGTAATGACAGCGGGTAAACGAAAAAACTCCGTACTCCGGTCGTTTTCAGGCGAGCAGAATACAGAGTTTAGGCGCCCGGCTTCAGATTGAAACCGAGGAAGGGCGAAATTTACACAAGCCTTACGCGGCGGCGAACAATTGTTCGTTGATCAGTACGTTGGCGTCGCTCAGGGCTTTGCTGCGCACTTCGTCACCGTAGGCCAGGCCTTCGGCACGCACGATCTCGATATCGGTGATGCCCAGGAAGCCAAACAGCAGTTTCAGGTAGCCTTCATGGGCGGCACCCGTGGCTTGCCCGGCATGCATTCCACCGGACGTGGACACGATGATGACTTTCTTGTTGCCGCACAGGCCTTCCGGACCGGCTTCGCTGTAGCGGAATGTCTGGCCGGCGACGGCGATGCGGTCGATCCAGGCTTTCAACTGGGTTGGAATAGTGAAGTTGTACATCGGCGCACCTACCACCACCGCGTCGGCGGCGAGGAACTCGGCCAGCGACGATGCGCTCAGCTCGGCCTCATGCTTTTGCGCGGCATCACGCAGCTCGGCAGCGGTGCCCAGGGCGCCCAAGGTCGCGCCGGAGAAGTGGTTGATGCCTTCGCTGGCCAAGTCACGGTAGGTCACTTCCACACCCGGCTCCGCAGCTTGCCAGGCCTTGACCACGCCGGCGCTGAGCTGACGGGACGCCGAGTTGTCGCCGAGGATGCTGGAATCGATATGCAACAGTTTCATGGTGGATCTCCGAGGTGGGATCGACAGTGGCGATCAGATGGTGGTGATCCTACGCATCAAACGAATAGTCGATAAGTCAGCTCAAATGCGATAGTTTGTCCCACTGACAGGACAATAGGCTGACCATGCAAGACCTCAACGACCTCTACTATTTCGCCAAAGTCGTGGAAGCCGGCGGTTTCGCGGCGGCCGGGCGCCTGCTGGGGATTCCCAAGTCCCGGTTGTCGCGACGCATCGCCGAGCTGGAAGAACGCCTCGGCGCGCGCCTGCTGCAACGCACCACCCGCCAATTGACGCTTACCGCCGTCGGCGAGCGTTACCTGCGGCATTGCCAGGCCATGCTGCTGGAAGCGGAAATGGCCGATGAGGCCGTCGCCAGCATGTCCAGCGAGCCCCGTGGGCGGCTGAGGGTGAGCTGTCCGGTGGGCATGGCACAGCACATCCTGCCGGAAATCGTCGCGGGTTTTCTCGCAGCCCACCCTCAGGTGCAATTGGAGATGACCCTGGTCAACCGCCGCGTCGACCTGGTGGCCGAGGGCATCGATGTGGCCCTGCGTGTACGCGAGCTCGGTGATGAAGACCCCTTGCTGGTCACCAAGCGCCTGCGTCAGGCGCAGACCGTGCTGGTGGCCAGCCCCGCGTTGATGCTCGGTCGTCAGGTGGCCAGCCTTGAGGACCTCAAGCAATTGCCGATCCTCGGGGCGCTGGAGGCGGATCGCCTGGTGCATCAGCGCATTATCGACCCGCAGGGCCATGCCCACGAGCTGGCGATGGAGGCCCGGCTGGGTATCGACGACTTCATCGTGCGCAAAACCAGCGCCATCATGGGCCTGGGCTTCACCATACTGCCGATGATGTACTGTGAAGCCGAACTGGCCAGCGGCCAGTTGGTACAACTGCTGCCGGAATGGTCGTTGCCGGGCGGCTGGCTGCAAGCGGTGTACCCGCATCGCCGTGGCGTGTTGCCGGCCATCCGCGCCTGGATCGATTACCTGGAAGAAGGTTTCAAAGGCTGTGGAGACCGCCTGCTATGAAAATGACCGAAGCCCAAGTCGCGACCTTCTGCCTGAGCCTGCCCGGCGCGCGGGAGGACTACAAATGGGGCGGCGTGCGGGTATTCTCGATTGCCGGCAACAAGATGTTCGCCCTGCAAAACCTGCGCGGTGACTCGCTGGCGTTCAAGGTCGACAAGGAATTGTTCCTCGGCCATGTGGACCGCCCAGGCATCCACCCGGCGCCCTACCTGGCACGTGCGCAGTGGATCATCATGAACACGCCCTACCCACTGGGCGCCGAGGAGCTGCGTGGCTTGTTGCAGCGCTCCCACCAGTTGGTGGTGAGCAAACTGCCCAAGCGCACGCAGATCGGGTTGTTGCTAGAGAATTGAAACCAGGGTACCGCCGAGGAACATCTGGTCCAGCCAAAACACCTGGTGCAGTAACACGATCACCCAGAACAGCACCTGGTAGGACACCTTGCGCGTCTTGTGCCGGAACACCTGCTGCGCAATCAACGCGCCCGGCCAACCGCCTGCCAGCTCGACGGCGTGCAGGATATTTTCCGGCGTGCGCCAGCTGTCGGTGCGCGCCTTGCGCTTGTCGCTCCAGTACAGGAAGAACGCGATCACGCTGACCACGCCATAGGCCACCAGCGGAATCAGCGTCTCGCCACGCTGCCACACCAATACCGACCCCAACAACGGCGCCGCGCACAGCAGCGCAAAGATCGCCGCCTTCAGGCGTGGGTGCTGGATCATCATGCCTCGGCCGCGGTCCAGTCGATCCAGCCGAACTGCCAGGTCGCCAGGATCAGCAAACCGAACGCAATGCGGTACCAGGCAAACGCGGCATAGCTGTGACTGGCAATGAACTTGAGCAGGCCCTTGACCGCGATCATCGCGAAGATAAACGAGGTCACGAAGCCGATGACGAACACCGGCAGGTCCGCCGGCTGGAACAGGTCACGGTACTTGTAGCCCGAATACACTGCCGCGCCGACCATGGTTGGCATGGCCAGGAAGAACGAAAACTCGGTGGCGGTCTTGCGTGACAGCCCGAACAACAGGCCGCCGATAATGGTCGAGCCCGAACGCGAGGTGCCCGGGATCATCGCCAGGCACTGCGCCAGGCCGACTTTGAGCGCGTCTTTCCAGGTGATGTCATCGACGGTCTCGGCATGCACTTCATGTTCACGACGCTCGGCCCACAACATGACGATGCCGCCCAGCACCAGGGCCGTGGCCACGGTGATCGGGTTGAACAGGTAGTGGTGAATCACGTCAGCGAAAATCACCCCCAACACCACCGCCGGCATAAAGGCGATCAGCAGGTTGACGGTAAACCGCTGGGCCTTGCGCTGGGTCGGCAGGCCGCTGACCACTTCGAAAATCTTGCCCCGGAACTCCCACACCACGGCCAGGATCGCGCCCAGTTGAATGATGATGTTGAACGCGTTGAAACGGTCGCCGGTAAAGTCGAGCAAGTCGGCGACGATGATCTGGTGGCCGGTGCTGGAAATCGGCAGGAACTCGGTAAGCCCCTCCACAACGCCAAGAATCACTGCCTGAATGGCGGTCCAAAAATCCATACTTCCCCCAAAGGTCTTGCTCTACGGCAAGCCTTGTTAATCTTTTTAATGGTTCACTGACGACAAGACACAGCGCTGAGTTTCAACCCCGCGCTGCAAAAATCCTGTGAAAAATCAGACAGTACTCAGGTTTTTCGATTACAGGCCGAAAGCCTATCAGACAAGGCGTAAAAGTCGATGTGGCGCCCACAATTATAAAAAGCCCGGAGTGACAGGACGATGAACAGTTTGCGCAATATGTCGATCAGCCGACGGCTCTGGCTGATCCTGATAGTCGCTGTGCTGATGCTGATGGCCCTGGGTTTGCTGATGCTCAAGCAGATCCATGACGACCTCTACCAGGCCAAACGCCTGCAGACCCAACACGTGGTCCAGACCGCCAGCGGTATCCTGACGTTTTATCACAGCCTCGAAACCACCGGCGTGATGACCCGCGAAGCCGCCCAGAAACAAGCCATGAACGCGGTGCGCGGCTTGCGCTACGACCATGACGACTATTTCTGGATCAACGACCTCACGCCCGTGATGATCATGCATCCGGCCAACCCCAAGCTCGACGGCCAGAACCTGTCGGCGATCCGCGACCCCGACGGGTTTGCCGTGTTCAACGAATTCGTGATCCTGGCCAAGGCCAAGGGCGCGGGCATCATCAACTATCGCTGGCCGAAGCCGGGTGCCGAAGCGCCCGTGGCCAAGACCTCGTATATCCAACTGTTCGAGCCGTGGGGCTGGATCATCGGTTCCGGGGTCTACGTGGATGATGTACAGGCCGAGTTCAGCGCCCAGGTCTGGAAAGCCTCGTTTATCGGCTTGGGCATCGCGGTGGTCATGGCGTTGCTGGTCTCGTTGATCGCCCGCAGCATCGTACGGCCGTTGCAGGACGCCGTGAATGCCATGGGCAACATCGCCAGCGGCGAAAGCGACCTCACCCGCAGCCTCGATACCCATGGCCAGGACGAAGTCACCCAACTGTCCCAACACTTCAACAGCTTTACCGCCAAGCTGCGTCTGGTGGTAACCCAGTTGCAGGCGTGCGCCAACGCATTGGGCCAGTCCTCGCAAGAGCTGGGCGCCAACGCCACCCAGGCCCATGACCGCAGCCAGCAACAGTCCCAGCAGATGGAACTGGTGGCCACGGCCATCAACGAAGTCACCTACGGCGTGCAGGACGTGGCCAAGAACGCCGAACACGCCGCCAGCGAAATGCGCGATGCCCAGGCCCAGGCGCAGCAAGGCCAGGTCAACATCGACGGCAGCCTGCAGCAGATCGACCAGCTCTCGGGCACCATCAGCCAGGCGGTGGAAGTGATTCGCACCCTGTCCGCCGAAAGTACCCAGATCGGCAGCGTGCTCGAGGTCATCCGCTCCATCGCGGACCAGACCAACCTGCTGGCCCTTAACGCGGCGATTGAAGCGGCACGCGCGGGCGAACAAGGCCGTGGCTTTGCCGTGGTGGCCGATGAAGTGCGCCTGCTGGCCCAGCGCACGCAAAAGTCCACCGCCGAGATCCAGGGCATGATCGAGCGCCTGCAAGGCCACTCGGAAGCGGCGGTCAAGGTGATCAGCGACAGTCACAGCGCCTCGCAACTGACCATCGAACAGGCCGGCCAGGCCGGCGCCAGCCTGACCGCCATCGGGCAAGCCCTGAATAACCTCAACGGCCTGAATGCGTCGATTGCCAGTGCCACCCTGCAACAGGCCCATGTGGTGGAAGACATCAACCAGAACGTCACCCAGGCCGCCGGTTTGTCCCACAGCACGGCGCTGGCGGCGGAACAGTCGAGCGTGGCGAGTGCGCAATTGCGCGGGTTGAGCGAACAACTCGACGGCCTGCTGCGCCAATTCAAAGTGTAGTTTTGTGGTGGGCGGGCTTGTTGTGGTGAGCAGGCCTATTGTGGTGAGCGGGCCTATTGTGATGAGCAGGCTTGTTGTGGTGAGCGGGCTTGCCCCGCGCTGGGCTGCGTAGCAGCCCCAATAAATACGCCGCGTATTGCCTGACAGTATGCGGCGATTGGTTTTAGGACTGCTGCGCAGCCCAGCGCGGGGCAAGCCCGCTCACTACAACAGCCAATTCCTAGACCCACCTTCTTTGGTTACAATCCCCGCCCTCTCCCACTCTCCCAAGGAACCACCATGTCCGGGCTTGAACTGTTCGCCGCCGCCCTGGGGGTGATCGCCGTATGGCTGACGGTCAAGCAGAACCCTTGGTGCTGGCCTATCGGGCTGGTGATGGTGTTGCTGTACACCTGGGTGTTCTTCGACGTAAAACTCTATTCCGACATGCTCTTGCAGGTGGTCTACGCCGCGCTGCAAGTCTACGGTTGGTGGCAGTGGACCCGCGCCGGCGAGGTCCAGCAGGGCCGCCAAGTGACCAGCCTCGATGTGCCGGCGATCATGGCCAGCCTGGCGGTGGGGGCAATCGGCAGCTTGCTGCTCGGCGCCGCCATGGCGCACTGGACCGACGCCGCCCAACCCTGGCTGGATGCCGCCCTGACCGGTTTCAGCCTGGTGGCACAACTGTGGATGGCGCAGAAGCGCGTGCAGTGCTGGCCACTGTGGATTGCCGTGGACGTGATCTTCGTCGGGCTGTTTGTCTACAAAGGCCTCTACCTCACCGCCGCGCTCTACGCGCTGTTCACCGTGATCGCCGTGCAAGGCTGGCGCGAATGGCGCGCCGACCCGGCGTTGCACGCATGAAGGTGGTGGTACTGGCCGGGCCGGAATCCAGTGGTAAAAGTTGGCTGGCGACGGAGCTGCAAGCGCAGTTTGGCGGGTTGATGGTGCGTGAATACGTGCGCGAATTCATCGACCATCACCAGCGTGATACCTGCCTTGCGGATATCCCGGCCATCGCCCGTGGCCAACTCGCCAGGGAAGACGCCGCCCGCGCCGAACAGCCCCGCCTGCTGATCCTCGATACGCACTTGCTGACCAACAAACTGTGGAGCCAGACCCTGTTTGGCGACTACCCGGCCTGGCTGGACGACGAACTGCTGGCTCGGCACTACGACCTGCACCTGCTGTTGTCGCCGGAAGATGTGGAGTGGACGGCCGATGGGCAACGCTGCCAACCTGAGCTGGCCGACCGCAGGGCGTTTTTCCAGGACAGCCTGGACTGGATGCAGCAGCACCAGCAACCCGTCGTGGTCATCAGGGGAAATTGGGAAGAACGCCGGAGCGCCGCATTCACCGCAGTAGAACAGCTGTTGTAGTGAGCGGGCTTGCCCCGCGCTGGGCTGCGTAGCAGCCCTAAAACCATACACCGCGCTCTGTCAGGCAGAACGCGGTGTTTTTATTGGGGCTGCTACGCAGCCCAGCGCGGGCGGTGCGAAGATTCGACAAGCCCGCGCGCCCCCGTCAGTACCCCAGCGACAGCCCGGTATTACGACGCGGGTCATTCGCCCCATAGAAGCGGTTGTTACCCACCGGCTTGCCACCCAGCGACGGCGCGCCCACCAGGATCGCCGCCAAGTGGTTGGCATCCTGCGGACCGGCAAACTTGTGGCCCCAGCTTTCCAGGATCTTCTGGGTGTCCGGGCTCACGGCAAACGTCTCGAGGTTGGTGGTCTCCGGCATCCACTGCTGGTGGAAACGCGGCGCGTCCACGGCTGCCTGGATGTTCATCTTGTAGTCGATGACATTCAGGATAGTCAGCAAGTTCGCGGTAATGATGCGGCTGCCACCTGGCGTGCCCACCACCATCACAGCCTTGCCATCCTTGGTCACGATGGTCGGGCTCATCGACGACAGCGGCGCCTTGCCCGGCGCGATGGCGTTGGCTTCACCCTGGACCAGCCCGTACATGTTCGGCACGCCGACCTTGACGGTGAAGTCGTCCATTTCATCGTTGAGGATCACCCCAGTCTTGCTCGCCATCACGCCCGCGCCGAACCAGTCGTTGAGGGTGTAGGTCACCGACACCGCATTGCCCCACTTGTCGACGATGGAATAGTGGGTGGTGTTGTTACCTTCGTGAGGGGATACGCCCGGCTTGATGGCTTGGGAATCCCCGGCCTTTTGCGGCTCGATGGCGTCGCGCAGTTTGGTCGCGTAGTTTTTATCCAGCAGGTGCTCGATCGGGTTCTTCACGAAGTCCGGGTCGCCGAGGTAGCTGTTACGGTCCACATAAGCGTGGCGCATGGCTTCGATCTGGTAGTGCAGGCCTTGGGCCGAGTGATAGCCGAGGTCGGCCATCGGGTAGCCTTCGAGGATGTTCATGATCTGGCAGATCACCACGCCGCCCGAGCTTGGTGGCGGTGCCGAGACCACGTGGTAGCCACGGTAGTCGCACTCGATGGGTGCCAACTCACGGGTCTTGTATTTGTCGAGGTCCGCCTGAGTGATGATGCCCTTGCCGGCCTGGCTGGAATCCACCAGCGCCTTGGCGACCCAACCTTTATAGAAACCGTCGGTGCCCTTGGCCGAGATTTCCTTAAGGGTCTTGGCCAGGTCTTTCTGCACCAGTTTCTGACCCACCTGCAGCGGCTGGCCGTTGTGCAGGAAGATCGCGCGCATGTCCTTGTCTTTTTCAAACTCGCCGGTGGCGGTGTGCAGCAGGTCGATATCACCTTGCTCCAGGGCAAAGCCGTTTTCCGCCAGCTTGATCGCCGGTGCGATGACCTGGGCGCGCTTGAGGGTGCCGTATTTGCTCAGGGCCAGTTCCATCCCCGACACGGTGCCGGGTACGCCGACGGCCAAGTGGCCCTTGGCGCTGAGGCCTTCGATGACGTTGCCGTCTTTGTCCAGGTACATATCGGCGGTGGCCGCCAGCGGGGCTTTTTCGCGGAAATCGAGGAAGGTCTTGCGCCCGTCCGCCAGTTGCACGGTCATGAAACCGCCACCCCCCAGGTTACCCGCCGCCGGGTACACCACGGCCAGCGCATAGCCCACCGCGACAGCAGCATCGACCGCGTTGCCGCCGGCCTTGAGCACATCCACGCCCACATGAGTGGCCAAATGCTGGGCCGTCACCACCATGCCATTTTCACCGGCCACCGGGGCCTGGGAAGCGGCGTGCACACCACTGACCGTCAACACCAGGGCTGTGGCAATCAAGGTACGGCTGAAGGGTTGGTATTTCATCCATGGCTACTCTAGTTATTGAGACGCACCAAAATAGCCCGGCGCACAGGTAATCCCCAGCGCAATGGCGTTTTTATTACAGAACTTGTCGGTCATAGAACGGACGCGAAAAAGCCCATGCTATATTCCGCGCCCTGACTGTCGTGCAAGGCGCCCTGATAGGGCGATGAAGAGGGATATGGCGATCAAGAAAACCGGCATCCGCGCCCAACAGGCCGACCAGACCCGCGCGCGTATCCTCCAGGCGGCGGTCAAGGTGTTTACCCGTGACGGTTATTCAGGCGGCCGTGTCGATACCATCTCCAAGGAAGCCGACTCCAACGACCGCATGCTGTATTACTATTTCGGCAGCAAGGAACACCTGTTCGTCTGCGTGCTGGAACACACCTACGAACAGTTCAACAAAGCCGAAAGCAAGCTCAAGCTGAGCCTGGACGCACCCGAGCAGGCCCTGCGCGACCTGGTGGCGTTCATCTGGAATTACTACGTCAAGCATCCGGAATTCGTGGCGATCCTGAGCATCGAGAACCTGCACCAGGGCAAGCATGCCCAGCAGTCCGGCGAGATGCGCAGGCTGTCGGGGGAAGCGGTGGGCGTGCTGAAGCCGATTATCGAAGCCGGCCAGGCGCAAGGCGTGTTTCGCCTGGATGTGGACCTTAAGCACGTGTACTTGATGATTGCCTCGCTGTGCTACTTCTATAACTCCAACCGCCATACCCTCAGCTCGTTCCTCGGTGAAGACCTGGCGGACAAAGGGCCGCAGCAGGATTGGCTGGGGTTTATCAGTGACCTGGTAGTGCGCGGCGTCACGCCCTAGTGCGTACCGGGGTTGGCGCGCAGATGCGCCACCTTCTGTTCCACCCCCATCCACTGCGGCGCATTCGGCGCGAATTGCCCGCGCAGGTACGCCGCCAGGTCCGCCACCTGGCTATCCGACAAACTGTCCTTGAACCCCGGCATATACCCCAGATCCCGGGTCGCCGGGTTGCTGATGCCCTGCAGAATCACCTTGATCAAATTATCCGGCTGATCGCTGTGCACATTGGTATTGGTCGCCAACGACGGGCTCACCCCAAAGAGTTTCGGCCCCAGGCCGTCGGCATGACAGGCCTTGCACGAACCTTCGAACACTCTTCGGCCATTGGGGTTGGGTACGGTCACAGCAGCGGCCACCGGGGCGTCGGCCGTCGCATTGCCGTTAAGCGATGCCAGGTACACCGCCATGGCACGGATATCCGCCTTGGGCAATTTCGACAACTCACTCACCACCGGCCCCATCGGGCCTGCCGCCACGCCGTGGGCGTCGGAATAGCCGGTGCTCAGGTAAGCGAACAGGTGCTCTTCGGTCCACGGCGTCGGTGACTTGGACAAGCCATTGAGCGCCGGCGCCTCCCAGCCATCGACCATGCCGCCCGCCAGGAACGCCTTGCCGCCCTTCTCCGCCCCCATCACGTTGCGCGGCGAATGGCACGCGGCGCAGTGACCCAAACCGTTGACCAGATAATTGCCGCGATTCCATTGCTCACCGCGCTCAGGCTGCGGCGTGATTTCACCGCGCCGCACATTCAGCGCATTCCACCCCGCCATCAACGGCCGGATATTGAACGGAAAGCGCATGGCGTTCGGCGTTGGCGCCTGGCTTACCGGCGCCTGGGACATCAGGTAGGCGTACAGCGCCTGCATATCCGCGTCGGTGATATTGCGAAACGCCGTATAGGGAAACGCCGGGTACAGGTTGCGCCCGTCACGGCCGATGCCGTCACGCATCGCCCGCTCGAACGCCGGGTATGACCAAGCGCCAATCCCGGTCTTCACGTCCGGGGTGATATTGCTGCTGTACAACGTGCCGAACGGCGTTTCCATGGCCAACCCACCGGCATTGGGCGCGCCGCCGGGCGCTGTATGGCACACCGCGCAATCCCCCACCGCCGCCAACAAACGCCCGCGCTCCAGGGTGGCCTTGGACCAGGTGCCGGCGCTGGGCGGTGCAATCGGTGCGATTTCAGCCTGGAAGGGCCAGGCTGTCGCCAGCACCGCGCCCAAGGTGGCGAACAGCGCGCCGAACCACCATTTTCGGCGTTTTTCCGGCGACTTGGCCGGCTCACCCAGGGTCGCCGCATTCAGCGCCGCCAGCACCCGCTCCGGAGTGATTGGCAACTCGCGAAAACGAATGCCGGTGGCGTCGTAGATCGCATTGGCGATCGCCGCCGCGCTGGGTACCGACGCCGACTCACCGGCGCCCATGGGCGGTTGGTCCTGGCGCGGCATCATCATCACGTCGATCTGCGGCACGTCGGGGAAGGTCAGGATCGGATAGCCGCCCCACTCCTTGCTCGCCACGGTCGACTCTTCAAAGGTCACGCGCTCCTTCAGTACGCGACTGGTGGACTGGATCACATTGCCGTGGATCTGATGCTGCACCCCGGCCGGGTTGATCATCATCCCCGAATCATGGCCGATCACCACCCGCGTCACCGACACATCGCCGGTCTGCTTGTCGATGGCCACGTCCGCCACCCAAGCCGCCCAGGCCGCGCCGAACCCGGGAAACTTGCTGTGGATGTAGCGCGCGTAGGCAAAGCCACGGCCACGCAGCAGATGGTCTTCGTTGGCGGTTTGCATCGGCGCGGTGCGCGGTGCCCAGTTGGCGCGTTCGGCGGTGGATTTCACCAGGTCGATGGCGCGCTCGTCCTTGAGGTAGCGCAGGCGGTATTCCACCGGGTCGACGCCGGCGGCAAAGGCCAGTTCGTCGATATAGGATTCATGCGCAAAGGTGTTGGGCAAGGCCGATACGCCGCGCATCCACGAGGCGCGCACAATGGGCGCCATGTCGTTGATGGTCACGCGCATATTATCGATGTCGTAGGGTGGGATCGAGGTGCGGTCGCCCATCTCGAACATCGCCGCCACCGGCTCGACACGGCCTGTCAGCAACAGCGCCAGGGTCGGCGCGCCGTTGGAGGGATAGCTGGTTTCAAAGTCGTAGGCGGCAATGCTGCCATCAGCGTTGAGGCCACCGTCCACATCCATCAGCTGCGCGGTGCCCTTGGGCTCCCACAGGTGTTCCTGTTCGCGGGTCAGTTGCACGCGCACCGGCTTGCCGACCGCACGGGATAACAGCAAGGCATCCGCACACACATCATCGGCGCAATTGCGCCCGTAACAACCGGCGGCCTCCATGCGGATCACGTCGATCAGGGTTTCTTCGCACTCCAGCAACCACGCCAGGTCAGCGCGCAACAGGTGCGGGTTCTGGCTGCCCGACCATACGCGACTGCCGGAAGGCGAGTAATCGGCCACGCCACAGGAGGGGCCGATCGAGCCATGCATCTGGTACGGCCACAGGTAAGTACGGGGCATACGTTGACTGGCATTGGCCAGGGCCGCATCGACGTTGCCCTGGTCGAGGACGGTGCGCCGCACACGGGGGTTGTCGCGGATGGCCTGCTCGACATCGCTCATGTCCGGCAACGCGTTGTTCCAGGGTTTCCAGTGCACCTGCAAGTCGGCGGCCGCCTTGATCGCCTGCTCTTCCCGCAAGGCCACCACGCCCACAAAATCGCGGATCACCACCACCGCAACGACGCCTGGGATATGGGCGATGGACGATTCGTCCACGCTCAGCAGGCTATTACCGACAAACTCCCCGCAATCAAGCCCGGCATACGGCGGGCGGATCACCCGGCCATGGAGCATGCCCGGCACGCGCATGTCGTGCACGTAGGTCAGCTCGCCGGTGGCCTTGCCTGGGATATCCACCCGTGCAGCGCCCTTGCCCACCAGGCGATACTCCTCAACCGCCTTCAGCGGCGCATCACCGCTGATGCGCAGTTGGTCGTGCTGGCCGCTGACCAGTTCAAAGTAGCTGGTGGTGCGCCCGTCCGCCGCCTGAATAACGCCGGCGTCCACCTTAAGACTGGCGGTGCTCACGCCCCAGCGCCCCGCCGCCCGCGCCAGCAGAAACCGCCGCGCCTCGGCGGCGGCATGGCGCAGGGGCACGGCGGAAATCTGCAGCGTCGCACTGGCAATGGTCGCGCCCTGATTGGGCACGCGTTCGGTGTCGCCGAGCACCATCTTCACCTGTTCCATTGTCAGGTCGAGTTCCTCGGCCACGATCTGCGCCAGTGAGGTGCGAATGCCGGTACCCAGGTCCACATGGCCATTGAATGCGTACACCCGCCCGTCATCGCTCACCGCGATAAACAGCCCGAGTTCCTTGGGTTTCACAGTGGGCGTGCCACCCTTGGCCACCGGCCCCGAGGGCGGCAGCACGTCATCGACGATCAGCAAGACGCCGGCCTTGGCCAGCCACTGGTCACGGGAAAGCGGAGTGTCTGTCATGGTCATCAATCCACGGTCATCAAGCGGGCCGCACGCAGCACGGCGCGCAGGATTTCGATATGGGTGCCGCAGCGGCAGAGGTTGCCCGACAGCGCGTTGCGCACCTCGGTTTCGCTGGGGTTGGGGTTACGGTCGAGCAAGGCCTTGGTGGTCATGATCATGCCGTTGAGGCAGTAGCCGCATTGCGCGGCCTGCTCATCGATAAAGGCTTGTTGCACCGGGTGCGGCGCCTGCCGCGTGCCCAGGCCTTCAAGGGTGAGAATCTCGCGCCCCACCGCACCTGCCAGCGGGAACACGCATGAGCGCGCCGCCACGCCATCGATGATCACGGTGCAGGCACCGCACTCCCCCAGGCCGCAGCCGTATTTGGGGCCATTGAGTTGCAGGTCATTGCGCAGCACCAGCAACAGCGGCGTGTCCGCCATGGCGCTGACTTCGCTGACGTGCCCGTTGACCTCAAGCGCTACCGTGATGTGCTGGCTGATCATTCGCTTCGCCCGTAACAGTTGATGAAGCAGGCACTACATGAAACAGTCAAAAAAAAGCATCGCGGACCTGGGGCCTCACGACACACTTGACTGATGAAGTGACTACTACATGAACTCAGAGCAAAAACGGTGCCAAAGGACCGTATGGTGAGTGGGCTGTTTATTCCTGCGGGTCGTCGATCATCTTGCGCAACAGGAACAGCACCGCGACGCGTTCGGCGGGGTTGAGGTTGCTCATGGTCAGTTCGCTGATCTGCGCGGCGCGAGGTGCAGTCTGGGCAACCAGCTCGGCGCCTTCCGGGGACAGGTCGACCACCACTTTGCGCTTGTCCTGCGGGTCCGGCTCCAGGCTGATCAGCGCCTTGGCCTTCAGCCGCTCGACGATACCGCGAATGGTCGCCTGGTCCACCGCAGTCGCCTTGACCAGTTCCGTCAGGGAACTTGCACCGTGATCGCGCAGCGCACACAAGGTCACGAATTGCACGGCGGTGAGCTGCGAGTCGCCGACATTCTGCTGAAAGATCGCCAGGTGGCGCTGGTAGGCCTTGCGCAGCAGGTGGCCAACTTGTTCAGAAAAGACGTAGGAATCAGGCACGGCGCAGCTCGGTGGGTGGTTAAGGTGGGGAGGCATGATACTCCATCCCCATACCGATGATCAGCGCGCGAGAGAGGCTTGCGGCGCCACCACATCCCCCGCAATAACGACGGCCTCATTATCCAGATACACATCGCAATTGCGCAGCGGAATGTCCATATGGCACGGCGTCTTGCGCGTTCCGCCCACTTCGGTATTCGGCCCGGTGGAGAACAGGAAATTGCCATAGAACGCCCGCGCGTCCATGCACATGCCGTCATTTTTGTCGTGCAGCCCCATGGCCGTCCACTGCGCCCGTGGCTGCAGGCCCCAGCCGATATGGGAGATGCCGTACACCTCGGGGTCATTGAAATATTTCATGTAGTCACGCAGGTATTCCGCCTCGAAACCACCATGGATGTTAGTGATGAAGCCCTTCTCGATCTCCAGGGTGATCTTCTCGCGGGTGTAGGTCTTGAACGGCAGCAGGATGTCGCCGATGTCCAGCACCAGCACGCCTTCGGCGGTTTCTTCGTTGGGCCAGGAGAACAGGAAACCGCTCGGCCAATGGTCCCAGCGCCCCGGCTCATCGGCGAAACCATATTCCGTCACCGACGGGTATTGCCCCAAGGCTGCACGGAAGTCGCTGCCGGCGCGGGACGTCACCTGAATCGAGCGCGCCTTTTTCAGCCACTGCTCCGCCGCCAGCACACGCACTTTGTCTTCTTCGGTGGGCAGCATCCGCGCCAGCACTTCCGGCGGCTCCACGGCCAGCAGGATGCGCGTGCCGGTCTTGAGGATCTGCTCCTGCTCCGGCGAGTGCAGCAGCATCATGGTGTCGACGATCAGGTCGGCGGCTTCCAGCGCGCGTTGCGCCGCGATATTGCCGGTCAGCGCAGTGTCGCCGCAGTAGGCGGTCATGTCGTTACCCATCGCCTTGGGATGGTTGAACGACGGCAACTCCACCGCATACACCTTGGCCCCCAGGCGCTGCGCGGCGTCCATCGCGGCACGCACGGTGCGCGGGTCGGAGTAATGGCTCTTGAGCACGGCAACGCTCTGGGTCGGGTCGACCTTGGACAGCGTCAACACGTGTTCAAACATCTGGGTCAGTTCGCAATCGCTTACCGGCATTTTCCTGTCTCCTGTGGGCCTGCACCAAGTTCAAGCACTGCGCTTCACTCTAGTGCATTTTTATAGCGTATACGCCATTTAATAACGATAAGACCCGAATTGCAGACAGACTGCAAGCGGCGCACCAAAACGTTACCTATCGAAACAATTCCAGTATTTATTGGACAAATCAAGTTACACAGGACAACTATCGCCAAAAAATATATTTGCAGAGATGGGCTTCCCATTTCAAAAAATGAGCGTATACACTTTAAAAACCTTGCGGACAGACGCCGCCGAAAAATCAAAAGACAGAGGAACACGCCCCATGGGAAGCACTCAGAAAATCGCCATCGTCGGCGCCGGCCTCGGCGGTGCCGCCGCTGCCACCCTGTTGCAGCAAGCTGGTTTCGACGTGGATGTGTATGAGCAGGCGCCGGAGTTTTCCCGACTGGGTGCCGGGATCCACATGGGCCCCAACATCATGAAAATCTTCCGCCGCATGGGCATCGAAAAGCAGCTGGACCTGATGGGCTCGCACCCCGAGCACTGGTTCAGCCGTTGCGGCGAGAGCGGCGACTACCTCTCGCGCATCCCGCTCACCGGCTACGGCGCGTCCTACATCACCGTGCACCGTGGCGACCTGCACGCGTTGCAGATGTCGACCCTCAAGCCCGGCACCCTGCACTTCAACAAGCGCCTGGAAACCCTTGAAGAAACCGACACTCAGGTGCGCCTGACCTTCGCCGACGGCCAGGTGACTTACGCTGACATCGTGATCGGTGCCGACGGCATCAACTCCAAGATCCGCGAAGAACTGCTCGGCGCGGAAAAACCGCTGTACAGCGGCTGGGTCGCCCACCGTGCGCTGATCCGGGGCGACCAGTTGGCCAAGTACGACCTGAAGTTCGAGGACTGCATCAAGTGGTGGACCGAAGATCGCCACATGATGGTCTACTACACCACCGGCAAGCGCGACGAGTACTACTACGTCACCGGCGTGCCCCATGCCGAATGGGACTTCCAGGGCGCATTCGTCGACAGCAGCCGCGAAGAGATGTTCGACGCCTTCAAGGGCTACCACCCCACCGTTCAAGCCCTGATCGAATCCACCGAAAGCGTGACCAAATGGCCGCTGCGCAACCGTAACCCGCTGCCGCTTTGGAGCCGTGGCCGCCTGGTGCTGCTCGGCGATGCCTGCCACCCGATGAAGCCGCATATGGCCCAGGGCGCCGGCATGGCCATCGAAGACGCGGCGATGCTCACTCGCTGCCTGCAGGAAACCGGCATCAGCGACTACCACACCGCGTTCCAGCTCTACGAAGCCAACCGCAAGGAACGTGCGTCACGCGTACAAGCCGTGTCCAACGCCAACACCTGGCTGCGCACCCAGGAAGACCCGGCCTGGGTCTACGGTTATGACCTGTACGCCCAGGAACTGAAATCGGGGGTGGCCGCGTGAGCACCTTCCTCTACGGCGGCAACGTGCAGGCCAATGGCATCCGCCAGCATTACCTGCGTTATGGCGGCAAGGGCCCGGCGCTGATCCTGATTCCCGGCATCACCAGTCCGGCGATCACCTGGGGCTTCGTGGCCGAGCGCCTGGGCGCGCGGTTCGACACCTACGTGCTGGATGTGCGCGGTCGCGGCTTGTCCTCGACCGGCCCCGCGCTGGATTACAGCACCGATACCTGCGCCGAGGACATCGGCGCGTTTGCCGATGCATTGAACCTGCACAGCTACCACCTGATGGGCCACTCCATGGGGGCACGCTTTGCCCTGCGCAGCGCGGTGCTGCATCCCCAGGGCGTCAATCGCGTGGTGTTGATCGACCCGCCGGTGTCCGGCCCGGGCCGACGCGAATACCCAAGCAAGCTGCCGTGGTACGTCGACTCGATTCGCCAATCCCTGATCGGCATGGACGCCGAGGCGATGCGCGCCTTCTGCGCTACCTGGACCGACGAGCAACTGCAACTGCGCGCCGAATGGCTGCACACCTGCTATGAGCCCGCCATCGTGCGCGCCTTCAATGACTTTCACACGGTGGATTTCCATCAGCACTTGCCGTCTCTCAAGGCGCCGGCCCTGCTGATGGTGGCCGGGCGCGGCGGCGTGATCCTCGACGAGGACATTACCGAAATCCAGGACCTGCAACCGGCCATCCAGGTGGCCCGCGTACCGAATGCCGGGCACATGATTCCGTGGGATGACTTCGACGGTTTCTTCCACGCCCTCGGCGACTTCCTCGAACAATAACCCTGGAGACCACCATGCAGAAGCCCTACCGCATCGGCCAGATCGTGCCGAGCTCGAACACCACCATGGAAACCGAGATCCCGGCGATGCTCACCGCCCGCCAGGCGATCCGCCCCGAGCGCTTTACCTTTCACTCCAGCCGCATGCGCATGAAACAAGTGCGCAAGGAAGAACTGGCGGCCATGGACGGCGAGTCCGACCGTTGCGCCGTCGAACTGTCCGACGCCAAGGTCGATGTGCTGGGTTATGCGTGTCTGGTGGCGATCATGGCCATGGGTCTGGGTTATCACCGCAATTCCGAACAACGCCTGCGCAAGGCCACCGCCGACAACGATGCCAATGCACCGGTCATCACCAGCGCCGGGGCCTTGATCGAAGGCCTGAAAGTAATGGGCGCCCAGCGCATCGCGATTGTCGCGCCGTACATGAAGCCACTGACCGAACTGGTGGTGAACTACATCCGCGAAGAGGGCTTCGAGGTCGTGGACTGGCGTGCCCTGGAGATCCCCGACAACCTCGAAGTGGCCCGCCACGACCCGGCCAACCTGCCGGCCATCGTCGCCGGGATGAACCTGGAAGGTGTCGACGTGATCGTGTTGTCCGCCTGCGTGCAGATGCAATCGTTGCCGGTGGTGGCCAAGGTCGAGGCGCAAACCGGCAAGCCGGTGCTGACGGCCGCGATCGCCACCACTTACGCCATGCTCAAGGCCCTGGACCTGGAACCCATCGTTCCCGGCGCGGGCGCGCTGCTCTCCGGCGCCTACTGAAACCGCATCTGTGGTGAGCAGGTTTTGTAGTGAGCGGGCTTGCCCCGCGCTGGAGTGCGTAGCGCTCCCGCTTTTTTGGGGCCGCTTCGCAGTCCAGCGCGGGGCAAGCCCGCTCACCACAGCAAGCCCGCTCACCACAAATAAACCGCTCACCACAGCTATGAATGAGGAGATTGGGAAGATGAGCGAACAATCCGCCGACGCCAATTATCAGGGCGTCTGGGGCAACCGCATTGGTTTCGGCAAAAAAGCCGCGCTGCTGATGATCGACTTCATGCAGGGCTACACCACCGAAGGCGCGCCATTATTCACGCCGGGCGTGGTCACGGCCGTGGCCGAAAGCGTCGAGCTGCTGGCCACCGCACGCGAGCACGGGATTGCGGTGGTGCACACCAATATCCGCTACCATCCCGGCCATTTCGTCGACGGTGGCATCTGGGTCAAAAAGGCCCCGGTGATGAAAGACATGGTCGAAGGCAACCCACTGGCCGCGTTCTGCGCCGAAGTCTTGCCGCAAGCCGATGAAGTGGTGATCACCAAACAGTACGCCAGTGCGTTTTTCGGCAGCAGCCTGGCGCCGATGCTGCATGCCCAGGGCATCGACACCGTGGTGCTGGCCGGTTGTTCCACCAGCGGCTGCATCCGCGCCACGGCGGTGGATGCGGTGCAACACGGGTTTCGCACCATCGTCGTGCGCGAATGCGTCGGCGACCGGCACCCGGCGCCCCATGAGGCCAACCTGTTCGATATCGACAGCAAGTATGGCGACGTGGTGAGCAAGCAGGAGGCGATGAGCAAGTTCAGGGAGCCATAAGACGGTACCGAGAACCGCGCCATAGAGCGCGGTCTTGAACAAACTGAGGCCTGAAATGCAAAACCGAAAGACCTCAGTCTTCTGACACTGCCTTTGGAAGTCGCTTCTACAGCACTCCGAAGTGCTGGAACAAAAGCGGCTGTATAAAAACCATAAGTCACCGCCAGGAGACACCCAATGCCCATTGCGAATGCAGCGCCCGCGACCACCGTCGCCGACCCGGTCAACACGCTTTACCACAAGATCATCTGGAAGCTGATTCCGTTCCTGTGCTTCTGCTACCTGGCCGCCTACCTCGACCGCATCAACATCGGCTTCGCCAAACTGCAGATGCTTGACCAGTTGCAGTTCAGCGAAACCGCGTTCGGCCTCGGTGCCGGCCTGTTCTTTGTCGGCTACATCCTGTTCGAAGTGCCGAGCAACCTGGTACTGGAAAGGGTCGGCGCGAAGATCTGGATCGCGCGCATCATGATCACCTGGGGCCTGCTCTCGGCTTGCACCATGCTGGTCACCTCCACCACCCAGTTCTACATCCTGCGTTTTCTGCTCGGTGCTGCCGAAGCGGGCTTTCTGCCGGGCGTCCTGTACTACCTGACCACCTGGTTCCCCACTCACCGACGCGGGCGGATCATCGCGCTGTTCATGATCGGCCTGCCGCTGTCCAGCGTGATCGGCGGCCCGTTGTCCGGCTGGATCATGGGCCACTTCGACCACATGGGTGGCCTGCGCGGCTGGCAGTGGCTGTTCCTGATCGAAGCGGTGCCCAGCGTATTGCTCGGCGTGCTGACCTTCTGGGCACTGCCCAACACCTACCAGCAAGCCAAATGGCTGTCGGACGAGGAAAAGGCCCTGCTGGAAACCGAACTGCGCAAGGATGACGCCGACGGCGCCGACAGCAAGCACGGCTTCCGCGACGGTTTCTTCAACCTCAAGGTGTGGATGCTCGGCGGCATCGATTTCTCGATCCTGCTCAGCGCTTACGCCATGGGCTTCTGGATGCCGACCTTCATCCGCAATGCCGGGGTCATCGACACCTTCCATATCGGCGTGCTCACCGCGCTGCCGAGTGTCGCCGCCCTGCTCGGCATGCTGCTGATCGGCGCCAGTTCCGACAAGCACCGCGAGCGCCGCTGGCACATCATCGTGCCGTTTTTCATCGGCGCGGCGGCCATGGCCACCAGCACCTTCTTTACTCATAATGTGGCGGCCACCGTGGCGCTGTTCGCGATTGCCTCGGCGGCGATCATCGGCGCGGTGCCGGTGTTCTTCAGCCTGCCGGCAACCTTCCTCAAAGGTACGGCGGCGGCCACCGGCTTTGCCCTGGCCTGCTCGGTGGCGAATATCGCCGGCCTGGTGAGCAACTCGTTGATGGGCGTTGCGATCGACGTCACAGGCAGCAGCGCCGGTGCCTTATGGTTTTTCGCCGGCTGCCTGATTCTCAGCAGCTTTCTGGTCATCGCCTTGCCGGCGAAACTGGTGAACCGTTGATAACAACCCTTTTTGCGGATAAATCACCCTGCAAGGCTTCTTGAAACGCTGTGCGCTGCTTGTCGCGGTCGGCCTGTGCGCCCGCGCCTTGCGTGGAAGCGCGTGTTTCTCAAGGGGTATATCCGTTACCTGATGTATGGAGATCAAACTGTGGGAGGGGGCTTGCTCCCGATGGCAGTGGAACAGCCACAGATGCATCAACTGACACACCGCCATCGGGAGCAAGCCCCCTCCCACAGTTTTAACCCAGTACGGCACACCTCAACAACGGTAAGCACCAATCAACCCTGGCCTATAAAAATAATGACGCTAGAATCAGCCCCATTCCCGCGCCCGACGCCCTGACACGAGCCCCCCATGAGCTTTGATTTCGACACGATCCACCCCCGCCTAGGCACCGGCAGCACCAAGTGGAACCGCTACCCGCACGACGTTTTGCCGATGTGGATCGCCGACATGGACATCGCCGCCCCACCCGCCGTGCTGCAAGCCTTGCACGCGCGCCTCGACCAGCAGGTGCTCGGCTACAGCGTCGCCGGCCCGGATGTGCGTGAGGCGATCATTGCCGATTTGTGGGCCAAGTACGCCTGGCGCGTGCAGCCGGATGAGTTGCTGTTCCTGCCCGGCGTCGAACCGGGTTTCAACATGGCACTGCACGCCTTTGTACAACCCGGCCAACCGGTGGTACTGCAAACCCCCAACTACCGGCCGATCCGCCTGGCGCCGGGGCACTGGAACCTGCCGCGCATCGAAGTCCCCTTCGAGCTGGTCGACGGCGAATACCTCACGCCCCTGCCATCCATGCGTCAGGCGCTGACCGGTGCCGGCGCGCTGCTGTTGAGCAACCCGCATAACCCCATGGGCAAAGTCTTCCCCCGCGAAGAACTGCTGGCCGTGGCCAACGCCTGCCTGGAACACGGCGCGCTGATTATCTCCGACGAAATCCACGCCGAGCTGTGTTTTGACGGCCGTCGCCACATTCCCACTGCCAGCCTCAGCGATGAGATCGCCCAGCGCACGATCACGCTGATGTCGGCGAGCAAGGCGTATAACGTCGCCGGCCTGAAAACTTGCTTTGCAGTGGTCCAGAACGCCGAGATCCGCGAGCGCTTCAACCGGGCGCGTTGCGGCATGGTCGACAGCGTCAGCCCCCTGGGCCTGGAGGCCACCCGCGCCGCCTACAGCCAGTGCGGCGACTGGCTTGATGCGTTGGTGCAGTACCTGCAAGCGAACCGTGACTACCTGCTCGAGGCCGTGCAAACCCGCCTGCCCGGCGTGGTGATGCAGGTGCCGCAAGGCACGTTCCTGGCGTGGCTGGATTGCAGCGCCCTGGGCCTGGATGATCCGCAGCAGTTTTTCCTGGAGCAGGCCAAGGTCGGGTTGAGCGCCGGTATCGAGTTCGGCGATGACAGCCAACAGTTCGTGCGGCTGAACTTCGGCTGCCCACGGACGATGCTGGAAGAAGGCCTGCAACGCATGGAACGCGCCCTTCGCCAACGCTGAAGCGTGCATCTATTAATGAGGGCCCCGGCTTGCCAGCGCCCTCATTCGATTGGGTTCACAACTTGGCGATGGACACTTCCGTCGATTTCACAAAGGCAATCACTTCGCTGCCCACTTTCAACTCCAGGTCACGCACCGAGCGGGTGGTGATCACCGAGGTGACGATGCCGGACGCGGTCTGCACGTCGATCTCCGACACCACTTCCCCCAGCAGGATTTCCTTGATGACGCCCTTGAACTGGTTGCGCACGTTGATCGCTTTAATGGTCATGTCGGCTTTCCTTTTGGCTGTTGGGTCAATCCGCACGAATGCGCAGGCCCTCAACATGCGCCACCCACGAAGACATTAAAAGGAATATATAACTCTTTATTTATTCGATATGGATATATAAGAATTGTTGCATCACCAACAGCTGATCAACAGTTTGCGCGTTCGCGCTACAGCTTTATCCCCTTCAAGCCCCGTAAACACGCCTCCGAACCAGATGGCACAGAGACTGCATATTCCCGAAAAGCATGATGGAACATGCCGTTTAATTTTTCTGGATATAAGAAAAGCCTTCTCTCAACGCCTTGCCGGAGCTGTTCCATGAACCCCTTCACCCGACGTTTACTCGGCGCCTGCGCCCTCGCCCTCTGCCTGCAACCGCTGGCCCATGCCGCCGACACCGACCCCGCTGAAGTCAATCTCGACTATGCCTACTACTCGCCCGTGAGCCTGGTGCTCAAGCATTTTGGCTGGCTGGAACAGGCCCTGCCGAACAGCAAGATCGGCTGGGTCCTGAGCCAGGGCAGCAACCGGTCGCTGGAATACCTCAACAGTGGCGGCGTGGATTTCGCTTCCTCCGCCAGCCTGTCGGCGGTGTTGAGCCGCGCCAACGGCAGCCCGATCAAATCGGTGTATGTGTACAGCCGCGCCGAATGGACGGCCCTGGTAGTGCGCAAGGACTCGCCGTTCAAGAGCGTCACCGATCTCAAGGGCAAGAAAATCGCCGCCACCAAAGGCACCGACCCGTACCTGTTCACCCTGCGCAGCCTGCAAAAGGCCGGGCTGAAAAAAGACGATGTGGAGTTGGTACACCTGCAACACCCGGATGGCCGCACCGCCCTGGAGAAAGGTGACGTGGACGCCTGGGCCGGTCTTGACCCGCACATGGCCGCCAGCGAAATCCAGGCCGGTTCGCGCCTGCTGTACCGCAACAAGGATTTCAACAGTTATGGCGTGGTCAGCGTCACCGAAAAATTTGCCAAAGCGCATCCGCAGACCATCACCAAAGTGCTCGGCGCCTATGAAAAGGCCCGCGACTGGGCGGTGAAGCACCCGGATGAATTCGCCAAGCTGCTCGCCGACGAATCCGGCCTGCCGCTGGAAGTGGCCAAGCTGCAACTGTCGCGCACCGACCTGAGCACGCCGTTCCTGAGCAGCAAGGATGTGCTGTCGTCCAAGGCCGCCGCGCCGATCCTGGTGTCCGAAGAGTTGGTGCGCAAAGGCGTGAATGTGGACCAGGTGATCGACCAGTTGATCGACACCTCGTTCGGCCACTGACACTAAGGAGAAGGAGCGCGTGATGACCAGCAAAACCCAAGCATTGCCCCTTGCCGCGCGCGTGGCGATCAACCGCAGTGCCTGGCCGAGACGGCTCAAGGGCCTGGTGGTGCCGGCGCTGATCCTGCTGGTGTTGGAAGTGGTGGTACGTGTGGGTTGGCTGCCGTCGTACCAGATGCCGGCGCCCAGCGAAATCGCCGTGACCCTGACGGACCTCGCCGAAGGTGCACTGTGGAAACACATCAGCGCCAGCCTCGGCCGGGTGCTGCTGGGCTTTGCCATCGGCGCCAGCCTGGCGTTGATGTTTGCCGCGTGGGTCGGCTTGAGCCGCGAGGCCGAAGCGTATCTGGAACCGACCTTCGCCGGGCTGCGCTCGATCCCGAGCCTGGCCTGGGTGCCGCTGTTGCTGCTGTGGCTGGGCATCGACGAAACGTCGAAGATCGTGCTGATCGCAATCGGCGCGTTCTTCCCGGTGTACCTCAATGGGGTTGCGGCCATCCGCGATATCGACCGCAAGCTGGTGGAAGTCGGGCAAATGTATGGTTTCAATCGCCGCCGCCTGGTGCGCCGCATTTTATTGCCCGCCGCCCTGCCCGGCCTGTTTACCGGGTTGCGCAGCGGCTTGAGCCTGGCGTGGATGTTTTTGGTGGCGGCTGAGTTGATCGCGGCCACCAAGGGCCTGGGTTATTTGCTCAGCGACGGGCGGGAAACCTCGCGGCCGGATATCGTGCTGGCCGCGATCATTGTGTTGGCGCTGCTGGGCAAGGTCAGCGATGGCCTGCTCGCGGCACTGGAGAAGCGCTGCCTGGCCTGGCGCGATACGTTTCAGGGAGCCGGACAATGAGCGCGCAGCCTCTGCTGGACATTCATGTGGCGCGTAAAAGCTTCGCCCACACCACCGTACTGAACGAGGTGCGCCTGGCGTTGCAACCGAGGGAAGCCGTGAGCCTGCTGGGCCCCAGCGGCTGCGGCAAAAGCACCTTGCTGCGCATCGTCGCCGGCCTGGAAAAGGACTTCCAGGGCGAACTGCACAGCCCGGAGGGCGAAGTCGCCTTTGTGTTCCAGGAACCCCGGCTGATGCCCTGGCTCACGGTGGAACAGAACATCGGTTTCAGCGATGACAACCACTACGACAGGGCCTGGGTCACGCAACTGATCGAGGAAGTCGGCCTCAAGGGGTTTGCCCAGGCACTGCCCAAGGCGTTGTCCGGCGGCATGGCGCAGCGGGTCGCCATCGCGCGGGGCCTGTATTCACGCCCGCAGGTGTTGTTGCTGGATGAACCCTTCAGCGCAGTGGACGCGTTTACCCGCATGAAACTGCAGGACCTGCTGCTGCAACTGGCCAAACACCATGCCATCGCCTTGCTGTTGGTGACCCATGATGTGGACGAGGCGCTGTACCTGAGCGACCGTGTGCTGGTGATGGACAATCGACCCAGCAGCATTCGCCAGGAACTGGCGGTGGACCTGCCGCACCCTAGGGACCGGCGTGATCCGCTGCTGGCCCGGCTCAAGGCACTGGCCTTGACCGAGCTGCACCGCGCCCATGTGATCTAACACCACTGAGACTTGTAGTGAGCGGGCTTGCCCCGCGCTGGGCTGCGAAGCGGCCCCAATAAAAAACACCGCGGTCTGTCAGACAGAGCCGGGTGTTTGGTTTTAGGGCCGCTTCGCAGCCCAGCGCGGGGCAAGCCCGCTCACTACACAAACGGGGTGATCAGCTCATTGCTTTGCGCAATGTCACCCAATACCGTGTCCGCGCCTGCAGCTCGAGCCCCAGGGTCGAGGCAAGCAAATTGAGGATGCGGTCGGTGTCGTCGAGGCGGAAGCTGCCGGTCACACGTAAATTCTCCAGGCTCGGTTCCCAACGCAAAACACCTGGCCGATAACGTTCCAGCTCCCGCAAAAAATCGCCCAGCGCCTGGTTCTGCGCCGTCAGCACACCGTCGCGCCAGCCCAGCTGCGACACATCAAACGGCACCCAGGCACCCAGCCCGCCGGCTTTCAGCGGCGCTTGCTGCCCCCCCTGCAGGGTCGCCACCTGCCCGTTCCGGTCGCGCACTTGGACTGCGCCCTTGAGCACAGACACCAGGCAGCCGGCAGCCTGTTGTCGTATGCACACGTCGGCCTGGCTGACGCTCAACTCGCCGTAGCGGGTCTGCACGGTCATCGCGGTCGCGCCGGGTAGATTCAACGCCAACTCACCGTCCACCAGGGTAATACGCCGCTGTGCCAGGTCCACATCCACCGCCGTGGCGGTATTGAGTTGCAGGTTGCCGCCGTCATCCAAGGGGATACGCTTGCGCTCACCGGTGGCGGTGTGCAGGTCGGCGCGCCAGACCTCGATGGGCAATTGACGGCTGACCAACCAGGCCGTCGGCACCAAGGCCGCGATACCCAACGCGCGCTTGAGCACGGCGCGGCGTCCCGGTTGCGGGCGATCGAGGCTGGCCATCGCCAGGGCCTGGGGCAAGGCGCTGAAACGCTGGCGCAGGGTCTGGGCTTTTTGCCAGGTCTGTTCGTGCTGAGGGTGGCTGTCCCGCCAGTGCTGCAAGGCGGCGTGATCATGCTCGGTGGCCGCGCCAGACTCCAACAGCGCCAGCCATTGGGCGGCGGCGCGGGCCACGTCACGGCTCACAGGTCCACCAGCAGGCAATGTTCGTAAGCCTGGGCCATGTAGCGTTTTACCGTGCGCTCGGAGACGTCGAGGCGTTCGGCGATCTCCCGATAGCCCAGGCCTTCCAGTTGGCTCCAGAGAAAGGCGCGGCGGACCAGCACCGGCAAGCCATCGAGCAATTCATCCAGGGCTTGCAGGGTTTCCAGCACCAGCCAGCGCTGCTCGGGCGACGGCACACAGGCTTCCGGCAGGTTCGCCAAGGCCTGCAGATAGGCCTGTTCGAGGCTGCGCCGCTGATGGAAATTCACCAGCAGGCGCTTGCCGACGGTCACCAGATACGCGCGCGGCTCCTGCATCTGCGCAATCGGCTGGGCGCTGGCGAGTACCCGTAAAAACGTATCCTGGCTCAGGTCCGCGGCATCCCAGGCATTGCCCAAGCGCCGGCGCAGCCAGCTTTCCAGCCAGCTGCGATGGTCGCGGTACAGGCTCGACAACGTCAGCTCGGGGGCGTGGGTCGAAACAACAGCATCATTCATGGCAAGCGACCTGCGCGGCGCGAGTGAGTCTCAAATGAGATTCATTCTATTTAATATCGCAGCGAGACACCATGATCTTTTCAACCTTGCGCTAAGTGGGCGATGCAGTCGGCGAGTCGGACCAACATCGTTCCCTCCTGCGATCAGAGAGGTTCGAAACGCTAGCACTCCCACACGAATCTTTACTATCTGTCTTGTTATGGATATTTTATCCAGACATGCCATTGAGGTCCGTCCCATGCACCTGCCGACTTACCAAGACGTCATCGCCGCCGCCCAACGCCTGGAGGGCGTTGCCTGCCTGACGCCGGTGTTCACCTCTCGAACGCTCAACGCACAGACCGGCGCCGAGGTCTTCATCAAGTGCGAGAACCTGCAGCGCACCGGCTCATTCAAGTTTCGCGGCGCCTTCAATGCACTGTCGCAGTTTGACGCACGGCAACGCGAAGCCGGGGTGGTGGCGTTCTCGTCGGGCAACCATGCCCAGGGCATTGCCCTGGCGGCGCGTTTGCTGGGCATACCGGCAACGATTGTGATGCCCGGCGATGCGCCTGCCGCCAAGGTCGCGGCCACCCGCGAGTATGGCGCCAGCGTGGTGCTGTATGACCGCTTCACCGAGGACCGCGAGCAGATCGGCCGTACCCTGGCGAACGAACACGGCATGACCCTGATCCCGCCCTACGACCATCCGCATATCCTCGCCGGCCAAGGCACCGCCGCCAAGGAACTGCTGGAATTCACCGGCCCCCTGGACGCGTTGTTCGTCGGCCTGGGCGGTGGTGGCATGCTGTCGGGCACGGCGCTGTCGACCCGCGCCTTGTCGCCGGAGTGCCAGTTGTACGGCGTCGAACCCGAAGCGGGGAACGACGGCCAGCGCTCGTTTCGCACCGGTAACATCGTACATATCGACACCCCGGCGACCATCGCCGACGGCGCCCAGACCCAGCACTTGGGCAACTACACCTTCCCGATCATCCGCGAGCAGGTGAACGACATCCTTACGGTGTCGGACGCAGAGTTGGTGGCCTCGATGAAGTTCTTCATGCAGCGCATGAAAATGGTGGTGGAACCCACCGGCTGCCTGGGCCTGGCCGCACTGCACGCGTTGGGCGACCAGTTCAAGGGCCAGCGCGTGGGCATCATCGTCACCGGCGGCAACGTCGATCTCCAGAAGTACGCCACCCTGCTCAGCGAGGCGCCATGAACATCATCCACACCCCCACGGCGGCAAAGCCTGCCGGCCATTATTCCCAGGCCATCCGCCACGGCGACACGCTGTATATCTCCGGGCAACTGCCGGTCAGCCCGGACGGGCGGCATAACCTGTCGGCGCCGTTTGCCGAACAGGCCCAGGTCGCACTGGTAAATGTGTTGGAAATCCTCAAGGCGGCCGGCGGCACGCCGCAGGATCTGGTGAAAGTCACGGTGTACGTGGCGGGGGTCGAACACTGGCCGGCGTTCGACCAGGTCTACGCCGGCGCACTGGGTGATCACCGCCCGGCACGCGCGGTGGTGCCGGTGCCCGAGTTGCATCACGGGTATCTGGTGGAGATTGAAGCCGTCGCGCGTTACTTGGCGTAGGTGTAGACCGCCGCGCGCGACACGCCCAGGTGCGAGGCTACGGTTTCCATGGCCCGGCGCACATCCATGCAGCCGGCATCCTTGAGCTCACGCATCAAGGCACGCCGGTCCGCGGTCTTGAGCGCGCGCGGCGTGGTGGCCAGGCGTGCGGCGAACTGATCGATGCGCGCACGAATGGCGTCGGCGCCGGACGGGTCGAGAGACTCGCGGGGCGTGTCGCCACTGACGGAGCCGAACTGTTCCAGCATGCCCTGCAAGCCTCGGAACAACGAGAGGTCGACGTTCATGCACAAGGCCGCGACGTATTGTCCGCGGGTGTCCTTGATGCCGATCGAGGTGCTCTTGACCTGGCGGCCGTCGGCGAACTGGTTCTGATAATTGGCAATGACTGGCGGGTACTCGGGATCGGCAATCCGCGCCAGGCCCAGCTCAGTGGCCGGGTCGCCAGGCTGGCGGCCCGAGAGGTTGTTATGGATGGCCAGGATCGCGTGCTGCGGGTCGCGCAAGTCGTGCAGCACCACTTCGCAGAACGGACTGAAGGTTTTGCTCAAGCCTTCGGCGATCTGTTCGAGCTGGCTGATCAGGTGGGTGTCTTCGGGCAGGGGCTTTTTCATGCAAGACAACATATCCAGTCCTGGATAGGGCGTCAATCAGGCGCCCGGCAGCGACCCCAGGCCGCACATCTTGTGCGTTGACCATCGTCACCACACCCCATATAGTGTGCCCACAAACAGAACAGACCACTACATAGTGTGCAGTATCGGTAAATACCGACCACACTATGCGCCGTATTTCAATGCCTAACCGCCTGCAAATTTTATATTTTGGACGGCCCGATAGGCCGTCAGAACAGACCAGAAGGGAGTATTTCAATGCTGAGTTGGGATGAAGTCGACAACGAAGACACCGGTGCAGCGGTGATCAAGGGCGCCAACGCTGGCCACGCCAGCGAAGCCAACATGGACCGCCTCGACGGTGCCGGCGCCGCCGCCGCGCTGGAAGCCCGTAACGTGACCGCCAACGACTCCGCTGCGATCATCCGCGCCAAGGCCGCACTCGACAAACTCGACGTCGCCGAAGGCCTCGCCGAACTCGAAGGCTCCGCCGCCCGCGTCGCCGTCGACGAAAAGCGCATGATCAACTGCCGCGC